>JANQGO010000178.1 GCA_028277285.1 Alphaproteobacteria bacterium | reverse complement strand
GGCGGTCGAGGCCGGTCAGTGCATCGCATATCTGGAAGAACTGAGCCTGCAGCTCCAGCAGATTGCGCCTGAAGCCGGACCCGCCGCGCCGGACCCGGTCGGCGATCCGTTCAACACGCCGCGCGTCGGGCCGGACCGCGATCCGAACTCGAGCGGCGGCAGTGGTAGCAGCAGCGGTTCGAACGGCGGTTCGAATGGCGGTTCGAACGGCGGCTCGAATGGTGGTTCGAATGGTGGTTCGAACGGCGGTTCGAACGGCGGCTCGAACGGTGGTTCGAACGGCGGCTCGAATGGCGGTTCGAACGGCGGCTCGAACGGTGGCTCGAACGGTGGTTCGAACGGTGGTTCGAATGGTGGTTCGAACGGCGGCTCGAACGGTGGTTCGAACGGCGGCTCGAATGGTGGTTCGAATGGTGGTTCGAACGGCGGCTCGAATGGTGGTTCGAACGGCGGCTCGAATGGTGGTTCGAACGGTGGTTCGAACGGCGGCTCGAATGGTGGTTCGAACGGCGGCTCGAATGGCGGTTCGAACGGTGGCTCCAGCGGTCATGGCTCCAGCGGTCACGGCTCCAGCGGGCACGGCTCCAGCGGTCACGGCTCCAGCGGCCACGGCTCCAGCGGCCATGGCTCCAGCGGGCACGGCTCCAGCGGCCACGGCTCCAGCGGCCACGGTTCAAGCGGCTACGGCGGCGGCGACTGGGGCGGCGGCGACTGGGGCGGCGGCGACTGGGGCGGCGGCGACTGGGGTGGCGGCGACTGGGGCGGCGACTTCGGCGAAGGCTTCGGTGAAGGCTTCGGTGAAGGCTTCGGCGAGGGCTGGGGCGACAAGGGCCGCGACCACGACCACGACAAAGGTACGCTTCGCTAAACCTCCGGTGACCAACACATCCTGCTCGGTCGCAGTCTAGACCTCAGGATGGATGTAAACGACGGGTGGCCCATGCGCTAAACAGGCGCATGGGCCGCTGTCGATTCATGGCGTTACGCGCCGCTGTTCGTGGTGGCGGCCTGACGGGTGCGGTACCGGGCTGTCGCGGTGCGATCAAATGATCGGCGATTCATGGCCTTGGGCAGGCGTACCGTCCATTTTTCCACGAGAATGCAGGGTTTTCGGGCCGAAACAGACGGTGTGGCCGACCCGGCGCTTTGTTGATGCGGGTCACAGTTTGGGGAACACTGCACCCGTTAGACTGACGTCCGTCACCTGACGGTCTGGCGTGACCGGACGGGTGATTGCCATGACCGAAGCGCGACAAACTCTATGAAGACAACCGTTTCCCAGGCCGCCGTTCCGGTCTCGAAATGCCCGAAAAGCGAGATCGACTTCACCACGAACGTCTGCGGCCTGGTGGTGTTTGTCGGCGTGCTGGTGCTGATGGCCTTCAACATGGAGGCCGTTATCGCGCTCACCTTCTGGCTGCGTCAGTTGACCGGCATGCCGATCGACAACATCACGGTGATGTGCCTGATCGCCATTGCCAGCGGCATCCTGACGGTGGTCGCTATCGACGTGTTTGTGTTCCGGCGCCACCGAACCGCGCGCGTCGACGGCCGGGCCAATCTGGGTCGGGTCGCGATCAAGTTTCTTGCACTGTTGGCGATCCTGGGTTTCGGCTCGATCGGTTATTCGACGTTTCCCGAGTATGACGGTTTCTACAGCCGCTTCTTTGACGCCGCGCTCCTGTTCCTGCCGGTCATTCTGGCGCTGACCTTCGTCTATTTCTGGTATGTCGACCGCCTGATGGAGGAGCCGGAGGACGGCTACTACCACATGGGCCGGCTGTTGCTGCGCTACATGACCAACGACCGGCGGTTCACCTACGACATGGCGTACGTCAAGGAGCTGGTCCGCGTCTGGATGATCAAGCTGTTCTTCCTGCCGCTGATGTTCTGTTACCTGGCGCTCGAGGTCGAAAACCTGATCGGCTTCAACTACGCCAGCCTGGTCGATTTGTCGGGGACGGTGAACGAGTCGACCTCGACCATCTACGAGTTCATGTTTTCGCTGCTCTACGGCATCGATCTGGTTTTCGCGACCTGCGGCTACATCATGACGCTGAAGCTGACCAATTCGGAGATCCGCTCAGCGGAGCCGACGTTGTTCGGCTGGCTGGTCTGCCTGGTCTGCTACAAACCTTTCGTCTTCGTCGTGTTCGATCAGTACCTGCACTACAACAACGGCTTCTACTGGGGACATTGGCTGCAGTCCGAACCGGCGCTCTATGCCCTGTGGGCGGTGATCATCATCGGCTTCATCGTGATCTACACCTTGGCGTCGGTGTCGCTGGGTTTCCGGTTTTCCAACCTGACCTATCGCGGTCTGTCGACCTCCGGTGTCTACCGGCTGACCAAACATCCGGCATATGTCGCGAAGAACATCACATGGTGGATGATTTCGGTGCCGTTCATTCCGGGCGACGACATCGTGCTGGCGGCCAAACTTTGCGCCATGCTGGTCGGTGTCAATCTGATCTATTACTGGCGTGCGCGCACCGAGGAGAACCACCTCTCCAACTATCCCGAATACGTCGCCTATGCCAATTGGATGAACGAGCACGGCGTCCTGGCCTGGCTCGGCAAGCTGGTGCCTTACCTGCGCTATGACGAAGAGCGGGCGAAACGGTCGGGCTCGGTGGCATGGTGGCGCAACGTCTAGCGCGCGAGCGATCGCGCGGGGCTGGTGATGCCAATGAAGGCTAAGTTCTAGAATCCCACCTGTTACTCCCTCTAAAGAAGTATAAGTATCTCATTGTGATAGCAGTCACATAACTCTTTAGAGGTATCGATACACTACTCCCAAAGTGTTACTAACCACTTGGTGACCGCGGAGATGAAGCTGTATCGATCTGGGACACGGGGCCGGTTTCTTCGTAAGGTTTTGGGGACGGGAATTGCGCTACTCGCGCTGACGGGTAACGCCTTTGCCAGCGACAATAGCCAGCTTGTCGACGTCAGCGTCGGCGAAGCACTGAAGATTCCAGCCTGGAGCCATCTGACCACGCTGATCGACCGGGACGAGGCCACGATCGAGGCCTGCCGTCAGGACGGTTCGTGCGACCGCTCGTCCGTTGCGGCGTTCGTCGCCTTCCTCGGCTCGGTTGACGATCTGCCGCGCGACCAGCAGTTGGAGGCGGTGAACAACCACTTCAACCGTCTGCCCTATATGAACGACGACACCATTTTCGGTATCGAGGATGTCTGGCAGTCGCCGCTGTCCTTCGCCGCCGGTTCCGGCGATTGCGAGGACTATGCGATCGCCAAGTACGCGGCGCTGCGGCTGCTGGGTTTCGCCGAACAGGACATGCGCCTGATCGTGCTGCTGGACGAAAGCCGGGGAATCCACCACGCGGTGCTGGAAGTGCAGCAGGACGGTCACGCGAAGGTGCTCGATAATCTGAGCACCGAGGTCGAGTTCGACATGGACGAAGACTACCGTCCGATCTATGCGCTCAATCAGGTCGATCACTGGATCTACATGCCGGCCGCCGAGCCGGAACCCGATCCCGTCCAGACCGCGCCTGCTTCCGGCGACGACGCGACCGACGAGATCGGAGACTTTCTTATCAGCTTGTTCTAGCTGACGCGCCACCGGCGCACCTGAGGTTTTACCCCTATCCGACGACACGCGCAGCTTAGCGTCCTGGGGTCGACAAGACCGTTTCGGAATGGCTGATTCCGAAACGGTCTTGTGCCATCTTGCGCAGCCATCCGCCGTCCCGATTCGGATCTCCCGCGATGAGTCATGTCGTCGAACGCCTGCCGCTGCCGGTTTCCTCGCTGGGATCCGATCAGGTCCTGACCGTGCATCGTTTCGGCGAGACCGGTGCCCGGCCCAAGGTCTACATCCAGGCGGCGATCCATGCCGGCGAGATACCGGCCCTTCTGGTTGCCCACCACGTGCTGGCGCTGCTGGAAGACGCCGACGCCAAGGGGGCGATAAAGGGTGAGGTGATCGTGGTGCCGGCCGCCAATCCCATCGGCCTCGCCCAACGGATGCAGCGCCGCCATCTCGGCCGCTACGATTTGGATTCCGGCGTCAACTTCAACCGCGGTTTTCCCGATGTCACCGACACCGTCGAGGCCGCGGTTGCCGGAGAGCTCGGCGACGATCCCGTACGCAATGTCGCGGCCATTCGCCGCGCCGCGATCGACGCGGTCGCAGCAACGCCCGCCGCGCAGCCGTCGCCGATGTTGAAAAAGACATTGCTGGGTCTCGCGATCGATGCCGACATCGTGCTCGATCTGCATTGCGCGTCGAACGCGCTGCTGCATCTCTTCATCAATGCGGCGTCGTGGCCCGATGCCGCCGACCTGCATGCCGACTTGGGCAGCGAGGCGACATTGCTGGAGGAGGAGACCGGCAGCGGCGTCGCCTTCGACCACGCGGTCGCCAATTTCTGGCGGCAGCTCGCCGCGCACCATCCCGACCGGCCGGTGCCGCTTGCATGTCTCTCCGCAACGGTCGAACTGCGTGGCTTCGCCGATGTCGACGACGAGACCGCCGCCGGCGACGCGGCGAACCTGATCAGGTTTTTGCAGCGGCGTTCCGTCGTTAGCGGCGATCCCGGTCCGTTGCCGGAGCCCCAATGCGATCCCACGCCGTTGGCGGGCGTCGGTTTCGTCATGGCGCCGGCGACAGGCGTCGTGAGCTTCAAGACCGGGCTGGGCGCCCACGTGCGCGAAGGCGACGTTGTTGCCGAGATCGTCGACCCGATGGCGGAAGCGGCGTCGGCCGCGCGACATGCGGTGACAAGTCCGACCGACGGCCTGGTCTATGAACTCGCCGACAACCACTATGTCGTCGAGGGGCAGTGCATCTGTCAGGTTGCCGGTGCCGAGCCGCTGGCCGATCAACGCGAGAACCTGCTGCTGGACTGATCACCTCATCGCGCCTGCCGGGTTTGTTTATGAAAGCGGCGCACCAGCAGCGCGGCGACAAGACAAAACGCGGCCGCCAGGCATGTCCAGATCGCTTCACTTCTCTGTTCGAAGACCAGGACCAGCAGCAGGCTTACCGGCACCGCCAAACCCCAATAGACGATCAGCGTCACCAGCATCGGACCGCGCGTGTCCTTCAGGCCGCGCAGCGCGCCCATCGCGGTAACCTGCATGCCGTCGGCCAGTTGGAACACCGCGGCAATGGCCAGCAGCGAGATGGCCAGGGCGACAGCCTCGGCGTTTTCCGGCAGCGAGGGATCGAGGAAGATGCCGATCACCAGGTCGCCGTGGAACCAAAACAGCATGGCGGGAACGATGGCGAAACACGTCGCCAGACCGATGGCTGTCCAACCGGCGCGCCGGGCGTCGACGTGATGGCCGGCGCCCGTGGCGCGGCCGACGCGCACGGTTGCCGCCAGGGTCAGGCCGCCGGACACCATAAAGAAGATCGCGCACGATTGACCGGCGACCGTGTGCGCGGCCAGGGCTGCCGTGCCCAGCAAGCCCATCAGCAATGTCATGACCAGGTACATGCCGTCTTCGGACATGTTGGTAAGTGCGATCGGAAAGCCGACGCGCACCATCTCGATCATTTGCTCGATATCGGCGCGCCAAAGTCGTCCCAGAATGCGGTAGCGGCGCAGGCGCCTGTCTTGAAGCACGTAGAAGAGCAGGGCTGCGAACATGAAGATGTCGACCACCGCGGTCGAGATGCCCGCGCCGTCCAGTCCCAGTGCCGGAAAGCCGAAGGCGCCGAACATCAGCACATAGTTGGCGAGCGCGTTAAGACCGATGGCCAGAACGGTGACGACAAGGGCCGGGCGCGGTCTGGCGTGCGCGGCCAGGAACTCGGCAAGGACATACATCCACATTGCCGGGATCAGGCCGATGATCATGTAGCGCAGGTATGACTGGCCTGCTTTGGCCAGCACCGGATCTTGGCCCAGCAGCACCAGGATCGCTTCGGCGTTCCAACTGACGATAAGGCAGGGCAACGACGTGATGACGGCCAGCCACAAACCTTGGCGCACGGCGCGCCGGACCATGCGAAAGCGCCTGGCGCCCAGATGCTGCGCGATGATCGGCGCGACGGCGCCCAACACGCCGAACGGGATCATCACGAAGAAAAAGTTCAGGCGCATCGCCAGCGAACCGGCGGCCAGCATGTCGGATCCCAGCCAACCCATCATGATGACGTCCGTCGTCATGATCGATATGTAGGCCAGCTCGGTCAGGGCAAGCGGGATGGCGAGCGGAATCGTCGCGCCGATCTCGCGCCGCCATGGTGAGAGAGATTGTGCTCTCAGCCCAAACAAGTACGCCATAACGTTCATGAACCCGGCCAATCCGTTTGGTGATGTGCGGGGGCGATGGACGCGCGATGGGGTCTGTTATGCGCGCACGGTGCCCCGGTTGCGGGGATGCGCGCCCTCGGACGATCAGGAATGTCGGGAAGTCTGAATGCAGACGCGCAGCAGCGGCTGACCGTTCGGTCAGGCCAAGTCGGCCGTGTGGCCGACTGTTCTTAATGAGTGCGCGTTATCATGGCGTCTGTATAAGTGATGTCCGCGACGACATCAAGGCAGCGTGTAGCCCGGCAAATGGCGTTCGATGATGGCGTCGAGCCGGCCGTCGTCACGTAGCGTCCGGAGCGCGCGTGCGATGTCGCCATCGAGTGTGTCGCCGGGACGCAACGCGAAGACCAGGCCGCCGTCGAAATAGTCGTCGTCGCTAATGGCGGGCGGCACGAAGTCGACCGAAAGGCCGCGGGATGGCTGGACGAGATCGCCATAGAGCAGCAGGCCGTCGCCGAACACGACGTCCGCGGCGCCGGCCAGAAGGCCGAAATACATCTCCTCTTCATCCGCATAACGCCGCAAACGGCCCGTTGTGCCGATCGTAGTTTCCAGGTAACGCGCGTGCGGCGTACCGGCCAATACGCCGATCACCGTATCCGGCGCCATGATGTCGACCCGTTCGAGACGGCCGCGTTCGGTGACGAACCGCCCGGCCGTCGAGAAATAGGTCGCGCTGGGCACCGCGCCTTCGGCGCTGACGGTCCAGGACGACATGCCGGAATAGAGAACGTCGAAGCGGTCATCGTTCAGGCCGGCATAAAGCTCGTCCCACGGCACAACAAGAAACGCGCAGGGGCGGTCGAGGATATCGCAGACCGCAGCCGCGACGTCGCGGTCTAGACCGGCGGGTTCACCGGCGGCATCAGTCGTGCTGAAGGGGGCGTAGAGACCGTCGGTCGCCCAGGTGATCGGCTCGTCGGCGAATGCCTGTGCCGACAGACAGAGGATAAGGGCAAGTGACAGGCCGAACGGTCTGAAGACTGAACTCACAGAGGCACCGGCGACTGGTCGAAGTCCTCGGTGGCCAAGATGCCTTCGCGTCCGCCCAGTTCCGCGATGCGCTGTGCCTGGTCGGCGAACGCGCGGCGGTTGGCGTCGTCGGGGTCGACGACGGTCCTGAGCGCCACGTCGCACTGGGCGCGTATCGCCTGGTGTTCGGGGCTTTCGCCCAAATCGTTGGCCTCGAACGGATCGGCCTCGAGATCGTAGAGCTCGGGCGCGTAGCCGGGATAGGCCGTGTATTTCCAACGGCCCATGCGGATCATGAACATGCCGGTGATGGAGCCGCCGTCGTGATACTCGCTGAGCAGCGTGCGGCCATGCCGCTCGCCGTTGGCGATGCCGATCAACGAGCGTCCCGGCAGGTTGGCGTCGTCGTCGGAGAGGCCCAGTCCGGTCGCTTCCAGCACCGTCTGGTGGACGTCGATCAATGAGACCGGATCGTCTGAGATCCGGCCCTCGGGAATGCCGGGTCCGGTGGCGAGCATGGGGATCGCCGCGGCTTCCTCATACATCACGCATTTCGTCCACAGGCCGTGGTTGCCGGCCAGTTCGCCGTGATCGCTGGAATACAAAATGAGCGTGTTGTCGGCCTGGCCCGAGGCTTCGAGCGCGGCCAAGACCTTGCCGATCTGATCGTCAAGGAAGGAACAAAGACCCAGATAGCTCGCCTTGGCGACCAGGCGCGTGTGGTCGTCGAAGAAGTCGTCGTAGTTCATGAAGCGGTGCATCGCCTGCACGACCGGATGTCGCGGCCGTTCGTCCGGCGCGTTCAGTCGCGGCGGATCGACGCGGTCGAGCGGATAGAGATCGTAAAACTCCTGCGGCACGATCAGCGGATAGTGCGGCGTGACGAACGAGGCATAGAGCACCCACGGCTTGTCGCCGGTCTTCGGCGCTTCGTCGCGCAGCCAGCGGCAGGTCTCCTCGCCGACACGCATGTCGTAGCGGTTATAGTCGCACAGGCCCGGGCCGATCTCCTCGGCGAAGTGGGCGGCGTTGTTCCATGCCGAGCCGTCGCGGCCCAACAAACCGCGTACCCAGCCGATGCCGTTCCTTACATGCAGCGGGATGATCTCTTCGTCGAAGCCGTTGTCGTCGTCGGTGCTGCGGTAATGCAGTTTGCCGATCGAGACGACGCGGTGGCCTTCGTCGATCAAGCGGTGGCCCCAGCCCTTCACGCTGCCGTCATAGGGCTGGGCGTTCGACCAGAAGCCGATGTCGTGCACGTAGCGGCCGGTGGCGAGCGAGGCGCGGGCGGGCACGCAGATCGGCGACGGTGTCACCGCCCGTGTAAACCGCGTCCCCTTGGCCGCCAGCTTGTCCAGATTGGGCGTCAACACCTGACCGCCGTAGCACCCGGCGGCTTCGCGCAGGTGTTCGTCGGACATCAAGATCAGGACGTTTCGGCCGGTCATTCGGGCAACTCCAGTTTGCAGCAACAGACATCCGAACGTTCGGATCGGCGGGGCCAGCCTAAAGGACCCAAGCGCTGCCGCTAGCGCATTTTCTGCTCAAACATCATCACCGGCCCACTCCCCCTCCTCCGGGGCAAAACGCCGAGAGGCGTTTTCGCCGAGGCCACCCCGAGGATGCTGCCATGGGTGGCCGGGAGGGGGAGTGGGCCGGCACCGATTCCGCGAGAACGGAGAATGCGCTAGCGCATTTTAGAAGGCTTGTAAGTCTCAACGACAGGACAATCCAACGTGCTTGCCATGCCCGCCCATTCGTGGTTTGACTGAGGCCAACAACAAGATCCGTCGGTCCTACCGGCGATAAAAGGGGTGAGTTCGGGAGGAACGCATGGCCGAGGCGGCACTCGTCGTCAACGACCTGCATAAGAGTTTCGGCGCTTTGGAAGTCCTTAAGGGTGTGTCGATGACGGCACACGAGGGCGACGTCATTGCGATGATCGGCTCGAGCGGCTCCGGCAAGAGCACGTTCCTGCGCTGCATCAACCTGCTCGAGGTACCCAATGCCGGCGAGGTCTATGTCGCCGGCGAGCTCATCCGCATGACAACGAACCGGCATGGCGCACCGGTGCCGGAAGACAGCAAACAAGTCGACCGCATCCGCGCCAAGCTGGGCATGGTGTTCCAGCAGTTTAATCTGTGGTCCCACATGACGGTGTTGCAGAACGTCATGGAGGCGCCGGTGCACGTTCTGAAGCGGCCGAAACACGAGGCCGAGGAGCAGGCCAAGGCGATCCTGGCCAAGGTCGGCCTGGCCGACAAGTTCGACTATTACCCCGCCCATCTTTCCGGCGGCCAGCAGCAGCGCGCGGCGATCGCGCGCGCGCTTGCCGTCGATCCCGACGTGTTGCTGTTCGACGAGCCGACATCGGCGCTTGATCCCGAACTGGTCGGCGAAGTCTTGGGCGTCATGCGCCAACTGGCAGAGGAGGGGCGCACCATGGTCGTCGTCACCCACGAAATGGGTTTCGCGCGCGAGGTGTCGTCGGAAGTGATCTTCCTGCACGAGGGCCGGGTCGAAGAGCACGGTCCGCCCGAGGAGATCTTCGAGGGTCAGAAATCGGAACGGTTCCGGCAGTTCCTGGCGAGCAGTCTTTGAGCCGGGTTTTCAGGGGGCACTTTTCACAAGGAAAGTGGTTGAGAGGAAAAGGAGGATATCCATGAAATCTCTCTTCAAAGCGGCGGTGTTCGCCGCTGCATTCGGGTTTGCGGCCAGTGCCGCACAGGCGCAGGACGTCGTGCGCATCGGCACGGAGGGCGCTTATCCCCCGTTCAACTATATCGATGAGAACGGCGAACTCGTCGGCTTCGATGTCGATATCGCCAACGCGCTGTGCGACGCCGCCGGTTATGAGTGCGAGTTTGTCGTGCAGGACTGGGACGGCATCATTCCGGGCCTCTTGGCCGAGAAGTACGACGCCATTATCGCGTCGATGTCGATCACGGCCGAGCGCGCCGAGGTCGTCGACTTCACCAACAAGTACTATTCGACGCCCGCTAAGTTCATCAAGGACAAGGGCGTGGATCTGACGATCCCCGAAGACGTCGCCGCGGCGAACGACATCCTGTCGGGCATGAAGGTCGGCGTGCAGCGCGCGACCATCCACGAGAACTTCATCCGCGACAATTTCCCGGATGTCGAGGTCGTGGTCTACGCCACCCAGGATGAAGCCAATCTTGACCTGGCCAACGGCCGCGTCGATCTGGTGATGGCCGACTCCGTCGCGCTGAAGGAAGGTTTCCTGGTGACCGATGACGGCGCCGGCTTCGAGTTTGTCGGGCCTGACTATGACGATCCGCGCTGGCACGGTGACGGCGCCGGCATCGCCATCCGCAAGGGCGAGCAGGATCTGGTCGACGGCTTCAACGCCGCGATCGAGCAGATCCGCGCCGACGGCACCTATCAGGCCATTCAGGACAAGTACTTCGACTTCAACGTCTACGGCAACTGACCGTATGGCGTGAGCCTGAGGGCATAGCGAACCCGCCCGTCCGTTCCGACCGGACCGGGCGGGCGGGTTTCGCGGCCCGCAACCGAACCTTAACCCACCGCCGGGGTTCCGCGTGGCCGGACTGTTCGACCTGAAAGGGTATGGCTGGATGCTGTGGGAGGGTCTGCAGATGACCCTTCTGATCGGCGTGTGCGCGCTGGTCCTGGCCATCGTCATGGGTCTTTTCGGCGCCTGGGGCAAACTCGCCAAGAACCGCGGCGCGAACCTGGCCGCCAACACCTACACCACGGTCATCCGCGGCATTCCCGAGCTGATCCTGCTGCTCGTCATCTTCTACGGCACGCCGACCCTGGTGCAGGGTCTGGCGGACCGGATCGGCCACGACATCATCATCGACTTCAACCCGTTCGTCGCCGGCGTGCTGACGCTGGGGTTCATCTATGGCGCCTTCGCGACCGAGGTGTTCCGCGGCGCCTTCCAGGCGATCGACAAGGGCCAGATCGAGGCCGCCCACGCCATGGGCATGCACAAGATGCTGACCTTCCGGCGCATCCTGCTGCCGCAGATCTGGCGTTTCGCGCTGCCGGGCCTGGGTAATGTCTGGATGGTGCTGATCAAGGCGACGGCGCTGGTCTCGGTCATCCAGCTCGACGAGCTCATGCGCATGACCTTCATCGCGGTCGGCGCGACCAGGCTGCCGTTCTCGTTCTACTTCGCGGCCTCGCTGATGTATCTCGGCATCACGGTCATCTCCATGCTGGCCCAGCAGCGTATCGAGGCCTGGGCCAACCGCGGCGTCAGGCGGGCCTGAGACGATGGACGTTCAGGTCATCATCGACAGCATCCCCGCGCTTTTCGGCGGGCTGGGCCTGACGGTCCAGATCACGGCGATCGCGCTGTTCCTCGGTTTCGTGCTGGCGGTGCCGCTTGCCATGCTGCGCGTCTCGCACAACCCGCTGATGTGGACGCCGGTCTACGGCTATATCTTCTTCTTCCGCGGCACGCCGCTTTTGGTGCAGATCTTCCTGATCTATTACGGCAGCGGCCAGTTCCGCCCGTTCTTCCAGGACATGGGCCTGTGGACGCTGTTCCGCGAGGCCTATTTCTGCGCGCTCCTGACATTGACGCTCAACACCGCGGCCTACACGGCGGAGATCTTCCGCGGCGCGATCCGCGCGGTGCCCCACGGCGAGGTCGAGGCGGCCAAGGCATGCGGCATGTCGGGCTGGCTTCTCTACCGGCGCATCATCCTGCCCAAGGCGCTGCGCCTGGCGCTGCCGGCCTATTCGAACGAGGTCGTCTTCCTGTTCCAGTCGACCTCGCTGGTCTCGATCATCACGTTGATGGACCTGACCGGCGTCGCGCGCGTGATCGTGGCGCGGACCTTCGACGTCTACGAGATCTATATCACCGCCGGCATCATGTATCTGGTCGTCACCTACGGCATCCTGTGGGTCTTCAAGACCGTCGAGCACAAGCTCTCAGGCCACCTGCGCGGCCGCCCGGACGACAAACGCTCCATGGCCGAGGCGCTGGATATCCGGGTTTGAGGCCTGCTTCGCCAACCCCCTCACCCAGCTTCGGCTAGGGATCTTACGATCCCAAGCCTGCGCAACCCTCTCCCCCACTGACGTAGGGGCGAGGGGCGTGGTGCTGGCCATACTTCCCCTCGCCCGCTTGCGGGAGAGGGAGGGGCCCGCCGCAAAGCGGTGGGAGGGTGAGGGCGTACCGCCTCGGCTCGTATTGAGAAGAAAGCCAGGACTCGCAGCTCTCAATGTTTCGCAAAGCGATTTCTTCCGGACGGGATCTGCTCTAGGCTCAAGCCTGCTCTCTTGAATGGGGCCAACGAGACGTTGATTGAGGAGGAGCAAGGATGGCGTTCACGCAGACCCACGATATTCAAGGCACGTTGGATGAATGTCTCCGGGAGATGATCTCGGCGCTTGGACACCGCGATTTTACGGTCAAGGGCGACGAAATCACCGTGCATGACGGCGACAAGACGTTCGTCATCTCGCTGGCCTATGAAGGCGACCGCAAGCTGGGCTCGCTCAACCTGCCGATGACCCATGTGGAGTGCGTGTGCTCCGGCTGTACGGAGGAAGAAGCCGCCGCGTTCCAGGCCGAGCTTGCCAAACACATGATGCGCGCCGGCGGCGGCTGACGACGGAAGCACCACACACAAAAGGAACATCCCGGGCCTGACCCGGGATCCATGAACACGGTCGGTGCCCTGTGCGTCTCGTTCCGTGTTCATGGGCCCCGGCTCGCTGGCCGGGGCGCGGTGGTGTTCTCGGTGTGATACGGAGCCGACATACCACCCCATCTCGCATCCCGGGCTTGACCCGGGATCCATGAACACGGCCGGTGCCTTATGCGTCTCGTTCCGTGGTCATGGCACAGGGCGCGCTGGTCATAGAGAGACCGTCTAGTACCGCACCACCAGGACGTTGGTTTCGGCGTGGCGGACGACGCGGGCGGCGTTGGGGCCGACCAGGTAGTCCTTCATGGCCGGACGGTGGCTGCCGATGACGATCAGGTCGACCTCCAACCGGTCGGCGGCGTCCAGAATCTCCTGATAGATCGTGCCGTTGCCGACGACGCAGGTATCGCGCAGCGCGGCGTCGATATGTTCCTCGGCGAACGCGTGGAGCTGAAGGTGGGTTTCCTCGACCGCCTTTTTCTCGGCGTCCGGTGCGAAGTACTGACCGACCACGGACTCGCCGAAACCGGGCACCACGGTGATCAAGTGGATGCGCCCGTCGTACTTGCGCGCCAGGTCCAGCGCCGCATTCAACGCCAGGTGCGGGCTTGTCGTATCGGCCAGGTCGACGGCGACCAGGATGGACTTGAACATCAGGCTTCTCCGGGTTGGGCGCGTCGCATGCTCAGCTTCTGCCAGCCGTAGAAGGCGGCGAAGATCACCATGACCACGATCTGAATGATCTCGTGCGGCAGGCCGACGGGATCGGCGATGATGCGCGGCAGGAAGAGCACGACGCACATGGCGAACATCAGAAGCCGACCGAATATGTTGAGCTTCTTGGCGAACCAGCCCTGCACGCCGGCCGCGAACGAGAACATGGCGACCAAGGCGGCGATAAAGACGAAGGCGAGCTTCAGAATGTCGTTGATCCAAATGACCTCGCCCTCGGCATCCAGGCCCGCGATCATCAAGAGTTCGGTGTTGAAGATGAAGACGAAGGGCAGGATCGCCGTGCGCATGTCATAGGTGAAACCCTGGATGCCCGTCTTTATCGGGTCGGTGCGCGCGATGGCCGCCGCCGCGTAGGCGGCAAGACCCACCGGTGGCGTGTCGTCCGCCAGAATGCCGAAGTAGAAGACGAAGAGATGCACCGCGATCAGCGGGAAGATCAGCCCGGCATCGGCGCCGAGCGTCACGATGACCGGTGCCGTCAACGACGCCATCAGAATGTAGTTCGCCGTTGTCGGCAGGCCCATGCCCAGGATCATGCAGATGATCGCGGTCAAGACGAGCACCAGATAGATGTTGCCGAAACTGATCACCTCGATCAGACCGACGAAGCGTCCGACCAGGCCGGTCGACTGCACGACGCCGACGATGATGCCGGCCGCCGCGGTCGCGATGGCGATCGAGATCATGTTGCGCGCGCCGGCGATCAGCCCTTCCCAGATATCGACGATGCCCCCGATGAAGGCCTGTTTGTAGAGTCCCGCCGCATCGATCGCCTCGCCCCGCTTGCGCGCGATGCCGACGGCGATCGACGCGATGATCGGGCGTTGGATCAGCATGATCACGGCCAGGGCTTCGATCGCGTAGAGCGCGGAGAGGATCGGCGAGCGGCGCAGAACCAGCAGGAAGAAGAACAAGACGGCGATCGGGATCAGGAAGTGCATGCCGCGCAGGAAGGTCTTCAGGAACTTCGGCAACTCGTCCTTCGACAACGCGCGGATGTCGAGCTTGAGCGCTTCCAGATGCACGACATAGAAGAGCGCGAGATAGGAGATGATCGCCGGGATGAAGGCCGCGCGCACGACGTCCAGATAGGGAATGCCGATGATCTCCGCCATGATGAAAGCGGCGGCACCCATGACCGGCGGCATCAACTGGCCGTTGGTCGACGACGCGACCTCCACGGCGCCGGCCTTGTGCGGCGGCAGCCCGACCTTTTTCATCAGGGGAATGGTGAAGGTGCCGGTGGTCACCGTGTTGGCGACCGAGGAGCCGGAATAAAGCCCGGTCATGCCCGACGCGACAATGGCGGCCTTGGCCGCGCCGCCGCGGAAACGCCCGAAGGCGGCAAACGCGACGTCGATGAAGAACTGACCGGCGCCGGCGCGCTCCAACAGCGCGCCGAACAGCACGAACAGGAAGATGATGCTGGTCGACACGCCCAACGGCACACCGAAGATGCCGGAGGTCGAGAGGTAGATGTCGTTGACCGCGAAGTCGAGCGGCAGCCCGCGATGGCGGATCACCTCGGGCATGTAGGGCCCGACGAAGAGGTAAACCAGGAAGATGATGGCAAGCACGGCAAGCGCCGGGCCCAGGGCGCGGCGCGCAGCCTCCAAGAGCAGGATGACGCAGGTGACGCCGACCCAGACGTCAAACGCCAGGGGCAGGCCCTGACGCATGATCAGACCCTGATAATCGAAGACGATGAAGAGAGCGGAGAGCGCCGCCAGCACCGCCAGGATGATGTCGTAAACCGGAATGAAGGTCCGGTTGGAGACCGTCTCGTCGTTGCCGCAGATAATGCGGTCCGCCATGCCCTTGGGCACCACGGGCACGAAGCGGTTGAGGATCGCGATGACGCGGCGCGCGCCTTCGATCAGCGCGACGATGGCGCCTAGAAGCGGAATGAAGGCATAGGCCGAGCCGCCCATCATGTCGAGGTCGCCGTTCAGGACCTCCAAGCCGTCCAGGGTCCAGGCGCCGAAGACGATCAGGACCGCGCCGAACAACAGATCGTAAAGCAGCACGAACCCTCGGCGTTCCTTCGCGCGCGAGGGGACGGCGCGCCCCAATGCCCGGAACAGGCGCGACGGCGCGTTCTGCTTGAACGCGGGATAGGCCAGGAAGGCGAGCGCCAGCGCGAACGCCAGATGGATGGAGCGCGCCTGCCAGGAATCGAACGGGTTGTCGGCGATATAGAGCTGGAAACCGGACCAGGCGAGGCAAAGAACGACGATGACGATGCGCCAGAACAGGCTGTCTGGATGACGCGGGCCGCTTTCTACTTCCGTGACAATGTCTTCGGCGACCTGGTGCCCGGACACCGCGCTTTCCGCGGCGTCACCCTTGTTCTCCGCCATCCACGTTCCCCCAGCTAACGTCTTCGCGTTGTCGCGTTATTCTTGACGAGAAAAACGTCTTGGGGACGGCACGCATGCCGCCCCCAACACGGGTCACCGGAAAGAGGTCCGGACTTACATCCAGCCTTGTTCCGTATAGTACTTCACCGCACCGGGATGCATGGGCGCCGAAAGGCCCTGCATCATTTCTTCCGGTGTCAGGTTGGCGAAGGCGGCGTGCGAGGCCTTCAGCTCGTCCAGGTTCTCGAACACGATCTTCACGACTTCGTAGACGACGTCTTCACCCAGCATGTCGCTGGCAACGACCGTAGCCTTGACCGCGTAGGTCTCGGCCGGCTCGTCCATGCCCTTGTAGGTGCCGGCCGGCAGTGTGGCCATGACGTAGTAGGGCTTGTCGGCGATGAACTCGCGGATCGCGTCGGAGTCAATCGAGATGATATTGATGTCGGTGGAGTTCGCCGGCTCTTCGATCGCCGCGGCGGGATTGCCGACGGTGTAGAAGAACGCGTCGATCTTCTTGTCGATCAGCGCACGCGAGGCTTCGCTCTGCTGCAGGCCCTGCGCGTCGATGTCGTTGTTCACGTCGATGCCGTAGATGCGCAGCACGTCTTCGGCATTGCCGCGCTGACCGGAACCGGGGTTGCCGATGTTGACCGGACGGCCGACCAGGTCATCGACCGAGTTGATGCCGGCGTCGTCGCGGGTCACCAGAAGCACGGTCTCGGGATGCACCGAGAAGACGCTCCGCAATGCCTCGACCGGGGCGCCGTCCCAGTCGGCCGAGCCGTTGGCGGCTTGCCAGTTGCGATCGGACTGCGCGACGCCGAAGTCGAGCAGGCCGCGGTTGACGGCGTTGATGTTGAACACCGAACCCAGCGCCGGACGGCCGACGCAGTTGTAGTTGCCGTCGCTGTACTTGTTGACCAGGTTACAAACCTGCAACGCCACCTGATAATAGACACCGGTTACCGAGCCGCCGCCGATCAGAAGATCCTGCTGCGCCTTGGCCGGTGTTGCCAGGGTGCCCGCCGCGAGTATGGCCGCGGCCCCCAACATCGTCAGGCATTTAAACCTCATAACATTTCTCCTCCCAGTTATCTGGAACGACAACGATCCGCCAAACCCGCCGGACCGTTGTCGGGTGGTGTTTCGATCAGCCTGTCGCAAGACCCCTGCGGGACAGGCTGTTACGCGCTCGACGTTTACCCGATCAAAACTATGCAGTTCCGATCAGGTCCGGTCAAATTTGCTTGCCGCGAAAACAAATGGCATGACACCGGCCCAACGACCGGCGTGGCATTGCGCTTGGATTTGTTTATGCTGCGCTGCAAACAAAGATGGCCAGGCGAGCTGGCATCTCATGAAAAAGGGGATGACACATATGTTAAAGGCGGAAGCGCCCTATCTGCTCTTTTTGGGCGACGCACAGGATCTGCTCTCGATCAAAGGATGTACCGGCGTCAAGATCTGGCGGCCGGAAAAGGCGGTCGGACAGTTGCGCCTGGAAGGCTGCAACCAGGACCTGGACATCCCCGACATGACACCCGCCGAAGCGGTCGAGGCCGGCTGCAAGACCATGGTGATCGGTGTCGCGAACGCGGGCGGCTTTATCCCCGACGGCTGGACCGGGACGATCGTCGAGGCGCTCGAAGCGGGCCTGGACGTCATGGCCGGCATGCACAGCCGCATGGCCGACATCCCGAAGATCGCCGAGGCGGCGCGCGCCAACGGGCGCCATCTGTTCGACGTGCGTCAGCCGGCCCAGGACTTCAAGGTCGGCAAGGGCTACTCCCAACCCGAAACAAGGCGCCAAGGGACGGCCTATTCGCTATGGATCCCGACCAAAAGGAAATATCTGACGCTGTGTTCCAGCGAACCGTTCTTCTGAAAATTAAT
>JANQGO010000486.1 GCA_028277285.1 Alphaproteobacteria bacterium | reverse complement strand
AGTAGCTTTCCGGCGGCACCAGAACGCCGCCCGCACCCATGATCGGCTCGCCGATAAAGGCGCCGACGTTCTCAGCGCCGAGCTCCAGGATCTTGTCCTCGATCGAGCGGGCGGCCTTCAGCCCGAACTCGTTAGGGTCCATGTCGCCGCCATAGCGGTACCAGTGCGGACAGTCGGCGTGAACAAAGCCGGGCAGCGGCAGATCGAAGGGCGGATGCATCGGCGTCAGCCCGCACAGGCTGGCCGCCGCCATGGTGACGCCGTGATAGGCCTTGTCGCGGCTGATGATGGTCTTCTTGCCGGTCTCGCCTTTGGTGTTCCAGTACCAGCGGACCATCTTGGCGATGGTGTCGTTCGCCTCGGATCCTGAGTTGGCATAGAAAACGTGGTTCAGACCTTCCGGCGTCACTTCGGCGAGCTTCTGCGAGAGCTCCGTCGCCGGTTCCGTCGTCGTCTGGAAGAAGGTGTTGTAGTACGGCAGCTCCTGCATCTGTTTATAGGCGACTTCTGCCAGTTCCTTGCGGCCATAGCCGATGTTGACGCACCAAAGGCCCGCCATGCCGTCAAGGATGCGCTCGCCTTCCGAGGTCCACATGTAGCAGCCCTCGGCGCGGGTAATAATGCGCACGCCCTTGTCGTTAAGCGCCTTTGAATCGGTAAACGGATGCAGGTGATGCTGGCGGTCCAGATCCTGCAGGACCGCGGTCAGATTGGAAGCCATGATTGAGATCTCCATAGAAGGGGTTGAAGGGGAAGTTGGGCCGCGTGCGGCCTGGGCCCCCTCTAGGGATCAAAATCGATGCGCGCGCACTGGATCAGGAGATCGTCGTGGCGGCAGACATCCGTCCTGTCGGTCTCTTGGACTTTCATGGGCTTATTGTAAGTCAGGGCGCTGCCATGTGGCGAGACCCTTCGATGGTGCCGGGATGGCCGGTTACTTGGAGGACGAAGCGTGAACGAGACACCGATCTTTCGACCGTTTGAAGCGGGCGACCTGGCCAGGCTTCACGACATTCGTGAAGCCGCCTTCAAGCCGGTCTTCGCCTCCTTCAGGAACCTGCTCGGCGAGACGATCGCCGGGGTGGCGCTGGCCGGCGCGGAGCGCGAACAGGCTGAGCTTCTGGACCGGGTTTGCGACACCGGCTCTGCCGATCAGGTCATCGCGGCCGAAGTTGGCGGTGAGGTCGTCGCGTTCTGCGCGATGTCGCTCGACCGCGACGCGCAGGTTGGCGAAATCGGTCTGAACGCGGTGCATCCCGATCACCAGGGACGGGGTATCGGCACGGCGATGTACGATCATGTTCTGGCGCAGATGCGCGAGGCTGGGATGATGGTCGCGACGGTGGGCCCGGGCGGTGATGCAAGCCACGCACCGGCTCGCCGGGCCTATGAGAAGGCAGGCTTCGGCCCTGCCATTCCCAGCGTCTACATGTACCGCTCGCTTTAGCGTCGACCGGCGTTTGGTCCCGATGGACGTCGGCGCCGCGACCTGGCTAGAGTTCGCCGAACGCAGCTGCGTGTGGAGACGGTCGCGTGGCCGACGAACGAAAGAACCTGCTGTTCATTCTTGGCGAGAGCCATGCACCGCGGCTCATGGGCGCGGCGGGGAACCGGTTTATCAAGACGCCCAATCTGGATCGATTGGCCAGGCGCGGCGTGATCTTCGACGCCGCCTATTGTGCCAGCCCGCTCTGCGTTCCCGCGCGCGCCGCGATCGCGACCGGGCGTTTCCCGCACGAGACCGGTTATTGGGACAGCTCGATGGCGTTCGACGGCGCCCGGATGAGCTGGATGCGCCGCCTACGTGAAGCCGGTTACGAAACCGCCGGCATCGGCAAGATGCATTTCCGCAGCGACGATGACGACAACGGCTACAGCCGGTTTATCGACACCATGCACATCGCCGACGGCATCGGCGATCTGGTCAGCGCGCTTCGCTTCAAGGGCGAGGAACCGACCTATCAGGGCCTGTGGGACATCTGGACGTCGCAATACGGGCCCGGCGACTCATCGCCCTATCGCCGTTATGACGAACGTATTGTCGCCGAGGCCGTCGGCTGGCTGGGCACGGAAGCGACGTCAACGGCGAGACCGTGGGCGCTCTCGGTCCACTTCATCGCCGCCCATGCGCCGTTCGTGACGCCTGAGGCGTTCTACGATCTCTACGATCCCGCGAGCCTTCCGCCGCCGCCGCGCTTTGCCATGGACGAGCGTCCGAACCATCCCTCCGCCGCCCATCTGCGCAAGACCATCTGCCACCGGGACGACGTCACCATGGACCAGGTGCAGGAGGTGCGCGCGGCCTACTTCGCGACGGTCAGTTATCTCGACGATCTGATCGGGCGTGTCCTGTCATCGCTCGAAGACCTCGGCCTCGCGGCGACGACCCAGATCGTCTACACGTCCGATCACGGTTTCAGTTGCGGCGACCACGGCCTCTTCGGCCTGTTCCACCTCTATGAGGAATCGCTCGGCGTGCCGTTGCTGATGGCGGGTCCCGACGTGCCGCCGGGCGGCCGCATCGGCGATCCCGTCTCCCATGTCGATCTCTACCCGACGATCCTGGAGACCTGCGGCGTACCGTTGACGCCGGACGAACGCGACGCCCAAGGGGCGAGCCTGTGGCGGCTGATCGATGGCGCGGAACGGCGCGACAGCGTGTTCGCCGAATACCACGGCACCGGCACCACGTCGGCCGGTTATGTCCTGCGCCAGGGGTCCTGGAAGCTGATCTACTTCGTCGGCATGGCCCCGCAGCTCTTCGACCTCGCCGCCGACCCGGACGAAGCCCACGACCTGGCCGACGATCCCCGGCACGCCGAACGTCTCGACGATATGATCGCCAAGCTGCGCCAACGGGTGGATCCCGAAGCGCTGGACCGCATGGCCAAGGGTGACCAGCGCGCGCTGATCGAACGGCACGGCGGCGAAGCCCGCGTGGTCGAGGCGATGGCGGGCTTTGCCTATTCGCCGCCGCCGGGCATGAGCTGGCAGGCGGTCAACGCGCCCCGGAAACAAAGATGACCGTGCCGTCGATCCGAGATCCCGGCGTCAGTTGATGGGATCGCGGACCAGGGGACAGGTGGAACAATGGATGCCGCCGCCGTTATGATGGACCTTGTCATAGGGAATCTGCACCACTTCGATATCCAGATCGGCCAGCTTATCCATCGTCCGGTTGGAAATGCCGTGGGGCATGATGACGCGACCGGGCTTCACCGCCAGACAGTTGATGATCCAGCTGGAATCCTGCGGCGTCACCTCGACGGTCTTGATGCCGAGCTCCTTGAGTTTCTCCAGGAACCAGTAAGGCAGCTGCGCCGCGTCGACGATCGCGACGTCGACATCGATCATGGTCAGGGCGCCGTCGATGTGGATCTGGTAACCCGCCAGATCGACGCGTATGAGCTCGGCACCCTGGGCATTCAGCACTTCCTCGATCTGACGCGAGCCTTCTTCGTTGACGCAGATCGATCGGCCGATCACGGCGGTTTCCGGATTGAGCCAGGCAAAGCTGCCGCCTTCGGCCATGGCGTTGCCGTTGAGCGTGCGCAGGATCGGCATGCCCAGATTGGCGAGCGTTTTGGTGACATGGGCTTCCTCGCCGCGCCGGATCGTGCGCGCCAGGCGCGTCACGATCGCGCCGCCTTTGACGGCGAACGATGAGTCGCGGGTGTAGATCGATTTGATGCCGTCGGGCTCGATCGAGTCCAGAAACACGACCTCGACACCTTCGTCGCGCAGGGCCTGCACCAGACCGTCGTGCTGGGCGCGAAACTCCTCCATGGGCGGGATCGTGTCGCTCTGCCAGTACCAGCCCGCGTCCAGATCGCCATAGGAGCCGATCTCCTCGATGCGCTTGTTCGCGTCGATGATCTTCATCTCGTCGCCGGGACGGTGCATCAGGACAACGCGCAATTGGCCGACATCGTTGTCGCAGCCCCACTCGCGCCCCCACACGCCGGTCTGCTGTTCCGGGCTCTCGAAGACCGGTTCGGGATGGGAACCGAAAAGCTTGATGGTCTGGCCGTAGATGTCGCTCATGTCTGTCCTCCTGATGACGGGCTGGGGGTAGCGGGGGTGGTGTCGTTGTTGTCGTTGTCGTGATCGGGCGCCAGCTCACGCACGGCGTCGGCGGTTGCCGCGATAGCGTCGGTAATCCACGTGGTGAAGGCAACGATAGGCTCGCGTTCGATCAGATCGGGATGCGCGGCGATGAAGTATGTTTCGTCGGTTTCCAGTGCCGGTCCGAACGGCGCCACGAGACGACCATCATTGATGCCGTCGGCCGCCAGGGCCAAACCGCCCAGCGCCAGTCCCTGGCCAAGTTCGGCCGCGGTGAGTGCAAGGCCCGAATCGCTGAAGTTGGCGCCCTTCTCAACGTGAGGATGATCGATCCCGACGCTGGCGCACCATTCGGTCCAGCCCAACCGCCGCTCGTCATGGATCAACGGCACACGCGCAACATCGGCGGGATCGCCGAGATCATGCGTGACCGCGAACTCGGGCGAACAGACCGGCGTCACAAACTCGTCGATCAAGGAATGGGCATGGGCCGGCCGGTCATGGTTGCCGGCGTAGCTGATCGCGATGTCGACCTCATCAACCTCCAGATCGATGGCGAGCGTCGTCGTGTAGAGCCAGACATCGTAATCGGGGTGGGCTTCACGAAACGCCGGCAGTCGGCGCAACAGCCAGCACGATGCGAAACCGTGGGGCGCGGCGATGATCAGCGAGCCCGGTTTGCTGTAGGCCCTGAGCCGGGCAACGCCCTGCTCCAGCCTATTTAACACATCTCGTGTTATGCGAAGAAAGTCGACACCCGCATCGGTCAGGTGGATGGCGCGGTTGGCGCGCACGAAAAGCGGCTGACCGAGCGCCTCTTCCAGCGAGCTGATCTGGTGGCTGATTGCCGACTGCGTCAGGTTCAGCTCACGCGCCGCCTGAGTGAAGCTGCCCAGCCGCCCGGCTGCCTCGAAACCCCTGAGGGCGCTGAGTGGGAGGTTGCTGGAGATCATCGTCAATCAATTTTCCTCAAGTATTCAGAGGAAATCATGCATGCATCGCTGTGCTTGGCGCAGTTGAGCAGACTCACCTTGTGATGCCGCATGTAGCATGAAGTAAACTAATCAATCAAGCCTTTCCACGGCCTTCCCGGGCGCCGGCCGAACTCTGGTCGCCTTATCCCCGTTCCATTTCGCGGCCGCCGGCCCGCGAACTCGTCTGCGGAGGCGAACCAGGCGGATCGCTCTGCGCTAGGTCGATTTATAAGGTAATCACTTTCTTTTTAACCTGGGACCATGCGAGGGTTGGCCGGGCTTCCGAGGGTCATGGATGACGGTCTCCAGCGCGCCGATGCTGAACGCTGCCGAGCGACGGCGCAGCCTGGCCGCCGCGATCTCGGCCATGTTCATCGTCAATCTCGTGTTCTTTCTTTCGCCGCCTTTGATGGCGGTCGTGCTCGAGCGCCACGGCGCCGACCCGGCGACGATCGGCATCAACGCTGCGGCCATGGCATGCGGCATCTTCGCCATCGGACCGCTGGCACCGCGCTGGCTCGCCCGCTTCGGTCCGGCACGGCTGATGCGCTGGTCGCTTGCCGTCTCGGTGGTGATCTTTCTGCTGATGCCGCTCGAGCCCGACGCGCTCGTCTGGCTGCCGCTGCGCACCATCCTGGGCGCGGCGGCCAGCATATGTTGGATCGCCAGCGAAGCATGGATCAACGCGCTTGCGGTGGAGTCGCGGCGCGGCCGCCTCATGAGCATCTACAGCATGGCCGGTTACTGCGGTCAAGAGGGCGGCGACGCCGAACGGCGCGAAACCCTCGCTGCCGACAACGACCAGGGTCGCCGGACCCAGCGCCTGACCGCAGTAACCGGC
>JANQGO010000281.1 GCA_028277285.1 Alphaproteobacteria bacterium | reverse complement strand
CAGCGCAGGATCACCCAGCCGGGCGCGCGCGGCAAAAGCGCCTGCCATCCGCCGCCCCACATCAGCACCGACTTCTCGGTCTGGCAGGTCTTCACCGCCCGCGCGTTCATCGCGGTCCCGATCCTTGCCGCGCTGCTGATGTGGGGCGGCGGATGGCAGGCGCTTTTGCCGCGCGCGCCCGGCTGGGTGATCCTGCGCTGCCTGTGCCTGATGGCGATGTGGCTCGCTTTCTATACGGCCCTGCCCCTGCTGAACCTGGCGGTCGCGGCGGCCGGCTACTACACCGGCCCGCTCTTCATCACGCTGTTCTCGGCGCTTCTGATCGGTGAGGCGGTCGGGGCCAAACGCTGGGCCGCCATCGCGATCGGTTTCGCCGGCGTGCTGGCCATCCTAAAGCCCGGCACCGATGCGTTCAGCCTGGTCGCGCTGTTGCCGGTGCTGGCCGCCGTCTTCTACGCGCTCGCCGCCGTCATCACGCGCGCGAAGTGCACCGATGAGAACCCGCTGGTCCTGGCCTTCGCGCTGAACGTCGCGTTCCTGGTGTTCGGGATTGTCGGTTCGGCCGGTGTGATCCTGATGGAGCCAGGCGATGTCGAGACGAACGCCTACCGCTTCATGATGGCCGACTGGTCGCCGATGGGTCTAAAAGAATGGGCGATCATGGCGTTCCTGGCGGTCCTGATCGTCGGCGTCACCACCGGCACGGCCAAGGCCTATCAAAGCGCGCCCGGCGCCATTATCGCCGCGTTCGACTACACCTATCTGGTGTTCGCCGCGCTGTTCAGCCTGGTGATCTTCTCGGCGCCGCTCGATCTTATGACCGTCACCGGCATGGTGCTCATCACGGCAGCCGGCATGCTCGCCATCGCGCCCGATCGGCTGCTGCGCCGCGTCAGGTCTTGAAGACGGAGTCCGCCGACGCGCGGGCCGACTGTTTGCTGGCAATCATTTCCTGCGCGCGTTTGATCTCGGCCTCCAGTTCGGCGACATAGTCGCCCAGCGCCTCGATTGACATGCCTTCCAGTTCCTTGACCGTGGGTTTCGGCCTCAGCGGTTCCAGGTCGTCGGTGTCCATCGTCCGGGGCTCCGTCTTTTTGGCGCTCGTTATGCGCCGCCGGTGCCGGCCCACTCTCCCGCCCGGCCACCCCGAGGATGCTGCCATGGGTGGCCGGGCGGGGGAGTGGGCCGGTGATGCCGGCTAAACCAAAGTCGTGAGTTGTAGTATAGGAAGCGAAATTCCTGCCGCAACGCCCCGCCCGACAAGGAGAGCGCCATGAACGCCAGCGTGCCGAGCCAAATGACTGCGATCGAATACGACGGCGCCGGCGGGCCGGAGGTCATCAAGACGGCGACGCGGGATGTGCCCAAGCCCGATGTCGGCGAAGTGCTGGTCAGGGTGCATGCCGCCGGTGTCAACCGGCCGGACGTGCTGCAGCGCCTCGGCGGCTACCCGCCGCCGCCCGGCGCGAGCGACATCCCGGGCCTGGAGGTCGCGGGCGAGGTCGTGGCGCTGGGGCCGGACGCCGACCGCTGGAAAATCGGCGATAAGGTCATGGCGTTGGTGACCGGCGGGGGCTACGCCGAATACTGCACCGTGCCGCAGCCCCAGGCGCTTGCCATCCCCGCAAGCCTCTCGATGGCCGAGGCCGCGGGCGTGCCGGAGACCTTCTTTACCGTCTGGACGAATGTTTTTCAGCGCGGCCGCCTGCAGCCGGGCGAACGTTTCCTGGTGCATGGCGGCGCGAGCGGCATCGGCACGACGGCCATTCAACTCGCCGAGGCGCGCGGCGCGCGCGTTTTCGCCACCGCCGGCGACGACGAACGCTGCCGCGCCTGCGAGGAACTGGGCGCCGAGCGCGCCATCAACTACAGAAACGAGGATTTCGTCGAGGTCCTGAACGAGGTAACCGGCGGCGACGGCATCGACGTCATCCTGGACATGGTCGGCGGCGACTACATCGCCAAGAACCTGAAGCTCCTGGCGATGGAAGGCCGCCTCGTCTTCATCGCCTTCCTGGGCGGCTCGAAGGCCGAGATCAACTTCGCGCCCTTGATGATGAAACGCGGCACCATCACCGGCTCGACCCTGCGCGCCCAAAGCGTCGAGGCCAAAGGCGCCATCGCCGAGGAACTGTCCCGCGAGGTCCTGCCGCTCTTGGAGACCGGCCGCGTCAAGCCGATCGTCCATGCCACCTACCCGCTGGCCGAGGCCGCCGACGCCCACCGCGCCATCGACGAAGCCCATGTCGGGAAGATCGTGCTGACGATGGGTTAGGCGGATTCAGTCGCCAGCCTTTCGAGACCCGCCTTATCCAAACTCATCAGCGTCGCGACGGTGTCGTCGCGCGAGGCGCCCACGCGGTCGTAGAAGCGGTAGGCCTCGGCGTTCTTGACCCAGACTTCCCAGAAGACGGCCTCGCAGCCGAGATCGAGGGCGTGGCGCGCGACGCCGGCCATCAGCGCCTGGCCGACGCCCCTGCCCTTGGTGTCCGGCCCGACCGAGAGATCGGCGAGATAGAGTTTCCGCCGGCCGTCGTGAAGCTGCAGCGCGCGGGTCTGGACCGCGACGCCGACAACCTGTCTGTCGAGTGTCGCGACCAGCATGTCGCACCACCGGTTCGGGCCGAAAGCGAGCGGGGCGAGCGTCGCCGGTGTCCAGTCCGGCGGTTCGTCGTCGACGTGACGCGCCAGGTGAGCGCCGAGCGCGATGATGGCGGGCAAATCGGTACGGCGCGCACGGCGGATCCTGAGTTCCGATACCGTCATGTCGCCCTCGCGCCGGTCAGGTCCTTGGCCATATAGACGCGCGGGAAGCCGCGTTCGGTGCGGCGGCCGGTCTCGACATAGCCGCGGCGGGCGTAGATCTCGATGTTCTCGATCATCATCTGGTGGGTGTAGAGGTCGAGACGGGCGTAGCCCCGCCGGGCCGCCTCGGCCTCGGCGAAATCCATCAGGCGGCGCCCGAGGCCCGCTGCCCAGGGCGCGGGCC
>JANQGO010000243.1 GCA_028277285.1 Alphaproteobacteria bacterium | reverse complement strand
CGGTTGCGGAGCATGCGGTGGCTGCGGCGCGGAAGCCGACACCGGTTGCGTCGTTCCGAGCATTGCTTGGGCCGACTGCGGTGCCTGTGGCGCGTGCGGCGGATGCGGCGGATGCGGCGCGAGCCTGCAGGAGAATCCGGTGGCGGTCCCCGCAACCGGTATGGCGGCGGGCTGCTGTGCGGCCTGTGATGCCTGCTCGGCGTGTGGCGCCTGCGGTGGCTGTGGCGCGTGCGGTGCTTGTGGAGCCTGTGGTGCGTGCGGCGGTTGCGGTGCGTGCGGCGGCTGTGGCGCCGGCGTCGACATCGAACTGACCAACGATGAGGCAGTGGCGGCTTACGACTGCATCAAGGCGCAGATGGAAGTCGGCTATGCCAAGGCCAATTTGATGTCCAGCACGGGCCTCGACATCTCATCCGCGTATAGCGGCTGGGAGAAGTACAACTCCGTGCCGTACAAGTCGTACACCCACGGCGGACGCTTCGTGAACAATTACGCGGACGCGGCCGCGGCGAAGTCCTACGGCGACTACGAGAACGGCGGCACCATGCCGGCCGGGGCCGTGTTGGCCAAGGACAGCTTCGCGGTGACGGCCAAGGGTACGGTGGTACCCGGACCGTTGTTCGTGATGGAAAAGATGGCGTCCGGCTTTAACGCTGACTCCGATGACTGGCGTTACACCTTGATCATGCCGAACGGCAAGGTCGTCGGCACGACCAACGGTGATGGTTCCGACAAGGTGGCGTTCTGCATCGACTGTCACATCGGTGCCGAGGTCGATTCGTTGCTCTTCATTCCCGAGGAGTATCGAAACTGATCATCTGCCGATGACAGCAAACGTCTACTCGACGATCTGGGGATGGGCCGTTCGCGGCCCATCCCTTGTTTTTTTGTTGGCTCTTCTGGCCGCGCTACCGGCCCACGCGGAAGACAATGGACTGCTCTCCGCGCCGGATGCCTGGCAGCAGTCCGGCGAGGGCGCGTTGCTGATCATCGACATCCGAACGGAATCGGAGTGGCGCGAGACCGGTATTCCCGAAGGCGCCGGACGGTCCAGCCTGTTCCTGGCCTATGGGTTGCCGAACCTGGATTTTGTCGATGAGGTCACCGCGCTCACCGACGGCGATCGGTCGCGCCCCATCGCGTTAATTTGCGCCGCCGGCGTTCGTTCCGCCATCGCGCATCTTCTGCTGGAGAGCGAAGGCTTCGAGCATATCTACGATATCGGTGAAGGCATGGCCGGCAGCGGCGATGGTCCCGGCTGGATCGCCAGGGGATTGCCGGTGGAGGATTGCGGCGCCTGCACGGGGTCGTAGGCGAAGGCAAATTGATTTGTGCCGCACGGGCGCCAGGTCGTATTCACATCCCCATCTTTGCGTTCACTTTCACGGAGTGTTTTTGATGACGTCTGCCGCTGGCTGGGGATCTGTCGCCACGGTCGTTCTGGCGCTCGCCGCGCAACCGGCGTGGGCCGAGGGCGACGTGGGTCAAGGCGAGAAGGTGTTCAACCGTTGCAAGGTCTGTCACACGATCGAGCAAGGCGGCGCACCGAAACAAGGGCCGAACCTCTTCGGCGTCTATGGCAACCCGGCGGGTACGAACGAACCGGGCTCCCTTCATTCCGGCAAGTTAGAGGAGTCCGGGATCGTCTGGGACGACGCGACGCTGACCGAGTTCTTGGCCGCGCCGAGCGGGTTCATCTCCGGCGTCAGGATGACCTTCCGCCTGACCAGGGAGGACGACATCGCCAACGTCATCGCCTACCTGAAGGCGAACAGCCCCGGCGCCCAGTAGGCGTTAGAGCGGATCGCGATTGGTCAGGGCTGCTTAGTGGCTCTGACTAATCGCGTGAATCCGCTCTCGATCAAATAGTTAGAGCGGATCGCGATCTGCCCTAGGGGCCGACCAGGAAACAGTCGGCGTTTCTGGCCTTAAGCTCGTTGCAGATGGCTTGTGCTTCGGCTTGGGCCGGCATCGGTCCGGCCTGCAGGCGATAGACCGTGCCCGTCTCACCGCCAAGGTCAACCATCAGGACACGGTGCGGCAGGCCATCCAGCAGGTCCGGGAACCGGCCGGTCATGTCCTGCCATGCGGCTTCGGCGCGGTCTTCGCTCAGGTAGGCGGCAATCTGGATATAGGGCCCGCTGCCTTGCGCCGTGGCCGTCGTCGTCTCGGTGTCGATGGCGGCCGTTTCGACGGTTTCGACCGTCTCGGTTGTTTCCACCTGGCTGTAGTCGATTGCCGTGTCTTCGGTTGCCGTCTCGGTACTGCCATCGCCAAAGGTCGGTTCCGGCACCGTCTCGGCGGTCTCGATGGTCTCGACCTCCGTCGTCTCGACCGTCTCGATCTCGGTGATGTCTTCGCTTGGCGCATCCTCCAGGATCACCTCGGCGGTCTCCGTTGTCTCGACGGTCTCCGGCACCAGTTCGGTTGCCGTGACGTCATCGGGCGGGCCGAGCTCGGCCAGACGGTTGGCGGCCTGCTGAATGCCGGCCTCGGCCGCGGCCGCGTAGAGGCGGCGTGCTTCGTTCAGATCGACCTTGGTTCCCAGGCCGGTCTCAAAGGCGTAGCCGGCGGAAAACTGACCCATCGGGTTGCCCGCTTCGGCGGCGCGCTGAAACCACGAAAAGGCCAGATCCTGATCGCGCGCGACGCCGTCGCCGCGATGATAGGCGATGCCCAGGTTGAGCTGGGCGTCGGACAATCCCTGGGCCGCCGACAGCGTCCACCAATAGACGGCGCGCGAGGCGTCCTTCGGCACGCCCAGGCCTTGTTGATAGATGTTGCCCAGGTTGAACTGGGCCCCGGGATGGCCGCCTTCGGCCGCGGCCGCATACCACTTGGCGGCCTCGGTATAGTCGCGGCCTATGCCGCGCCCGTTCTCATAAATGATGCCCATGCCGAACTGGGCCTCCAGATTGCCCTGTTCGGCCAATGGCTGCCATTCCGCGATGGCGGCCGCGTAATCGCCGGCATCATAGGCCCGCATCCCGGCCTCGAAATCCGCATGGGCCGTCGACAGAACAAGCGCGCTGGCCAGCACTGCGGAGACCAAAATACCGGATCGTTTCTGCACCGATCTCATACCCACCTGTGTCGCACCCCAGGGTCTAAAATACCTCAGGGACGGCCCCTGGCCAACGGGCCATCGGCAGGCTGTTTATAACTTTGGCGTGCCGGCCAGGTTGCTGATGGCGCGTACCCTGAGGGTTTCCCGCTTGCCGCGAACCGCCAGTTCATGAGGCAACCCGGGCATCGCCGGCACGCCGGCCAACTCCACCACGCGTTCGGAGACGACGAGGTCGCAGCTCAGATCCTTGGTCGCCCCCTCCAACCGGCTTGCCGTGTTCACCACATCGCCGATCGCCGTCATGTGCATGGTGTCGCCATAGCCCATCTCGCCGATCACCGCGGGCCCGGCGTGGAGGCCGATGCCGAGTCGCAGCGGCTGGTCGATTTCCTTGGCAAGCGACCGGTTGAGCGCGTCGAGTGCCTGGCCCATGGCCGTCGTCGCGTCGAGCGCCTTGCGGCAGCCGTCGTCGACCGCGCCGTCGACGCCGAAAAGGGCCATGACGCCGTCGCCGATGAACTTGTCGATCCGTCCGCCGGCGCCTTCGATGGCGTGGCCCATGGCTTCGAAGTAGCGGTTCAGGACAAACACGGTGTCATAAGGAAGGTTGGCTTCCGACAGGGTGGTGAAATCGCGGAGGTCGGCGAACAGGACCGCGATTTCCTGTTCGCGTCCGGCACCCGTCGTGCGTGGCGTGATCGCCGCATCGGCGGGCCCGGCATGGGCCGGCAGCAAGGGCGTGACGGCGAGGTCCGTCGTCGGGCGCACCTGACAGGCGAGACGAACATTGGGCGGGCTGCCGATGCGTTCCAGCACCTTTTGCTCGTCGGTGTCCGGCGGTTCCACATCGTCGCGTCCGTGACCCAGGCGCACCCGGCAGGTCGAGCAGCGCCCGCGTCCCCCGCAGACCGAGGCGTGGGGAATGCCGGCCATGCGGCTTGTCTCCAGGACGGTGGCGCCGGGCATGATGTCGACCAGGCGGCCGTCCGGGTAAGTTAACTGAGGCGCCTTGCGGCGTGCGGCGGCGACGGCGCGCAGCCATCGCGCGATCAGGACCAGCGCGACCAGCGCTACCGTGCCGGCGACGGTCCAGAGCTGCGCCCGTTGCATGAAGGCGGTCAGCTCATTGAACACGGGGCCGACACCGGTCGATGCGATGAGCTCGGGCAGCCAGTCGGGGCTCTGGGCCAGCCGCGCGACATCGATGCCGGCGCCGACGAAGCCGGCCAGGGCGAGGATCGGGATCAACAGCGCCAGACCGAACGCGCCCCACTGCCAACGCGCATACCACGGCTTCAGGCGAAGCCAGAAGTGGATGCCCAGGCATCCGTGCAGCCAGGCCGTGACAACCAGGATCGACTGCAGGACGCCCTTCCACGGCGTATCGATCCAGAGCGCGTAGACGACATAGGGATAGGTATCGTTGACGCCGAACAGTTCGTGGGCGCCGCGCGTGCCCGCGATGTGTTCTGCGACAAGCACGGGGATCGTGAGTCCCAACACCAGCTGGACCCAGTCGCGCGCCGGCATGGCCAGACTGCTGCGCCGGTAAAGTGCCCAGAAAACCAGGCCCAGATGCACGACCAGCGCCGCGCACAGCACGACCGTGCCCGGCGTGCTGCGCCATACCAGATCGAAGACACGGCGACCGGCTTCCATCCAGGCGAGCGAATGGATGCCAAGCGCATGGTTGATCAGGTGGTTGGCGAGAAAGACCATCAGCACCAGGCCGGACCCCAACCTGACGCGCGCGATCATCCGCCCCGGTCCGCCGGTGTGCCGTCGATCGCGGCGATCGGCCGGTTCGGCTTTTGCAGCAGCATCAGCTCGGTGACGTAACCGGTCGCCGTCACGATGAAGTCCATGCTGACGGTCTCGCCCGGTTCGACCACGCCGTCGAAGAAGGTGACGTGGTCGCGCGGCTCGTCCTGCGACACGCTTTGGCCGAAGCGGTTGGACGTGAAGGGACGGCCGGCTTGAGCATCCTGGCCAAACGACAGGCCGTCATAGATGTCGCTTGGTGTGCCCAACAACTTCTGCAACTCGATATCGAAAAACGTCCACGTCTGGTTGGTGGCGTTGGTGACGATCTTGCGCAGCGCGAAGCCTGCCGGGTGGTTGGTCGGGATGGCGTTGCCGGTGCTTGGCCCGACGCCGCGTATCATCAGCACCGCGCCTTTGGTGCTGGTGATCTCCTCGACCACCGTGATCGGATCTTCAAGCGAACCGCTGCCCCATGCCGCCAGCAAACGAAAGCCGCCGAGCTCATCGGTAAAAGTCAGACCTTTGACGGTGATCGATTCGGCCACCGCCGGAGAACCCGCGACAAGGCAAAGGAGGGCAAAGCCCACAAGCCGGCCTGTTGGTCTCGTCACCGTGACACCGTCACGTCGATGGCGCCGTTAACCACGAGATCACGGCCGAAAAGAAGGGCGACCTTTCATCATCACATTATAGGCGATCGTCGTGATCCTGTTGACCCGTCAGTTGGCGTGCCTATGGTGGTTGTATGAACGAAACGTCCGACGTTGTGGCGGGACAATTCCACGTTGCACATGCCAGTGCCGAGACATGGCAGCAGGCTGCCCGGTCCGTTGCCGAGGTTCTGGGCGATCGCGATGACGATACGCTCGGCTTTGTTTACGTCACCGATCATTTCGCCGACGCGCTGGGCGAAGTCGCCGGGTTCCTGGCCGCCGCGACCGGCGTTACGAATTGGTGCGGCACCGTCGGTATCGGCATTTGCGCGACCGGCAAGGAGTACTTCGACCGGCCCGCCGTTGCCGCGATGACCGGCCGGTTCCCCGACGATGCACTAAGCCTCTTTACCAACGCCGAGGAAGCGGTCCGCAGCTACGACGACCGGCGCGGCGGCGCGATGGGGCAGGGCAGTTTCGCCGTCGTCCACGGCGATCCGCGCATGCCGAATTTGGTCGAGGCGATCTCCGGACTGGCGCGTGAAACCGACGGCTACCTGGTCGGCGGGCTCAGTTCATCGCGCGGCGCCACCATGCAGATGGCGGGCCGTCCGGTCGAACGCGAGATTTCCGGCGTCTTGTTCGACAGCGCCGTGCGCGTCACCACCGGCTTGACCCAGGGCTGCGTGCCGCTGGGCGGTATTCATCAGGTGACCAAGGTCGACGAGAATGTCGTCCATTGTCTCAACGACCGCCCGGCGATGGACGTGTTTGTCGAGGAACTGGCGATCGAGGGCATCTCCGATCCGCGGCAGCTTTCCGGTTCGCTGCATGTCGGCCTGCCGGTATCCGGGTCCGACACGGGCGATTACCTGGTGCGCAATCTTGTCGGCATCGAACCCAACACGGGCGCTGTGGTGATCGGCGAGCGGGTCGGCATGGGCGATGCCTTGATGTTCTGCCGCCGCGACCGCGCGGCGGCGGAGGCCGATCTGAGGCGCATGGTCAACGATGTGCGTAAACGCGCGGGCACTGTCGCCGGCGGCCTTTACTTCAGCTGCCTGGCGCGCGGCCCCAACATGTTCGACGGCGCCCAAAGCGAGATGGACATCGTGCGCGAGGCGTTGGGCGACGTGCCGCTGGTCGGTTTCTTCGGCAACGGCGAGATCTCGTTCGATCGCCTCTATGCCTATACCGGCGTCCTCACGCTTTTCGAGTCAGCCGACGGCTAGCGCGTCACGATGAATGTCCGGGCGGTGCTTCTCGATCTGCAGGGCGTTCTCTACGAGGCCGGCACGCCGTTTCCCGGCGCGAAGGACGCGGTCGAGCACATGGCAGCCGCCGGCCTGTCCCAGCGCTTCCTGACCAACACGACGACGCGGCCGGCGCACGCCATCGCCGAGCGCATGCGCGACATGGGTTTTGCCCTGGACGACGGCCAGCTCTTCACGCCCGTCATGGCCGCGCGCGGCGTGCTGCGCGATCGCCAGCTGGCCCGCGTGCATCTGGCCGCCGATCCGTCGCTAGCCGACGACCTCGACGGTTTCACGCTGTGCGACCGGGATGTCGAGGCGAT
>JANQGO010000299.1 GCA_028277285.1 Alphaproteobacteria bacterium | reverse complement strand
CTGTCCTACATGATGGCGCAGCAGGGCAAACGCGTTCTGCTTATCGGGTGCGATCCGAAGAGCGACACGACCTCGCTGCTGTTCGGCGGGCGCGCCTGTCCGACGATCATCGAGACGTCGGCGAAGAAAAAGGAAGCCGGCGAGCAGGTCGAGATCGGCGACGTCTGCTTCAAGCGCGACGGTGTTTTCGCCATGGAGCTGGGCGGGCCCGAGGTCGGCCGCGGCTGCGGCGGGCGCGGCATCATCCACGGCTTCGAGCTGCTCGAGAACCTGGGCTTTCACGACTGGGGTTTCGACTATGTCCTGCTCGATTTCCTGGGCGACGTGGTGTGCGGCGGCTTCGGCCTGCCGATCGCCCGCGACATGTGCCAGAAGGTCATCGTGGTCGGCTCGAACGACCTGCAATCGCTTTACGTCGCCAACAATGTCTGTTCGGCCGTCCAGTACTTCCGCACGCTGGGCGGCAATGTCGGTGTCGCCGGCCTGGTCATCAACAAGGATGACGGTACCGGCGAGGCGCAGGCGTTTGCCGACGCGGTCGGGATACCCGTTCTGGCGTCGATCCCGGCGAACGAGGACATTCGCCGCAAGAGCGCCAACTACGAAATCATCGGCCGTCCCGAAGGCGAATGGGGCCCGCTGTTCGAGGCGCTGGGCACCCGCGCCGCCGAAGCGCCGCCGGTTCATCCCGAACCCTTGAGCCAGGACGACCTGCTGGGCCTCTTCAAGAGCGAGGATGTCGGCCGCGGTGTCGTTCTGGAAGCCGCGACACAGGAAGACATGCGCGGCGGCAAGCTGGTCGAAAAGACGTCGCTTGAAGTGATCTACGACGATGTTTGAGGAGCGTTAGAGGCAACACGATGACCTCCGATCTTCATCCCCGAGCCGATAGGCCGCGCGAAGAAAGCGGCGAGATTGTCTACGACGATGCGGGCGCTGTGCCGGTATCGGCAGAAGGTCGCCCGGGTGAGGCGCCAGCGATGGACGCGCCAGCGGACATCAACATGGCGGCGACCCAGGGCGACGGGTTGGGTTGCCATGCCGGCGCGGGGGAGATGCGGCGGGCCGCGGAAAAGTCCGACAACAGTGACGTGCTTAAGCAATACATGACCGATTACCCGATGGGGCCTCACGACCAACCCCAGAGCATGTGTCCGGCCTTTGGCTCGCTGCGAGTCGGGCTCAGGATGCGGCGGACCGCGACGGTTCTTTCGGGCTCGGCATGCTGTGTCTACGGCCTCACATTCACGTCGCACTTTTACGGGGCCCGCCGCACCGTCGGCTACGTGCCCTTCAACTCCGAGACGCTGGTTACCGGCAAGCTGTTCGAGGATATCCGCGACGCCGTCCACAAGCTGGCCGATCCCGAGAAGTACGACGTCGTGGTGATCATCAACCTGTGTGTGCCCACGGCCTCCGGCGTGCCGCTGCGGCTGCTGCCAGATGAGATCAACGGCGTTCGCATCATCGGCATCGACGTGCCGGGCTTCGGCGTCCCGACCCATGCCGAGGCCAAGGACGTGCTGGCCGGCGCGATGCTGAAATACGCCCGCACCGAAGCGGAGCAGGGGCCAGTCGCGGCGCCGCGAACCGGCCGCGCCGATCTGCCGACGGTCACTTTGGTCGGCGAGATGTTCCCGGCCGATCCGGTCGGCATCGGCCGTCTGCTCGAACCGCTCGGGTTGAGCGCCGGTCCGGTGATCCCGACCCGCGAATGGCGTGAACTCTATGCCGCGCTGGACTGTGCGGCCGTCGCGGCGATCCATCCGTTCTACACGGCCTCGTTCCGCGAGTTCGAGGCGGCAGGCAGGCCGATTGTCGGGTCGGCGCCGGTCGGTGTCGACGGCACCGCCGATTGGTTGGAGGCCATCGGCGCGGCCTGCGGCGTCTCAGCGGCCAAGATCGCGACGGCCAAGGATCAGGCGACAGCGGCGATTGCCGGCGCGTTGGAACAGACGCCGGTCAAGGGGCGCATCACGCTCTCGGGCTATGAGGGTTCCGAATTGCTGGTCGCGCGGCTGCTGATGGAGAGCGGCGCCGATGTCCGCTATGTCGGCACCGCCTGTCCGCGCACGCCCTATTCCGACGCCGACCGCGCGTGGCTTGAAGCCAAGGGTGTCGAGGTCGTCTATCGCGCGTCGCTGGAACAGGACGTGGCGGCCATGGAGGCGTTCGAGCCGGACCTGGCGGTCGGCACGACGCCGGTGGTGCAGAAGGCCAAGGAAAAGTCGATACCGGGCCTCTATTTCACCAACCTGATTTCGGCTCGGCCGCTGATGGGTCCGGCCGGCGCCGGCTCGCTTGCCCAGGTCGTCAACACCGCTATGGCGGGCAAGACGCGGTTCGACGAGATGACGGCGTTCTTCGACGGCGTCGGCACCGGCGACGCGGCCGGTGTCTGGGAAGACATGCCGAAGGACCTGACCGAGTTCCGCCGCGCCAACAAAAAGCGCCGGGAATGGAAATCGACCTCCAAGAAGGCCGTGGAGGGGGCGATCGGATGCTGATCCTGGATCACGATCGCGCCGGCGGCTATTGGGGCTCGGTCTACGTCTTCACCGCCATCAAGGGTCTGCAGGTCATCATCGACGGCCCGGTCGGCTGCGAGAACCTGCCGGTGACCTCGGTGCTGCACTATACCGACGCACTGCCGCCCCATGAACTGCCGGTCGTGGTGACGGGGCTGGCCGAAGAAGAGCTCGGCCAGCACGGCACCGAACAGGCGATGAAGCGGGCGCATGTCACGCTTGATCCGGATTTGCCGAGTGTCGTCGTGACCGGCTCGATCGCCGAAATGATCGGCGGCGGCGTGACGCCCGAGGGCACCAGTATTCAGCGGTTCCTGCCGCGCACCATCGATGAGGATCAGTGGCAAAGCGCCGACCGCGCGGTGCGCTGGCTGTGGAGCGAGTTCGGCCTGAAAGGCAAGAAGGCGCCCAAGCCCCAGAAGCTGAAGGAGGGCCAGAAGCCGCGCGTCAACATCATCGGCCCGGCCTACGGCATGTTCAACATGCCGTCCGACCTGGCGGAGATCCGCCGGCTGGTCGAAGGCATCGGCGCGGAGATCAACATGGTCTTCCCGCTGGGCAGCCACATCGGCCGCGTGCCCAGGCTGGTCGACGCCGAGGCCAATGTCTGCATGTACCGGGAGTTCGGGCGCGCGTTGTGCGAAGAGCTGGGCGTGCCCTATCTGCAGGCGCCGATCGGCCTGCACTCCACGACCAAGTTCCTGCGCAAGCTGGGCGAGATCCTGGACCTGGATCCCGAGCCGTTCATCGAGCGCGAGAAACACACGACCATCAAGCCGCTGTGGGATCTCTGGCGTTCGGTGACCCAGGATTTCTTCGGTACAGCGAACTTCGGGATCGTCGCCAACGAGACCTATGCCCGCGGCGTGCGCAATTTTCTGGAAAACGATCTGGGCCTGCCGTGCAGTTTCTGCTTCGCGCGCAGCGCCGGCGTCAAACCGGACAACGAAGCGGTGCGCGCCGCCATTTACGAGAAGAAACCCCTGGTCGTGTTCGGCAGCTACAACGAACGCATGTATCTGTCGGAAGCGGGCGGCCACGGCATCTACATTCCCGCCTCGTTCCCGGGGACGGTCATCCGGCGTCATCTGGGCACGCCGTTCATGGGCTATGCCGGCGCGACCTACATTCTGCAGGAGGTGTGCAACGCGCTGTTCGACGCGCTCTACAACATCCTGCCCCTGGGCACCGATCTCGATCAGGTCGAGGCGACACTGACGCGCCAGTACGAGGAACTGCCCTGGGACGACGAAGCGAAGCGGGTCTTTGACGAGCTGGTGGAGCTGCATCCCGTTCTGACGCGCATATCGGCGGCCAAGCAGCTGCGTGATGCCGCCGAACGCGACGCCAGGCGCGCAGGCGAAACCCGCGTGACCGTTGAACGCATCAACCTTTCCGGACGTGAGGCGGCATGACGATCGCGGCGCAACACGTCCAACAGATCGCTCGGCAAGGCCGAGCGCTGACATCGCGGTGGCATGACCTGTCATCACGATCCCTGCCGCGTGGGTTAGTCGCGGCTTTGGCCAAAAGACCCAAGTTTGGAGGGTAAGAACATGGCTGATGGAAGTGGCGGCTCCCTATCGGGGCTGACCGAGAATGAGGCAAGGGAGTTCCACGGGATCTTCATGCAAAGCTTCATTCTGTTCACGGTGATCGCCATCGTTGCGCACATTCTTGCGTGGCTGTGGCGGCCGTGGCTGCCGGGAGTTGATGGCTACACGACATCGTCGTTGACCAACGACGCGACGTTTGCAGCTCACCAAGTCCTGCAGTTCTTGGCATAGGAGGATAGAAAATGTGGCGAGTATGGCTGATTTTCGATCCACGCAGGGCGCTGGTCGCGCTGTTTGCCTTCCTGTTTGTTCTGGCAATCGTGATCCACTTCATCCTGTTGAGCACCGATCGCTTCAACTGGTTGGAGGGGCCCGGCGCCGCACAGGAAATGTCGGCACTGCCGACCGTGGTCACATCGTCGATTGTGACCACGTAACACACCTTGCCATCGGTGGCGGGCGGCTGGGGTTACTTCAGCCGCCGGTCGCCCACCGCCGGTGGAGTTTCGTGACGCTTGAAGTTGTCGGAGGAATAGCCCATGGCCATGCTGTACTTTGAGAGGAAGTATCGCGTACGCGGGGGCACGCTGTTTGGCGGTGACCTCTTCGACTTCTGGGTTGGTCCGTTCTACGTCGGCTTCTTTGGCGTCACGACGTTCTTCTTCACCGTTGTCGGCACCGCCTTGATCATGTACGGCGCATCGCTCGGTCCGACATGGAACATCTGGCAGATCAACATCGCGCCGCCGGATCTGAGCTATGGTCTGGCGCTGGCGCCGCTTAAGGAAGGCGGCCTGTGGCAGATCATCACGATTTGCGCCATCGGCGCGTTTGTATCCTGGGCGCTTCGCGAAGTTGAGATCTGCCGGAAGCTGGGTATCGGCTATCACGTGCCGATCGCGTTTGGCGTCGCGATCTTCGCCTATGTGACGCTGGTCGTGTTCCGGCCGCTGCTCTTGGGTGCGTGGGGGCACGGGTTCCCCTACGGCATCTTCAGCCACCTCGACTGGGTGTCGAACACGGGCTACCAGTACCTTCACTTTCACTACAACCCCGCGCACATGATCGCCGTCACCTTCTTTTTCACGACGACGCTGGCGCTTGCCCTTCATGGCTCACTGGTCCTATCGGCGACCAATCCGGCCAAGGGCGAAACGGTCAAGAGTCCCGAGCACGAGGACACGTTCTTCCGCGACACCGTCGGCTACTCCGTCGGCACGCTGGGCATTCACCGGCTTGGCCTGTTCCTGGCGCTTTCGGCCGGCTTCTGGAGCGCGGTCTGCATCATCATCAGCGGACCCTTCTGGACGCGCGGCTGGCCGGAATGGTGGAGCTGGTGGCTCAACCTGCCGATCTGGCGCTGATGCAGGGGGGATAACATGCCTGAGTATCAGAACATCTTCACGCAGGTTCAGGTCGTCAGCGCGACCCCTGAGGCCGGCGTCGAGTTGCCGCGCCACAGCTGGGACCGCGACGGTCAACCGTTCTTCTCCTACCTGCTGGGCAAGATCGGCAACGCGCAGATCGGTCCGATCTATCTGGGCTGGACGGGCGTGCTGTCGCTGCTTTGCGGCTTCGCCGCCATCGAGATCATCGGCCTGAACATGTGGGCGTCGGTCAACTGGGACCCCATCGAGTTCATTCGCCAGCTGCCATGGTTGGCGCTGGAGCCGCCGCCGCCCGAATACGGCCTTAAGATCCTGCCGCCGCTCAACGAAGGCGGATGGTGGTTGGTTGCCGGGTTTTTCCTGACCACGTCGATCCTGTTGTGGTGGGTCCGCACCTATCGGCGCGCGCGCGACCTGGGTATGGGAACGCATGTGGCGTGGGCGTTTGCCTCCGCGATCTTCCTGTATCTCGTGCTCGGTTTCATTCGCCCGATCCTGATGGGCACCTGGAGCGAGGCGGTGCCGTTCGGCATCTTCCCCCATCTTGACTGGACCACGGCGTTTTCGATCCGTTACGGCAACCTCTACTACAACCCCTTCCACTGTCTCTCGATCGTGTTCCTCTACGGTTCGACGCTGCTCTTTGCGATGCACGGCGCGACGATTCTGGCCGTCAGCCGGTTCGGCGGCGAGCGCGAGATCGAGCAGGTCGTCGACCGTGGCACGGCGTCCGAGCGCGCGGCGTTGTTCTGGCGCTGGACCATGGGCTTCAACGCCACGATGGAATCGATCCATCGCTGGGCGTGGTGGTTCGC
>JANQGO010000205.1 GCA_028277285.1 Alphaproteobacteria bacterium | reverse complement strand
GTCCTCGATCTCGTCGCTGGCGACGCCGGCATATTGGTCGGCCGTGACATTGCGGATGCAGTTGCCGCTGGTCTGGATGGCATGCATCTCTACCACGCGCCAGAACATCCAGTACAACTGGCCCAAACTGCCCGAGGTGCCGGAAATCCTGGACGAGCTGGCCGAGGTAGAGATGCATGCCATCCAGACCAGCGGCAACTGCATCCGCAATGTCACGGCCGACCAATATGCCGGCGTCGCCAGCGACGAGATCGAGGACCCGCGCATCTATGCGGAGATCATGCGCCAGTGGTCGACCCTGCACCCGGAGTTCTCGTTCCTGCCGCGCAAGTTCAAGATCGCCATCATCGGCGCGCCGAACGACCGGGCCGCGGTCAAGGTGCACGATATCGGTCTGCGCATGGTGCGCAACGAGGCCGGCGAGCCCGGCTTCGAGGTGCTGGTCGGCGGCGGTCAGGGCCGCACGCCGATGATCGCCTATACGGTGCGCGACTTCCTGCCGACCCGGCACCTGCTGAGTTATCTGGAAGCGATCCTGCGCGTCTATAACCAGCTCGGCCGGCGCGACAACAAGTACAAGGCGCGCATCAAGATTCTGGTGCACGAGACCGGCGCGGAAACGTTCACCGCCATGGTCGAGGACGAGTGGGCTGAGATCAAAGACACGCCGCTTGCCCTGCCCGAGAGCGAGGTCACGCGCATCAAGGCCTATTTCGCGCCGCCCGCCTACGACACGCTTGACGACGTCTCGCCTGAGCTCGACGCCTGGCGCGGCGGCGACCGCGACTTCGATCTTTGGGTGCGCGCCAATGTCGCCGAACACAAGGTGCCGGGTTACGCGATCGCCAATATCTCGCTCAAACCCATCGGCGGTACGCCGGGCGACGCGACCGCCGAGCAGATGGACGCCGTCGCGGATCTGGCCGACCGATTCTCGCTCGGTGAAATCCGTGTCAGCCACGAGCAGAACCTGGTTCTGGGCGACGTCAAGAAGCGCGACCTCTATGCGCTGTGGCAGGAGCTGAAGGTTCACGATCTGGCGACCGCCAATCTCGGCCTGATCTCCGACATGATCACCTGCCCCGGTCTCGACTACTGCTCGCTCGCCAACGCGCGTTCGATCCCGATCGCGCAGGAGATCAGCGAGCGTTTCGCCGACCTGGAACGCCAGCACGACATCGGCGAGCTGAAGCTCAAGATCTCCGGCTGCATCAACGCCTGCGGCCATCACCATGTCGGCCATATCGGCATTCTGGGCGTCGACAAAAAAGGCGTCGAACACTACCAGATCACGCTGGGCGGCAACGCCGACCAGAACGCCGCCATCGGCAAGATCGTCGGGCCCGCGTTCTCCGGCGACGACGTGACCGATGCGGTCGAGACCATCGTCGAGACCTATCTGGACATTCGCGCCGACGGCGAGAGTTTCCTGGAGACCTACCAGCGCGCCGGCCTGGAGCCGTTCAAGGAGAGGCTCTATGCCGCTCATTAAGGACGGCGAGCTGATCGACGACCCCTGGCTCCGGGTCGCCGACGATCAGGACCTGCCGGACGGTCCGGTGATCGTGTCGCTGGAACGCTGGCGGGAAGCGGCCGATGACGTCGTGGCCCACAATGGTCCGCTCGGTGTCGTTCTGGCGAGCGACCAGTCGCCCGATCTGATCGCCGAGGACCTCGGCCGGTTCGATCTTGTCGCGCTGGACTTTCCGGCCTTCACGGATGGACGCGCCTATTCCTATGCGCGCCTGCTGCGTGAGCGTCTGGGCTTCAAGGGCGAAGTCCGCGCTGTCGGCAACGTGCTGCGCGATCAGGTCGCGTTCATGGTGCGCTGCGGTTTCGACGCCTTCGACATGGCCGACGCCAACGCGGCCGAGGCATTCAAACAGGCGCTCGCGGAGGTCTCCGTGACCTATCAACCGGCAGGCGATGCGCGACGTCCCGCCATGGCGCTGCGTCAGGGCTAGTCCCGGTGCCGGGATAGGCGCCGAACACACGTCAAACAGCGGAAAACCAGCTTCCAGGCGAGCTTAGACCTGTGTCGGCGCTCACATATCCCTTGCCGATGGATAGGCTATATTAACCATTCCATCGGCTTGGGGATCATGGTGGGGCGCGATATGGACCAGACATCGCCGCGGGTCGCGGTGCTGATACCGTGCTACAACGAAGAAGTTGCCATCGGCAGCGTGATCGACGACTTCCGCGCCGCGTTGCCGGATGCCGCGATCTATGTCTACGACAACAATTCGACAGACCGCACGGTTGACATCGCGCGCGATCACGGTGCGGTCGTCCGCTCCGAGACGCGCCAGGGCAAGGGCCATGTGGTCCGGCGCATGTTCTCCGATGTCGAGGCGGACATCTATGTGCTGGTCGATGGCGACGCGACCTATGATGCCGCGAGCGCGCCTGCGCTCGTCTCCAGACTCCTGAACGATGGACTCGACATGGTGTCGGCGTCCAGGCGCCAGGTTTCGGTCGAGGCCTACCGGCGCGGCCATGTGGCCGGCAATCGGATCCTGACGGGCCTCGTCGCTCTGCTGTTCGGCGCGCGCCTTAAGGACATGTTGTCCGGTTATCGTGTCTTCTCGCGCCGCTTCGTGAAGAGTTTCCCCGCCCTTGCCCGCGGCTTCGAAATCGAGACCGAGTTGACGGTACACGCGTTGTCCCTTCGCATGCCCATGGCGGAGGTCGAGACGCCTTACCGCGAACGCCAGGAGGGGTCCGACAGCAAGCTCAACACGTGGCGCGACGGTTTCCGCATTCTCATGACGATCTTCCAACTGGTTAAGGAAGAGCGTCCGCTGCCATTCTTTTTACTCTCCGGCCTTGTCTTGGTCATTCTCTCGCTGATCTTCGGCTACCCGGTCGTCGCTGAGTTTGTGGACACCGGACGGGTTCCCAGGCTGCCCAGTGCGATTTTGGCTACTGGTCTGATGTTGCTCGGTTTTTTGGGATTTACCTGTGGCATGATCCTGGACACGGTGACCCATGGGCGGCTGGAGATTAAGCGCCTGGCCTACCTGCGGTATCCCGGGCCGCAGAATTGACCGCTCGCTTGATGTCGAACGCAGCATTGTCCGGCCAGTTCCTGCGTTTCTGTCTGGTCGGCGGCATCGGGTTCGTCGTCGATGCCGGCAGTTTGTGGTTGCTGATCGATTATGGCGGCATGGGTCTGCTGAGCGGGCGCGTCGTCTCCTATCTCGTCGCCGCTACCGTGACATGGGCCTTGCACCGGCACTTCACGTTTCCCCACGGGCGCAACAGCCCAAGAGGACGACAGTGGATCCGGTTCGTCGTGGTGAACGCCGTCGGCGCCGGTATCAACTACGGCGTCTATGCCTTGCTCGTGCTGAGCATGGCTGTCTTTGCGCAGTGGCCTGTGCTGGCGGTCGCGGTCGGCTCGGTCGTGGCGCTTGCGTTTAACTTTCTGGCGTCGCGCCATTTCGTGTTCCGTGTCTGACCGGTTGACCATCGCTGCGGCGGGCGCTCTGCCGCTGGTGTTCTTCGGCGTCTTGCTGGCCTTCGGCGGACTTCAGGTGCTGGACGGCGTGTTGGCGGATTCCGACTGTTATGTCCGCTTGATGCGCATCACCCGGCTGGTCGAGACCGGCCAGTGGTATGACGGATTTGAGCCTTTGTTGAACGCACCGGACGGTCTTGTCATGCACTGGACCCGTCCGTTCGATGTCTTGATGCTGGCCGGCACCTTGCCCGGTATGCTGGTCACCGACTTCCAGACCTCCCTGTTCTGGTGGGGCGTGGTGATCAGCCCGGTGTTCGCCGCCGTCACGTTGATGTTCCTGGCTTGGGGCGGGCTCACCATGCTGCCGCGCTGGGGTGTCCTGTTGATGGCCGTGTTGTTCCTGGCCCAGCCCGGTCTTTACGCGGTGTTCCAACTGGGCCGGCCCGATCATCACAGCTTGCTTGCCGCGCTGGCCGCCTGCGTCGTCGCGCTGTTGCTTCGATGGAACCGGGCACCGGCCCGCATGACCTATCCTGTTCTGGCCGGTCTGGCGACGGCGCTCAGTCTGTGGGTCGGTACCGAGACCTTGTTGCTGTTGCTGGTCGCCGTCACGTCGTTCGGCGTGATGTGGTTGTTCGGCCGTGCCGACGCCGCGACCGCGATGTGGCGTTACACCGTGTTCTTTGCGGTTGGGCTCGTTGTCGCCTTGATGATCGAACGGCCGCCGGCCGACTGGCTGGCTGTCGAGCTTGATCGGCTCTCGCTGGTCTATGTCGTGCTGGCCGTGGCCATGTTGGCTGCCGCCGGTTTGGTCTTCGGCGTCGCACGGTTCGCGCCCGGGTCGGGCCTCGTTGTGCGCCTCTTGACCGGTCTTGTCGCGGCGCTCATCCCCGCCTTTGTCATGGGGTTCAGTTTCCCCGCTTTCTTTGAGGGCCCCTACGGCCAGGTGGTGCCTGAAGTGCGGGAGGTTTTTCTGGCAAACGTGCGTGAAGCCGAACCGCTGCTGACCGCCAACCCAAAGACATGGGCAGAGGCGATGTTCACGTTGGGACCCGTCGTCTTCGCGTTGCCCTACGTGCTGTATCGCCTGTGCCGTGGCGAGACAACTGAGCGCGGCAACTACGTCATTTTGGGCCTGGCGTTAACCTTTTACATCCTCGGCGCGCTCTATCAGGTGCGCGTTCTGCCTTATGCCCAAACTATTCTCGTTCTTATCTGGGCGGTGGTGATTGTCGCCTTCGCCCGCTTCGTCGGGCGCCTGGGAACGCCTCCGGGACGCGTGCTGATTGGCGGGATCGGTTTCGTCATTCTATTGCTGGGCCATATCGTTGCGGCGAGCGTCATGATGCCTGCTGATGCAGAAGCGGATGCCGATGCCAGCGTTGAGGCGTGTGATTGGCGCGCAGCAGGCGCCTTTTTGCGCGATGCCGATATCGACGGCACGGTGCTGACCTATATCTATCCCGGTCCGGAAATCGCTTGGCGCACCGGTTATGGCGTTGTCGCCGCGCCCTATCACCGCATGGAGCACGGTATCGTCGACGCGCACCGCGCATTCCTCGCCGAGCCGTTGTTAGCCAAGGACATGCTGGCGGCGCGCGACGTCGGTCTGGTGATCTTGTGCAGGGCACAGGAAGGCAAGGGCGGCCACGACTGGTATGTCAGGGAAGGCGGACCGCAAAGCCTTTACGGTCGATTGGCCGCCGGCGATCCGCCGTCTTGGGCCGCGCGTCTTGGCGCCGACGACCCGCGACTCGACGGGTTCGTCGTCTACGGCGTTCCCTAGTAACGCACGCCTCATGGCGTTCGTTAACGCCATTAACCAATTCTTAGGGTCCATGCTGTGACCACGGTCACTGCTCAAGGTCTCGCGACCGAAACCATCCAGCGACTGTGTCTAGCGTCACTGCTAGGTCACGCGGACGGCTGACATGCTACGGCACGATGGCTGGGAAGCCGGTCTGGAACGCTTCTTGCACAGGTGGCACACATGTACCGGATTGCGACATGGTATCTACGACGCGCGCGGCGCTTGGCCAAAGACCGTTCGGGCGTTGCCGCGATGGAGTTCATCCTCGTGGCGCCGGTCTTCTTTTTCCTGATCTTCGCCATTCTGGAAACGTCGTTTCTGTTCTTCACGGCAACGGTGATGAACGGCGAGGTCTCGTCCGTCGCGCGTTACATTCGAACCGGCAACCTGCAGCTGGAAGACGATCCCGAGGACAAGTTTTATGAACTCCTGTGTGAGAATCTCGACAACGTCCTGGACTGCGACAAGGTGATCGTCGACATCCGGACGTATGCGAACTTCGACGACATGGCGTTCGACGAGTACTTGAACGACGAAGGCGAAGCCGAAGGCAACCAGTTCGACATCGGCGAGGCCGGCGAAGTGGTGCTGGTGCGCATTGCCTACAAGTACCAGATCATCACGCCGTTCCTGGCGGAATTCTTGGCGCCGCCCAATCAGGACACGCTGATGCTGCAAGCCGCGGCCGCGTTCCAGAACGAGCCTTTCCAGAGCCTCTTCTAGGTGGAAGCGACATGATGAAAGCGAACGTACTTCTGAAGCTTTGGCGCGACCGCAGCGGTGTCGCCGCATCGGAGTTCGCACTGGTTCTGCCGATCCTGATCCTGTTGCTGTTCGGCACGGCGGAGCTCGGTTATGTGCTTCTTCTGGACAAGAAAGTCACCACCGGCGCGCAGACCGCGGCCGACCTGGTCGCCCAGCAGAAGTCGGTGTCCGCGGGCGACGTCAACAATATCTTCCGCGCCGTCGACAGCATCCTGCAGCCGTACACGTCTTCCAGCGCCGGTTACACGGTCGCCAGTTTGGTTGCCGACGACGATGGTGCGGTCACGATCGAATGGCAACGCCACCGCGGCCATGAGGACATCGACGAGTTCGACCTTCCCGAGGGTCTGTTGAGCGAGAACGACAGCGTGATCGTCGCGCTTGTCAGCTACAGCTACAGCCCTGTGTTTGGTGAACTGATCTTTGAACCGTTCACCATTACCGACATGGCCTATCTGCGTCCGCGGACGACAGTCGCGGTCGAGTTCAGCGGATAGACCATTAGACAGCCATGACGATTCCAACGACGAGCGCAAGCGATGCGCAAAGGCAGGATGAGATCATGCTCAATCGAATGAGACCGACAACCATGAAAAGCTCGATGATAACCTTGGCTTGGTTCTACCTGAGGCCGTGGCGGCGCTTGGTCAAGGAGCGCACGGGCGCCGTTGCGATCGTCTTTGCTTTGTCTCTGCTGCCGCTATGCCTTGCCGGCGGTGCCGCGATCGACATGGGCCGCGCGTACCTCGTCAAATCGCGGCTCGGCTATGCGCTTGACGCCGCGGGCCTTGCTGCCGGTGGCGCGACCGAACTGAGCGACGACGAGCTGGAAGAGCTCATGTTGTCCTACTTCGAAGCGAACTACCCCGGCGAAGAGTTGGGGATCGCGGCTGAACCGGAGATGGAGATCTCCGACGAAGAAGTCCGCTTGAGCGCGTCGGCCACGTTGAACACGACGTTGATGAATGTCATCGGTATTCACGACATCACGGTTACCGCGACGACGGTCATCATTCGTGAATCGAAAGGTCTCGAGGTTGCCTTGGTGCTCGATAACACGGGCTCCATGGGCACCACGAAGATGAACAATCTGAAAAGCGCCGCGCACAGCTTCCTCGACATTCTGTTCGGCGCCAATGCGGAGAGTGACTTGCTCTACATCTCCGTCGTGCCGTTCGCCGGAACGGTGAACGTCGACACGGGCTTCGGTCACCTCAACAGCGGCTATGACGCGGCCGACTACTCGCCGGACTTCTGGCGCGGTTGTGTCATGGCGCGCGACGACGGTGAAGATCAGACCGATACGGCGCCGACCAACAACGACCTTCGCTGGGAGGCCTATCTGCGACCGAGCGGCTCGGGCAACTGGTGGCCGCCGATCTCCGGCAGCTTTGGCCAGGTCCGGGGTCCGAACAAAGACTGTCCGCGGCCTGTTCTGCCGTTGACCAACATCAAGGCGACGGTCGAGAGCAAGATCGACTCGATGCAGTCGCGCGGCATCACGCACATCAATTTCGGCCTCGTCTGGGGTTGGCGCACGTTGTCGAACACCGAACCGTTCACCACGGCAACGGAGTACGACAACGACGAGTTCGAGAAGGCCATCGTGCTGATGACCGACGGCGAGAACTATATCGGCTCGTCGTCCTACGGCGCCTATGGCCGTATCGCCGACGGCAACCTGGGCACGACATGGAGCTCAAGCACGGCGATTGCCCAGTTGAACCTGCGCACGACAGCGGTCTGCAACGCGGTCAAGGCACAGGGTATCATCGTCTACACCATCACGTTCCAGGTCAGCTCCAGCACGGTCAGGAACCTGATGCGCGACTGTGCGACTGACGAGAGCAACTACTTTGACTCGCCCGATGCGGCCACGCTCGAGGCTTCGTTCCGCGAGATCGGCCGCGAGCTGAGTAACCTCCGCATCGGCGGTTAGACGCAAAGAGCAGTCCCGCGCGACGGGGCGAGCAAAGAACCGACAGCGGGCCACATGACTTGTGTGGCCCGCTGTTTCTTTGAGCGCCGTCGTGCATGCCAGGCCGCGGTCACGGCCATGACGGGCAGTCCGGGGCCGTCATCTCTGGATCATGCCGCACGTTCGTCGCGGCCGCTCACAAGAGACGGGCCTGCGTTGACTTCCCGCTTCGGTGTGGGATCGGGTCGGAATGCATGAAGGTCACAGACGTCCGCCGCATCCGATCGACCCGCGCCGAGGGATTAGGGCCAAGCGAGAACGCCGGCCCGTTGCGTTAGCCGCCGACTACTGGATCAGCGCGCCGGCAGAGGAGACTGAAGCGTCTGTGGCGACGCCCTGGATCCTAGTCGGTGGCGTCGTCGGTCGTTTCCGTCGTCTCGGTCGCCGCCGCATCGTCGCCGGTCGCCGTGCCGCCCAAGGCGGATGAGGTCAGGCCAGTCGGCGCGCCTCCGGCCGCAGCGGCCGCGGCGGCGGCAAGCTCAGACACATTCGTCGCAATGCAGCGAGGAGAGCAGCTATAGGTCAGCTCCTCGGCGTTGCGGTGAAGCGTCACTTCGTGATTGTTGTTGGGCGTCACCAACAAATCGGCGTTGACGACCTCTTTGCCGTTCGCATCGAGAATGAACAGACCGGTCTGACCCGGGGCAAGACCAAGGACAAAGAGTAGCCGAGGTGACTCGACGACGACGTCGGCGATCGCCGGGTTGGCGACATGCACAATCTGGGCGTCGGCTTCCAATCGAATGATCTCAGCCTTGTTCACTTCGACCCGAATTGTCTCCGCGTGAGCGGCGGAAAAGGCAGTCGCCACCATGCACAGGGCGGCACCGACGGCGTAACGGACTGCGACGGGGAACTTGATCATCATGTCGTTCTTTCCCGGAGTTCTGCCGAATATCGCTAGAGGCAGGAAATACCTGATTCCCTTGGGAATTATACCGTTTTATTGCCGCGAGGTCACCGATTCGCTTTGCTCGGTGGATAACTCGCTTGATATAGTGACGACGGCTACTCATCGCAGACACTGGGTAGGGGAAGGACCTATTTCGACACGCCGAATTGCCGTGGCAAAAGGCCACCGCTGCGTAACCGTGGCTGGCGCGACAGCCATCGGAATCATACTGGCGTCATGCGAATCGCTTCCGGTTCAAGGTGTTGGTGGAAGCGATGGCCGGACCGAGCCGGCCACTGAAACCGAAGCCAAGATCTCTGATTCCTTTGTTTCCGCGGCGCGTGCCTCGGAAGACGCCGGCGACTATGTCAGCGCGGCCGGCTACTGGCAAAACCTGCTCGACCGCGATCCGACCGACCTGGAAGCGGCTATCGGGCTGGCCGACAACTTGCGCCGGCTGGGTCAGTATGGCTACGCGATCAACGTGCTGAACGACGCCCTCGGCCAGCATCCCGACGACCCCAGACTGCTGAGTATTCTAGGCCGGACCCTGGTGGCCGACGGTAACGCGACGGCGGCGCTTGATCCGCTCCAACGATCGGTCGCGATGGAACCTGGCGTGTGGGAAACCCAGGCCGCTCTTGCGGTTGCCTACGGCATGCTGGGCGAACTCGCCAGGTCGAACGAAGCCAATATGCGCGCCCTCGCCGCGTCGCCCGACAATCCGAAGGTCTTGAACAATATGGGCCTTCAGGCCGCGATGCAGGGCGATCTGGACGGTGCGATCGAGCTTCTGGAACGCGCCAGTCGTGGCGATGAAGCGGATTCCAAGATACGCCTCAATCTGGCGCTGCTGCTGGCCTATCGCGGTGACATTGAAGAGGCCGAGGGTCTGGTACGCGAAGAGCTGAGTGGCGAGGAGGCAGAGCAGAACATTGCGTTCTTCCGATCCCTTGCCGGCAACGACCTGCAGAACCTTGAGGAGTTGGTCGCGCGATCGAACCTTAGTGTCGAAGCGCAGCCGCTGCCGCCCGTCGATGAAGGCGGCGCGCTGGCCTTGGACCAGTCAACCGCGAACGCGCAGCCGACAGAGTCGGCGGCGGTGATCGTCGAGCCCGTCGAAGAAGTCGTCGTGCCGGCCGCCGAGATCGTTCAGACGCAGCCCGCGCCCGCTGCTGCGGAGACCTCCGGCGGCGAGGTCGTGGTCGAGGCGCCGGAAGACGATGTCGTGACCATGACATACGACGATCAACCTCAGGATTTGCCCGACGCGGATGGCGATCGCGACAGCGACGAATTCGTGCTGCCGCCCGAGACCATCGTGACCACATCCACGACCGAGGAAGTCATCGCGGTGACGCCTGACGTTGGTGGGGATGAAGAGGTTCTTGCCGTTGTGCCCGAGGTGGAAGACGAACCGATACCCGAGCCCGAGCCCGAACCCATACCGGCCGAGGCGGAGGCCATTGCGACCGATGATGATGATGATGACGACCTCTCGATCCTGGAGATGATCGGGTCGATTACCGCACCGTCACCGGAGGCCGGATCGGAAGGCGAGGCGGCCAACGAGGCGCGCACCAACTCCCGCAATGACGATCTTCCGACCGACAACGCTTTCGACTTTCAGTACTTCAATCTCTCGGGCGATGCCGAAGAAGCGACCGACGACTAACCGATAGCGGCTGGTCGGCCAGGATGTCGCACGGGATTTGTACGCCGCGATGCGGCCATGCTCGACGGGTTAGCGACGAAAGCGACGGCTCGGCCGCTGCCGATCCTTACTTTTCGCCGAACGTGCCGACCACCTGAATGATGGCGGGGCCGATCAGGACGATGAACAGCACGGGCAGGAAGAACAGGATCATCGGCACCGTCAAGGCGGCGGGCAGGGAGCCCGCTTTTTGTTCGGCGCGCGCCATGCGGTCATCGCGGTTCTCGCGGCTGAGCACGCGAAGCGCCACGCCTAATGGCGTGCCGTACTTCTCCGATTGCAGCAGCGACACCGTCAAGGCCCGAACGGGTTCGGCACCGGTGCGCGCCGCCAGGTTTTCCAGCGCGCGCCGCCGGTCGCCGAGATAGGCGAGCTCTGCGGTGGTCAGCGCATACTCTTCGGCGAGGATCGGCGAGATATCGCTGATCTCCTGGGAAATCCGGGTCAGGGCCGCTTCCAGCGAGATACCCGCTTCAACGCAAATGACCATGAGATCCAGGGAGTCCGGAAACGCCTTGATGATCTGCTGCTGACGCTTCTTGGCGGTATTGATCACCAGAATGCCGGGGATGAAGTACCCGAAGGTCGCCGCCATGCCGCATATCAGCAGTTTGACGAGCGTATCGAGCTCAAGGTTCTTGGACGAGAAGATCAGCAGTGCCGCGACCGACGCGAAGATGATCGGCAGCGCGATGCGCATGAACAGATAGACGACGATCGGACCCTGACCGCGGAAACCGGCCTGCATCAGTTTCATGCGCAGCTCGGGCGAGCGCGCTTTTTCAATCAGGTTCAGGCGCTTGAGAACCTCGCTCATCCACCCGGCATGGCGCTGCCGATGCCGCAGGCTGGCCTGTTGCGAATTGGCGAACTTCTGACGCTGCGCGGACTGCAGCTCTTCGCGCCGCCGCGAGACCGCTTTAAGGCGGCTGCCGAAGCTGTCGCGCTCCATGAACGGCATGGCGATCGCGATGATCGCAATGAAGGCGCCGAACGTCGAAAGCGCGATGATGATGTTCTGGGTCGATAGCATGTCTTTTTTCTTAGCTCGTTTTCATCAGCGCAGTCGCATGGCGGCTTTGACCGTGGGCGACCTCAGACTTCAAAGGAGATCATCCTCCACATGATGAGGGTGCCCATCGCGATCAGCACCAAGCCCCCGGCAATCATGTATGTGCCCATCTCTTCGCGCCAGAGCAGAGCGATGTATTCGTAACTCGTCAGTGTCATGATGCCGGCCATACAGAACGGCAAAGCGCCGATGATCATGGCCGTGGTGCGCGCTTCCGCCGTGATCGAGCGAACCGTATCGGCCATCTTCTTACGCTCGCGCAACACGCTGGACAGACCGGAGAGCGTTTCGGCCAGGTTGCTGCCGGTCTGCTGCTGAATCGCAAGCACGATGGCGAAGAAACGGTATTCCATGGTCGGGATGCGTCTGAGGCCGCGATCCATGACTTCATCCAACGGCCGGCCGACCTTGATGCCTTCAACCAGCTGCTCGAACTCGCTGCACACCGGCTCCGGTGTTTCCCGGGCGATGATATTCAGACATTCGTTGACCGGCAGGCCCGACCGCACGCCGCGCACAATCACGTCGACCGCGTTCGCAAAGTGTTTGGTGAACAGTTTCTGGCGTTTCTTGGCCTTACGCTTCATGTAAAAGCGCGGCAGGCCGAGAAAAGCGAACAGCGCCACCGGGATCGCGCCCCAATAGGTGTAACCCAGCGCGAGATACAGACCGGTGACGACAAGGGCAAACACCGCGCTGATCAGATAGAACTGTTTGACCGACAGGTTCGAGCCGGCCTGAACCAGGAGATCAGCCAAGGCGCGCTTGCGCACCGTTTGTTTGCGCTGCTCCTCCAGCTCCTTGATCTTGCCCTGGATCTGCCGGCGGCGCGCGACGGACGTATCCTTGCCGCCGCCGCGTTGCCGGCGCTCGCGTTGGGCGGCGCCTGTCACCATGGCGAGGCGTCGGCGATAGTTGGCCTGGCTGGCGCGCACCATGAAAACGCCGCCGGCGATCATGACGCTGAACAGCAGCAAGGTGCCGACAACAATGATCATCAGCACGGTATCGTTCATTCGACTGCTAGCTCCTGAAGCGCTTCGACCAATTCCTGCTCCTTACCGAAGTAACGTACGCGGTCGTAAAAGTTTGGCCGCAGGCCCGTGTACTTGTGGCGGCCGACGATGCGGCCATCCGTTGTCTCGCCCTCGAAGTCGAAGACGATGATGTCCTGCAAGGTGATGACGTCACCTTCCATGCCGATCACTTCGGTGATGTGGGTGATCTTGCGCGAGCCGTCGCGCAGGCGGGTCGCCTGAATGATAACGTTGACGGATCCGGCAATCTGCTCGCGCACGGTCTTGGCCGGCAGGTTGTAGCCGCTCATCGCGATCATGTTCTCGATACGGCTCAGGCATTCGCGCGGGTTGTTGGCGTGGATCGTGCCCATCGACCCGTCATGACCGGTGTTCATGGCCTGCAACAGGTCGAAGGCCTCCTTGCCGCGCACCTCGCCGACGATGATGCGTTCAGGGCGCATACGCAGGCAGTTCTTGACCAGGTCGGTCATCGTCACCTCGCCGATGCCTTCCAGGTTCGGCGGACGCGTTTCCAACCGCACGACATGGGGCTGCTGCAGCTGCAGCTCCGCAGCGTCCTCGCAGGTGATGATGCGTTCGTCGCCGGCGATGTAGCGCGTCAGGCAGTTCAGCAACGTCGTCTTGCCCGAGCCGGTACCGCCGGAAACGAGCGTGTTGATGCGGCAGTGGCCGACCAGCTTGATGATGGCGGCGCCCGCCGGCGAGATCGAATCGAAATCGACCAGGTTATCCAGGGTCAGGCGGTCGCGCTTGAACTTACGAATGGTGAGCGCCGCGCCATCGATCGCCAGGGGCGGCGCGATGACGTTGACACGGCTGCCATCCAGCAGACGGGCGTCGCAGATCGGGCTTGCTTCGTCGACCCGTCGGCCGACCGCGCTCACGATACGCTGGCAGATGTTCATGAGCTGCGCGTTGTCGCGGAATCGGATCGGGGTCAGCTCAATCTTGCCGTCGACTTCGATATAGATCTTGTTGGGGCCGTTCACCATGATGTCGGCGATATCGTCGCGCGCGATCAAGGGCTCCAGCGGTCCCAGGCCCAGAATGTCGTTACAGATATCCTCGATCAGGTGCTGCTGCTCGGCGGCACTCAGCACCAGGGCCTTCATGCTGACGATTTCGCTGACCACGTCGCCGATTTCTTCGCGCACGGTGGCGGCCGGCATCTTGGCGAGCTCGGTCAGGTCGACGGACTCGATCAGCGTGTTGAAGACGCTGACTTTGGTGTCGTTGTGGCGCGCTTCCTCTTCGGGCGTCATCGTCGGCGCCATGTTGGTTGGCGCGTGGCCCTGCCAATCGGCCTCGTTGTCCGGCTCGGATTTTGGTTCCGGTTTGGGCTTGGCCGGTGGTTTTGCGGCCGGTGGCGCAGGCTTTTCGGCGACCTCCGGCTCATCGTCGGCGACCGGCGTCAAGTCGAGATCGTCCAGCGCATCCGTCGATCGTGCTTCGCTGGGCAGACCATCGGTCATTTCGCCCAACGGAGCATCATCGATCACATCGCGTGTGACGACATCGTCCGTCTCGACGACGGTCAGTGCGGGTTTTGCCTCCATAGGCGCCGTGTCAGCCTGCGCCTTGGGCTTAGGCATAACCGGCGCGGACTCATCGGCGACCGGTGGCGGCGCCTTCTTATCAGGTGGGCCTTGTCTGCGACCAAACACGTGGAGCTTTCCTTAGGCTTTTTCCTTACTAAACAGGTTCAAGCCCCCTCTGCTCTTTTTGCGCTTTTTCAGCGCTGTTGCGGTGCGTCCGGTAACGAGCATTGCCAACTCGCCGAACACCTCAACCGCTTTGTGTTTACTGTTTGCCTCGCCAATCATCTGGCCGTTGTTCAGTGCTTCACCGAACACGGTGGGATCATGAGGCAAGACAGCAACCGGCTTACTGCCGACGGCTTCTTCGAATTCCTTGACCGGCACTTCCGTCTTCTTGGACGCGCCGGCGTGATTCAACACAACACGCACCTTGCTATCTTCACCGCGGCGTGCCTCCACGGCTTCGACGATGTTCTTCGTGTCCCGTAACGCTGCTAGGTCAAGTGTGCCGATGATAACAGTTTCGTCGGAATCGACCAACAGCTGCTGCACCCAGGCCGACCACATGTGCGGAATGTCGAGCACGACGAAGGCCGCCTGCTGACGGACAAAACTCAAGACCTGCTCAAGCGCATCGCTGTCGATATCCGCAACATTGCCTAGCGACGAGCGCGATCCGAGAATACCGATCTGTTCGTTGTGCTGCAGAATGAACCGGCGATAGAGCTGTTCGTCAACACGCTCGGGCGCGGCCAGCATGTCTTCAATGCCCTGGCTTACTTCTTGGTTATAGGCGAACGCTGCCGTGCCGAAACAAAGGTCTAGGTCGACAACCGTGACATCTTCGCCCAGTTCCGTTCCGATCGACCAGGCGATGTTATGGGCGATCGTGCTTGAGCCGACGCCGCCTTCGGCACCGAAGACGGCGATGGTCTTGCCCATCATCGGCGCGTTGGGGTCGACAAAGATGCGCTCGACGGCGTCGATGAACGCGCCAATCGTCAACGGTCGCAACAGATAGTCCGACACGCCGCTTGTGATCAAGGAACGGTACTGAACGATATCGTTCTGCGAACCGACCAGAAGCACATGAGTGCCGGCGTCGCAGTTTTCCGCGAGACGGTCGAGCTTGCGCAAAAGGTCCTCGCCGGAATCCTCGGTCTCGGCCAGGATCAGTTGCGGTGTCGGGGATTCGCCATAGTACGCGGTCGCCTCGTCGAGGGGGCCCTCGAACATGTCGATGCGGCTCTTTTGCAGCCGGCGATCCTGAGCGGCCTTCTCGACCGTCTCCCGGGTTTCCGGGTCCGTCAGGAATGCGTTGATGGAAACGCGAAGTATGGTCTGTCTCCTCTTACTCTAGACCAGCATCAATTGTCGGACGCGACGTCCAACGCGGCGTCGCCACCTTCGGTCGGCCACGAAGCCTGCGGATTAGCGCCGGCTCGATAGGCGTCGAGGATAGCCACAGTTCTCTGCGCATCGCGTGTGGTAAAGGTGCGCGATGCGACGAGGTCACCGGGATTGGCGACCATCGCCGCCAGATTGTGCTGGGTCGAACAGCCGAAGTTTGACGTGTTGACGTTATCGAAATCCCATGCCGATTCCGTCTCGTAGTACCCGCAGTCCGGCGCGATTGCCGTATGCACCAGATACGAGACGGTCACCTTGCCGTTCATCGCGGCCTGCGGGTCGACACCAACAAGCACTTCGCTCTTGGCCAGGCTGTGTTCCAAGGCGCGACGTTGGATCTCGCTCGCAAGGTTCGAGTACTCAAGCGCACTGCCGGGCATGACGATCAAGATAGGTTTTTGACCGTTGGCCAGATAGTCGCTGACCATCATGTCGAGCTGAACCAGCTCGTCGAGCGAAAGCGTTCCGGTGTTGGTGCCGACAAAGTTTGCCTGAACAAGGTCACTCTCGACGCGGATCGGGAACTTGGCGCGATAGTCGTAGTCCGCCAATTGAACGTCAGAATCCTGATACTGACAGGCCGCCAGTCCGGCAACGAACACGGCCGCCACAACATGGCGAAGCAGGAGCGGAAGCTGTTTCATCTTAATCCCCTTACTCCACGATGAAGCCGATCGGCCCTGCAATCTCTTCGCCGGTTGGCGTCGGCATGCGCTCCGCATAGACGGCGTTGATGCGTCCCAGGAAGTACATTTCCAAATCCGTCGCCGGAAATAGGCCATCGGTCGGCAGTGCCGCTTCGCTCTCTTCGATCGGACGAACCAGATAAGGCGTCACCAAGACGACAAGCTCCGTCTCGTCACGCTGAAAGTTGGTGCTGCGGAACAACGTGCCCAGGACAGGAATGTCTTTCAGTCCGGGCAAACCCTGGATCGTGGCGTTGATGTCGTTCTGCAGCAGGCCGGCAATCACCAGGCTGCCGCCCGAGGGCAGATCGACCGAGGTGTTCGCGCGGCGCACCACCAGGCTCGGAATGTTGAAACCCTGAATGGTGACGGCGTCTTCCTGACTGGTGGCCGAGACTTCGGCGTTCACGCGAAGACTGATCCGGCCGTCGCTCAACACGACGGGCGTAAACTGCAGCGTCACGCCGAACGGCCGAAACTCGATGGTCACCTGATTGTTCTGACCAGGTACCGGAATCGGAAACTCACCGCCGACCAAGACACTCGCGGGCTCGCCCGAGATTGCGGTCACGCTGGGTTCCGCCAGAATTCTAACCAGGTTGTTCTGTTCGAGTGCGTTGATGGACGTGTCGATGTTGTTGTTGGCGCCGCCCTTGAAGATGTCGAGCGTGCCGAAGGTGTTGGCGGACGGACCAAGGCCCGTTGCCAGGCCGAACAGAAAGTTGCCGGAGCTGAGGTTCAGGTTGGTGTCGAAGCCAAACTCCTTGACCGCCTGACGGTTGACTTCGGCGAAGCGGACTTTCAACAGGACCTGCTGCTCGTTGCGGATGTTCAGCATGTTGACGATGTTTTCGTCGGGCACGAAGCGAAGGGCGATCTGCTCGGCGCTGGCGGCGACCTCGGGTGTCGACACCGTTCCGGTTAGCGCCACGTTGTCGTTGACCGCGACCACATCGATGCTCTCATCGGGAATCAGAATGTTGAGCGTTTCGTTCAGTTCCAGCAGATCGATTCCGACCGAGACGTCCAAACGCGCGATCTGTTGGCCGGCTGCATTCAGGAACAAGACGTTCGTCGTGCCGATCTCGTTGCCGATCAGATAGGCCAAGCGCGGTGTCTTCAGGATAATGTCGGCGACCTCGGCGTTGGACGCCAAGACATCGCGCGCATCGACCGGCAAGCTGATCAGCCGCGCCTTGTTCAGCGGCAAGCCGACGCGGATCAGTGAATCGCCGGGCTGCTCGATGATCACCGCGTCGGTCGATTGCCCGTCGATCTGATCGGCACGTGCAGTGCCGACGACGACGATCAGTGCCAGTGCAGCAATCAGGGATAGGGAAGGAAGGATGATGTTGAAACGTTCGCGCATACGTATCTAAGGTCCCTCTAGGAGGTCATCCTCCCGAGCCGGAAAAGTTGATATCTTCCGAAAAAGTCGAGCGGTAGACCTTAACCTGACCGCCGTCCCGCTGGTCCGGCAACGTCAGGCCGTTAATGAGGTCTGTCGTCGACCGGCTGGCATCGAAGTCGGAGGTGTAGGTCGCAAGCCGCGTGTCGTCGCCGGGCTCCATACCCCGCAAGACAAGCGTAAGGTCCGCGCCGGCAAGGGCGACACTGATCAGTTCCGCCTGGGCCGGCGTCACTTCGAGGGTCGCGCTAAGGGTTCCTGGATTGACGCCAGGCATGCCGGTCAGCGGATCGAAGATCCGTTCGATATGAAGAACCCGGACGTTTTCCAGCAGCGTCTCGCTGAAACGCCGTGGCTGCAAAATAGGCTCATCGCTCTGATCTTCGATTTCGTTGGTCAAGATGACGTCGACCAAAGACCCCGGAGCGATAAAGCCGGAGACGCCGCTGGTTTCGTTTACAGGCATGGTGATGGCGCGCATGCCGGGCTGCAGCACGTTCTCGACATAGCTGTCCTCGCTCGCCAGCAGAAGGCTGGCGTTCGTGATCGGCTCGCCGCCTTTGATTTCTTTGGTCACCAAACCGCTACGCAGAAGGTTGTGGTTCGCCACGCCTTCGATGACCCAGTCGTGGTGAACCTGATCCGGCGGCGTGCTCACCCAGTGCCAGTCTTGATCGGTCAGGACCGTGCCGACCGGCAGATCCCGGTTGGCAACCAGAACGCGCGGGCCGTCGGGAATGCCGCGGCCCAGGTACTGGCTGATCAGGAAGTCCGGGCTATAGTCTCTCGGCACTTCGCTGATGTTGCCTTCGACAATGCTGCGCAATGACAGGCTCAGCTGACCCATCTGGCTGGCAACGGCCAGCGCTTGCGCCTGGTTGGGCGTGACCTCAAGGGTCACGTTCTCCGACACGTCCGCCAACGTCTCGTTGCTGCCTTCCTCGCCCGTGCCCAGCGACACCACCTGATCGATGGCCAAGACGCGCACGTTCTCAAGCGCCGTCTCGCTGATGACGCGGTTATCGGTGTCGCCTGTCGCCGCGTTCAGCACCGGGATATCGAAGACCATCAGAACGTCGACGCGATCGCCGGGCAGAACGAAGCCGGCCGCGCCGGTCGTTTCGGTGATGGCAATCGTCACCGCGCGCATGCCGGGTGCCAGAACGCCTGACAGGAAACCGGCGTCGCCGCGGTGGAAGACCTTCGATGATATGATCGGCTCGCCGCTCACCATGCCGACGCGGACGGCAGAGCCAAGAAAGCTGTCGAGTTCGGCGCGTCCGTCTTCGCTTGCTTTGACGATGTAGTCGGCGCTGACCGCGTCTTCCGGCCACGACTGCCAGCGGATGTCGTTGTCGCGGACGATGCGGCCGACGGGCAACTCGTTGGCCGCCACAAGAACATCAACCGTGCTTTCCGAAACCACCTGCGGCTCCACGTTGCGGGCCGCCTCCTCGGTTTCCGACAGAAATCGGCTGACGAGAAATGCAACTGTTCCGGCGATCGCCAAAGCAACGACGATCAAGATGATCATGATGGGACGCATTTGGAGGATTAGCCGTCCTATAGAATTGTCAGTTAAGTCGCGATCTTGCCCCTATCCCGAAAGGTATCTCTCGACTGTCGCTAAGCTACGTCAACCAAACGAGGTACACCAATGTGATAGCTGTGACTCCAGTCACTTAAACAGTATGCAACTGCCATTACCCAGGCCCGCAAGCAATATATTGTTAGCCACGGCCAATAGCCATGGGTTTTCCACAAGATATTGGGTCTAGCCAGGAAAAGCTGTTGAAAAGATCGGTAAGCGGCTCCAAGTCAAGCAGCCGCCAATGGCGATAGCCACACCGTAGGGCAGGCCCGCGCTTTGCTCGAACAGGCGGTTAAGACAGGCAGGCGCGGTCTCGCGCCGTTTCCAAACGCGCCGCAGCACAATCAGGACCAGGGCGAGCAAACCTCCTGAAAGCGCCGTATAGACCACCAGCGGGACGACCAGGGGCCAGCCGGTCCACAGTGCCGCCGCCGTCAAGAGCTTGACGTCGCCGCCGCCGAAAAGACCTCGAAAGAACAGAATGCTGGTCAACAAAAGAACAACGAAGCCGACCAGCAAATGCCAAAGTAGATCGACAAAGCCGCCGCCGGCGACGAGGACGGCCGGTATCGCCAGCACGGCAAGCACGGCCGACAGGGTGTTGGGAATGGTGTAGCGCATGATGTCGCCGATCGCGGCGACAACCAGAAGGCCTGGAAACGCCACGGCCAAAACAACCATAAGTGCGTGAACAAGACCTGTCTCCGGCATGCTCAGCGCGTCCTGATAGCGGGTCGGAAACGGCAGGGTGCCACGGTTACAATTCCAAGCGAAACGATAGACTTAACAGGCTCGCAAAATGCAGCGAGGGTGTGCGTCAAACGCACACCCTCGCCACAAACGGTTCTATGACGCTAAAGCGTCGGTCGATTAGCTGCTGCCAGCCTGCTGCAGCGCGCCAGAGGTCTTCTCGAACAGATCCTCGATGTCACCACCCAGCGCCAACAGGACGGCGATAATGGCGACGGCAATGGCGCCGGCGATCAAGCCATACTCGATGGCGGTAACGCCCTCTTCGTCCTTACGAAGCGAGCTGAGCTGAGCAACGGCAAAGGTGTAAAGCTTAAGCATATGTCCCTCCTGAGGGATTGGTTGCGCGGAGAGGCTCGCCGGGACGAGCTGACCGCGTAGATCCTGTACCCAAGCTGGGAAACCCTTATGGGGTCACCCAGCGCCCCGGTTGATCGAAAGTATTAATTCCAAAGCTTAATAAATCGTTACGTTTGGGAACGTCGAGAGCTTGGACGCCAACAATCGCGTCGACTGTGACAGCCGCCACATCTGAACGGCCGAAACACTACCGGTGAGGGTGCTGTTTTGCTGAAAATCAATCGAAAATGCGCTAAAACCGGGTGGAGTCCCGGCGAATCGCAGGTCGCCAGGCGATTTACCTGGAAGCCGCAGAACCGCTGTTTTCCTTGTCTTTTTTGTGATTGAGCGCGCGACGCAGCCACGATTCGATTCGTTCGCGCCGTCTGAGCAGCCAGGGGATGTCCTGGGCCAGCACGATCAGGCCGATCGGCAGCATCCAAAGCCCCAGAATAGGAAAGAACCATAGGAAACCGCCCAAACAGAGCGTGATCCCCAGGCCGATGCGCAACCATTTTGGCTGGCGGGCGACCCAGGCCTCGAACCGGTCCAGGCCATCAAGCAGCTTGTGGGGGTCGAGGTAAGACTTGATGCCGGACATCGTTTCCCTTGGTTTTCCGTCGCCAGCAAATCGGACTTTGCGGCCGCCATGTCAACCGGCGCTTGCCTTTTCCACCGGCCCTATGGGATGGGGTGCGGGGGCCGTCTCCTGGAAGCCGACATGTTCCTTGCCGAACTCTTAACGTGGAGTTTAGCCGCTGCTGCCTGTGTTGCCTTCACGGGCGCGCTGATCAGCGGTTTCGCCGGTTTCGGCCTCAATCTGGTCATGACACCGATTCTCGCGGTGGTCATGAGTCCGGTCGAGGCGGTGCCCGTGGTGGCGATCCTGGGTCTCGTCAACGCCGTGCGCATGCTGGGCGGCACCTGGCGCTGGATGGACCGGCGCGAAGTCGTTGTCATGGGGCTGGTGTCGGTGCTGACGGTGCCGATAGGCGCCTGGATCCTGGTCAACGCCGATGCGGTCTTGATGCGCCGCGTGATCGCCGCGGTCGTTATCGTGTTCACCTTGATCCTGCTGGCGGGCTGGCGCTACCGCGGGCCCAGATCGACGACGACCCATGCCGCGGTGGGCGCGCTTTCCGGCGTTTTGAACAGCGGCGTCGGCATCGGCGGCCCGCCGGTTGTGCTCTACCAGCTCTCGCGCGACGGCGACCCGGCGGTCGGGCGCGCCAACCTGGTGGGTTTCTTCACCATTCTGGCGGTCGTCACCATCGTCATGTTCGTCATCAACGGCGCCATGGACGGGCTCGCCCTGGGCCGCTCAGCACTGCTGGCGCCGCTCGTCCTGGTCGGCACATGGATTGGCATGCGCCATTTCAGCACCGCCAGCGCGCCGACCTACCGCCGGATAACCCTGGGTTTCCTGCTGGTTGTCTCGGCCGTCATCGTCGTCCTGGGTTAACCGGCCCCCGCGGCTGCCGGGCGGATGTGGTGCCAGCGTTTGGCGCTGATGTCGGCGGTCATGACGATAAGGACGGCCACGACGATGAGCGGCGCGACCGGCAGTCCCGATAGCGCCAGGGCCGGTCCAATCACCGGCGTCGCCAGCGCGGCCGCCGCCAGCGCGCCGCGCAGCAGGCCGAACCGCGCGCGACAGGCCGCGAGCCAGATCAGGACCGCCCCGCTGAGGGCGGCCATGTCATAGTTGAAGACGTAAGGTGACACCACGACGGTCGCGACGATCGTGACGGCGGCGGCAGCGCGACGGTCGCCGTCATGTCGCGTGACCCATGCGGCCCACAATGCCGCGGCGATGCCAACGATGGCGAAGGGCGCGTGGACCAGAAAAGCGGTGGGTGTCGCCGCACCAAGAGAGCGTGACGCCATGAAACCGGTCGGCATCATCGCGGTGAACAAACCCGACCACTCGGTCATGATATCGGTTTGATAGGGCAGCGTGACCTCGACAAAGCTGATCCAGGGCTGCCATCCGAAGGCGGCAATGGAAACCAGGATCAAGACGGCGGCCGTCACGACGGCGGCGATGATGGTGCGCCAGTTCTGCTGCACCAGCAGCAGGATCGGGACCAGGATGCCGAGCTGCGGTTTGATGGTAAGGATGCCCAACAGGATGCCTGCCAGCCACGGCCGATGATCGCGTAGCGCCAGGCCGCCCAGCAGCAACGCGCCGGTCAGCAAGCCGTTCTGTCCCAGGAAGACGTTCGCGAGCACGACCGGCGCTGCGGCAAGCACAACCAGACCGAACGGCAGAGAAAGATCGAGCGACCGAAGCGCGACCGCGAACAACATGATGCCGACAAGGCACCACAAGACATAGCCGGTGATGTAGGGCGCCAGGCCGAGCGGAGCCAGCAAGGGCAGGAAATGCGGCGGATAGGACCAATTGTGTTTGGGCAACGCTTCCCCGAAATCGGCACGCAGCCGCTGCAGATAGTCATCGGGGAGATAGAGCCAGTCGACGTGACCGTCGATCACGGCCTGGCCGCCTGTCCAATAGTTGACGTAGTCGCGCCCAAGCGGATAGCCCGACGCTTCGACACGGCCGTCGACCGTGCCAAGAATCGTAACGATGAAGTAGATGGCGGCAAGGGTAACGAGCGTCAGGACGACGATCAAAACCAGAAGCGCACGGCTGTCCAGACTTCCCGGCGGCGCTGTCGACTTGGTCGTGTGCGGCACGGATCGACCCCTTCCGCCGAAAATCGAGACGCAGGGTCGACTACCTCATGGTCCTTTTCGTGACAAGGTTCGTCCGGCCGGACCAGCGGGCCGGCGTTGGCCGTCAGACCATGCGTTTGACGGTAAAGGCCAGTATCAGCAAGCCGATCACCGCGCCGATGCCGGTGGCGATATAGATGTCGAAGCCGCCAATCCAGTTGATCAGGCCGTAGACCTCGGCGCGCACGGAGCGGGCCTGGTGCTCGGCGGAAAAGAACATCTCCACGATAAACACGCCAAGCGCGGTCGATGCCAGAATGGTCACGACGGGCACCAGGACGGACCTCGCCGTCGCAAGGAGGTTTCGTATCGGCTTGGGAATGGAAAACTTCATAACGTTACCAGTCGGCGGAACCACGCTCAGGAGAGCTTCCGCCAGATATTGAGGTTCAACAGATAGGAGTCGGACGAGACGCCGACGCTGACGAACCGGCTCTCGACCATCTTGACCGTCGGTTCGACGATCAGGCCCGCCTTGATCGCGTCGTCCATGGCGTCTTGGAGCTTCTTGGCGGCCATCAGCGCGGCATCGGCGAGCTCGCGATCCGAACGGCGCCGCGTCGCCGCGCTGTCGAGACTGACAACCTGGGCGCTGGTTCGCGTTGCCTCGGCGGCCTGGCTCTGTGACATCCTCATCCTCTAAAGCCGTGGCATCTTCCCCACGGCCGTTTCTCGTTTGACGTGCTTACCGATATGGCACGGCTGCGGCATGTTCGCCGCTCATGCCGGAAGTCATGCCGCGCAGGACGTCAGGTGAGAAGGCATTCAGGATAAGGACCGCGCAAATCGTCGTGTGAGCACTGCTCAAATCGTCGCAAGGACCAGAAACCGGTCTTTAGACTGAATCGAGATTGCCGGTTCAATATCTGGAAAGGACCGTGGAGAACGGCAAAACAACACCGTTCCCCACCGATCAAGCGCGAAGACCGGCGCTGATGGGCGGCGGCATTCGCCCCCACCATAACGATCGCTTATGGGTAGCCGCTATTGTCCCGGTGCGAGACCGTCGGCAAAGTGCCGGCCCAACTCGCGGGCCTCGGCAATCATGGCTGCCGGCCGCTCACCGCCATCGGTCGAATGGTGCAGATAGGCGAACCGGCCGTCTTCGATGCCGCAATAGTTGAAAATGCCGGTGACGATCTGGGTTTCGATCGCCGTGTCGTAACCGCGCTTGGCATAGGTTGGTTCGTCAGAGGCCGACAAGCCGATGGCGAGCGCGCGCTTGTGGGACAGAAAGGCCGAACCATAGGCCCAATCCTTGTTCCAAACGCGGTCTATCCAGCCTTTCAGCACCGCCGGCATCGACCACCACCAGATCGGAAACACCAGGATCACGGCATCGTTGCGTTCCATGCGGGCCATTTCGTCCCGGGCGGCCGCCGAATAGACCTTGTCCTCGCGTTCCCAGTCCGGTTCGTCGGGCTCCCGCAAGACCGGATCGAAACCCTCGCCGTGAAGATCGGCGAGCTCGGCCTCGTGACCGGCATCGCCGAGACCGGCGACAACGGCGTCCGCGACCTGGCCTGTCAACGAGTCGCGACGCGGATGGGAAAAAACAACCAGTACCTTCATGAAACGCCCCCGTGGTGATCCGCATCCTGTTTACGGTGCCGGCTTCTCCCGCGCCATCCCTTGTTGGCATTACTGCACCATCGATCGGGTTCGCGGCGCGTGCCATGATATCCATCCCATCGACTCAACATGCGGCACGACCATGGCGACACGCACCCTGACGAATGACGAGATCGAAACGTTCGAGCGCGACGGCGTGGCCCTGGTGCGCGAGGCCGCCGACATGTCGTGGATCGATCGGCTGAACGGCGTGGTGGAAACGCAGCTCTGCGAACCCAGCCGCTGGGTCAACGACGCCAACCCCGGTGCCGAGCGCGACCGCTTTTTCACCGACCGCTACCTGTGGCGCGACAACGCGGCGATCAATGCCTTTGTTTTTAACGGCGGCATGGGCGCCCTGGCGGCCCAGGCGACGCGCAGCACGACCATGCGCTTCTATTTCGATCACCTGCTGGTCAAGGAGCCGGGTACCGCGACGCCGACGCCCTGGCACCAGGACATTCCCTATTGGCCGTTCATGGGCCACCAGATCTGTTCGGTCTGGCTGGCGCTGACCGATTGCGATGCGCGCTCCAGCGGGCTCGAGTTCATCCGCGGCTCCCATGCCGACCGCACGATCTACAAACCCGAGGTGTTCGGCGAGCGCGAGAACCATCCTTCCGCCTGGCAGGCCGAAGGCGGCGGCAAACCGGTGCCCGACATCGAGGCCGACCGCGATGCCTATGACATCGTGAGCTACGACACCCGCGCCGGCGATGCCCTGGTGTTTTCGGCCTGGACGCTGCACGGCGCGCCCGGCAACAGTTCGCCCGATCATCGCCGCGCGGCGATCTCGACCCGCTGGCTTGGCGACGATGCCGTCTGGTTTCCCCACGACGGTACGGATCCGACGGTCAGCGAAGACGATGTGGATTTGAACGCCGGTGACCCCGCCCACGACGACCGGGTGTTTCCGGTCGTTTGGGCGAACTGAAGGCGTCTATTCCGCGGCCGGCCTTAACGCCATTTCACGTAGCGAGCGGTCGATCCAGAAGCGCGTGAGCTTTTCGTGCACGCCGTTCTGGGCGAGCCGCTGGGCAAGTCCCGGGAAGTCGACACAGTCCAGCATCTGGTCCTGGTTGAAGCAGGAGAAGACGGGTGGCCGCCGTTCGCCGGTCAACGGATCGACATGGGGCTGCAGGCACTGGGCGCAGACCTCTTTCATCATGCACTGCATCGGGCTGTTGATGCTGCCGATCGCAACGTGATCCGGTTTGAGCCAGGGCTGGAACGCGCCGAAGCGCGCCGCCTTGACCGCGGCCATCATCCTGTCGGAGCCGATGGCGATGATGCGGTCGACCTGGTCAAGCCCGATGGTCACGTCGCCAAGGTCGCCCGCCTGGTAGGCGGTCACCGCATCGACGATGTTGCCGACAAAGCTGCGGTCCTGGGGCCGGCTCGGCTCGAAGCCCGGCTGTTCGTCGCACGCCCAGATGATGGTGTCGGCGGCTTGTTCGATCTCCGCGACCTTGTAGCGATCCTCGACCTTGCGGTAGCCGGCGACGTAGAGCACCTGGTTGCCGGCCTCGCGCATGGCGCGTCCGATCGAGAACAGGACGGCGTTGCCCAGGCCGCCGCCGAACAACAGGACGGTCTCGCCCGTCGGGATCTCGGTGGGTGAGCCGGTCGGGCCCATGACGATGACCGGTTCGTCCTTGCGCAGGTTGGCGACCAGGTCCGACGAACCACCCATTTCCAACACGATCAGCGATAACAGGCCGCGCTCGGGATCGGTCCACGCGCCGGTCATGGCGAGCGGCTCCATGGCGAGCAGGGTGTCGGCGGGTCTACCGCTGAAACTCTCGTAGTTCTGCAGGCGGTAGAACTGGCCGGGCTTGAAGTTCACCGCCGCTTCGGGCGCGTGGACGACGACCTCGACAATGGTCGGGGTCAACCGCTCGACCCAGGCGACGGTGGCGACCAGGCGTTTGGTGAGCGCGTTGAAGAAGGCGGCTTCGCCGATATCGGCCGCCGGTTCCAGCCGCTCCAGCATGCGGGTGATCACCGGGTAGGCGCGCTTGGCCCCGCCCATGGCCTTCACGACATTCCCGGCGAAGCTTGGATGCAGGTCGCCGTGGAAGCTGACCGAGCGGCCGTTCGGCGCGATGTGCATCAGGACGTCGGTCTCGGCCGGCTTGGCGACCTGTTCCGGCGCGACCGGTTCCGCCGCCTCGTCGAATGCCTGGAAGTACTTGCCGTCCAGCGACACATGGGCGCTGTCCTCGCGCGCCAAAACCGTGTTCGGCTGGGTGCCGGCGGCGACCAGGATGGCGCGTGCCGGCAACGTCACCTCGTTGCCATCGCTGTCGGTTGTCACCAGCGCTGTCGCGTGGCCGAATTCGTCGATGTCGACGCGGGTCGGCGTCAGGCCGGGCGCGAAGCTGATGCCTTCTTCCAGCGCCAGGGCGACTTCTTCGTGGTTCAGCCGGTAGCTCGGCGAGTCCGTGATGTCGCGGCGGTAGGCGATGGTGACGCCGCCCCAGGACTGGACGAGTTCGCGGATCCGGGCCTCGCGCCCTTCCGCCGCGGCAGCCTCGCGCTCGGCGCGGATGGCGCGGGCGTGCGCCAGGAACTCGTCGGCAATGCCGGCCTCTTCGGCCGTCCACGACTCGCGCAGCTTGGTTTCACGGCCGTCGGCGACGAGCGCCTCGTAACGGTCCAGAAACTTCTCGACCTGCACGGGGTAGTACGCCATCGACTCGGTCGCCGTGTCGATCGCGGTCAGCCCGCCGCCGATGACGACAGCGGGCAGGCGTAGCTGCAGGTTGGCGATCGACGGCTGGCGCGCCGCGCCGGTCAGCTGCAGCGCCATCAGGAAGTCTGACGCCATGCGCACACCGCGCGCCATGGCGTGCGGCATGTCGATATAGGTCGGCTTGCCGGCGCCGGCGGCAAGCGCGATGTGGTCGAAGCCGGCAGCGAACGCGCTGTCGATGGTCAGCGTGCCGCCGAAGCGCACGCCGCCGAACATGCGGAAGCTCGAGCGCCGTTCCAGTTGCAGGCGGATCAGCTTCAGGAAGTTCTTGTTCCAGCGTACGGTGATGCCGTATTCCGCGACGCCGCCGAAGCCCGCCATCACGCGGTCGTCGAGGTCCTCGTAGAGCCGGTTGATGTCGCGGATCGGCTGGAAGCCGTGGCGGTTGCCCAGCAGATCGATGCCGGAGATTTCCGGCTCCAGCGGTTCGATCTTCAGGCCGTCGACGCAGACCACCGTGTGGCCGTCGTTCATCAGGTGATGGGCCAGGTTGAAGCCCGCAGGCCCGACACCGACCACAAGGACCTTGCGGCCGGTCTTCTCGCGCGGCACCGGACGCTCGATGTTCAGCGGGTTCCAGCGCGACAGCAGGCTGTAGATCTCGAAACCCCAGGGCAGTTCCAGGATGTCCTTCAGCGTGCGCGTCTCGATCTGGGGGATGTCGACCGGTTCCTGCTTCTGGTAGATGCAGGCCTTCATGCAGTCGTTGCAGATGCGGTGGCCGGTCGCCGCGCATAGCGGGTTGTCGACCATGGCGACGGCGAGCGCGGCGAGCGACAGGCCGGAGGATTTGAGAAGGTTCATCTCCGACACCTTCTCGTCCAGCGGACAGCCGGCCAGCGTCACGCCGTGCGGGCTCTGCTTGAACGCGCCCTCTTTGTCTTTCAGGCCCGTCGAGCAGCTGTCCTTGCCCTGGTTGTGGCACCAGATGCAGTAGTTGGCGTGATCGAGCGCGGCCTCCAGATCCATGCCGTGGTCGGTCAGGGCGAAACCCTCGCGGCGGCGCAGGTCGTGCTCGGGCAGGCGCAGCATGGTGACGCCGCCGATCTCCACCGTCTCGACCGGCACCAGGTGATCGGGGTTCACCTTCTCCGGCAGATGGAACAGCGGGCTCTTGCGGTAACGGTGCCGGCCTTCCTCCGACAGCGCGGCCCAGGCGGCAAACCGGGCGGCGGCATCGAGCGCGTCGGCATTGGCCTCTTCATCGTCGAGCCACGCCATGACGGCGCGGGCGAAGGATAGTTCGGTCAGTGTCTCGCCGATCCGTTCCTCCACGGCGCGGCGCAGTTCCGCGCTATCGGCGGCGGCCAGCTCGTCCGGCTTGAACGCCTTGGCCGCGCGACGGCGCACGAAGATGCGCTTGCATTCATAGATCGGGTTGAGCCGGTCGCGTTCGCCGCGCAACGCCGCCAGTTCGTCGCCGACGCCGAACAACTCGGTCACGAAACCCTCGACCGTCGGCCCCAGATCGGTGAGCAGATCGGAGTGGGTCTTGGCGTCAAGACCGGCGGGTTCGCTGCGCGCCGTCATCAGGCGATTGAAAAGCTCGGTGTCGTTCTCCTTCAGCCGCTCGACAAAACAGCGGTCGAGACGCACCAGACCCTTGCGGTCGTAGAGGTCGACGAAGGAGAACCCGAATGCCAGGGAAAGCTCGGTCATGGCCACCTTGGGGAACGGAACAGGGGCGCCGGGCGTCGCGGGCGCCGGCGCGTCGCGCCTTATATATCATCCTGCCTGTTGGGCAACGTCTGGGATGGACGCCTCCGTGATTACCGGCGCCGGCGTTTCCATCAGGTGAATGCCGCATTCGGCCTTGGCGTTGCCGGCCCAGCGGCCGTCGCGGACATCCTCGTCACCGGTCACCGGACGGGTGCAGGGCGCACAGCCGATCGAGACATAGTGGCGTTCCAGCAGCGGATGTTTGGGCAGGCCGTGGCGCGCGATGAACTGGAAGACGTCGCGCTTGTCCCAGTCGGCCAGCGGGTTGATCTTGACCCAACCGTCTGAGGCCTCGACCGAGGGCAGGCTTTGCCGGCCGCCGCCATGGAACCGTTTGCGTCCGGTGACCCAGGCAGCATAGGGGGTCAGCGCCTGGACCATGGGCGTGACCTTGCGCAGGAAACAGCAGGCGTCGGGATTGCCGCGCCAGAGCGTGCCGCCGGGATCGGTCGCCGCGATATCGACGATATCGGGACCGGCGGAACGCACGCCGGTCAGGCCAAGGTGATCAATCACATGATCGCGGTAGGCAAGCGTCTCCGGGAACAGCTTGCCGGTATCCAGGAAAATGACCGGGATCGCCGGATCGATCTCGGCGGCAAGCGACAGCAGGGCGATCGCCTCGGCGCCGAACGACGAGGCGATCGCGATTTCGCCGGCGAACGGGCCCTCCACCGCGGCTTGCAGCAGGTCGCGCCCCGTGAGATGGCC
>JANQGO010000186.1 GCA_028277285.1 Alphaproteobacteria bacterium | reverse complement strand
ACGGGCAACCGGACGGCGGATTGGCCGGGTCCGGCGGTTCGCCCGTCAAGCTGGGCTTTCCGTCCGAACCTTGGCCGTCTTGAAACGAGGGAACGGCTGCAAGCAGCGCCTGGGTGTAGGGGTGCGTCGGATTGTCATAAACGCGCTGCGCCGGGCCGCATTCGACAACGCTGCCCAGATACATCACCGCCACAAAATCCGATATGTAGCGAACGACCGAAAGGTCGTGCGAGATGAAAATGTAGGTGATGCCGATGTCCCGCCGGATATCCTTCAACAGCTTGAGGATCTGCGCCTGAACGGAAACGTCGAGCGCCGAGACAGCCTCGTCGCAGACCAGGAGTTTGGGACCGACCGCCAGGGCGCGCGCGATGCCGATGCGCTGCCTTTGGCCGCCGGAAAACTGGCCTGGATAGCGGGAACTCCATTCGGGGCGCAGCCCGACCTGCTCCATCAACTCAGCCAGCTTGGCGTCGGGGTTGTTTGGTCGTTTTTCGGGATGAACGATCCAGGCTTCGGAAATCAGCTCACCGACGCTCATGCGAGGATTGAGCGAGCCGAAAGGGTCTTGAAAGACCATTTGGACCTGTTGGCGGAACCGCTTCAAGTCAGGCCCGGCCGCGCCGAGAATGGACTGGCCCGACAGCAGAATGTCTCCGCTGGTGACATCCTCCAGCTTCAGTATCAGGCGTGCCAATGTCGACTTGCCGGACCCGGACTCGCCGACCAGGCCCAGCGTCCGGCCGCTGGGGATCGACAGCGTCACGTCGTTGACGGCATTGATGTAGGTCGGCGTTCGCGAAAACAGGCCGGGCTTCTTGCTCAGATATGTCTTTCGTACCGAGCGCAGTTCAAGCGAGATCCCGGGATCCGTTGCCGACATCACCGCACCTCCCGCTTCCGGCCTGCGTCCGACGTTGCCGCGGAAAACGGCGACCCAAGCGCGTGCATCTCCGATGCCAGAAAACAGGCGCTGGCGTGGCCGTCGGCAATGGCGCCGATCGGCGGCCGCTCGACGACACAGCCGTCCTGCTTGTAGGGACAGCGCGGGGCGAAGGCGCACCCCGGCGGCAAGGCCGCCAGGTTGGGAGTCGTGCCGGGGATCACCACCAGTTCGGCATCGCCTTGATCCATGCGCGGGGTGGCCGCGAACAGGCCGCGGGTGTACGGATGGGCGGGTGCTGCAAAGATCCGATCGCGGTCGGCATGTTCGACGACGCGCCCCGCATACATGACCGAAACGTGGTCGGCGGTTTCGTAGGCCTGCGCCAGGTCATGGGTCACCAGGATCATGCTCAGACCCAGTTCCACCTTAAGCTCTTCCAAGAGCCTCATCACTTCGGCCTGAACCGTCACGTCCAACGCGGTCGTCGGCTCGTCGGCAATCAACACATCCGGTTGCAGCGCGATAGCGGCGGCGATCACGGCGCGCTGCTGCATGCCGCCGGAAAACTGGTGGGGATAGTCGTTCACCCTTGAAGCCGCGTTGGGAATGCGGACCTTGTCCAAGAGTTCGACGGCCGCGGCACGCGACTTCTTCCAGCTCCATCCGCGATGGTGACGGAACATCTCACCGATCTGGTAGCCGACGGTGAATCGCGAATCGAGCGCCGACTGGGCATCCTGCGAGATCATCGCTATGCGCGCGCCGGCAATGGCCCGCCGTCTTGCCGGCGCCAGGTCGAGCAGGTTCTGGCCGTCAAAACGGATCTGCCCGCCGGTAATCCGCCCCGGCGGCATCGGCAGAGTCCCGATGATGGCCTGTGACGTAACCGACTTGCCCGATCCCGACTCCCCGACAATCGCCAGCGTCTCGCCGCGATTGAGCGAGATCGAGACATCGTCGACGGCCGTCAGGGTGCCCTCCTGGGTGTCGAACTCGACCGTCAGATGGGACAACCGCAATATCTCTTCCCGGCCGTTCATGACGCGCCTTCCGGACGCGACGCCGAGCGCGTGTGACGCTTGCCGGCAAGGACGCGCCAGCGGTGGACCGGGTCGGTGACGGCGCGCGCCCAGGTGGCCAGAAGGTTCGCGCTGAGCGCGGTGAGGAAGATGAAGAAACCGGGCGCCACCACCAGCCACCACGCGGTGCCGATGTACTGGCGTCCATCGGCGATCATGCGGCCCCAGGACGTGCCCGGCGGCTGCACGCCCAGCCCCAGAAAGCTGAGCGCCGATTCCGCCAGAATCAGCCTGGCGATCTCCAGCGTCGCCAGCACCAGGATCGGCGACGCGAGGTTCGGCAGAATGTGACGGAACATGATCCGCCGACCGCCGCATCCGATGACCTTTGCGGATTCGATGAACTGCTGCTCTCTCAGCGACATGGTCATGCCGCGCGTGACGCGCGCGTAGACCGGCCACCGGACGATGGCCAGGACCAACACGACGTTCCAGAAACCGGGCCCGAGCGCATAGAGGATGAAGATCGCCAGCATCAGAAAGGGAAATCCGATCTGAAGATCGACGGCCCGCATGATGATCGCATCGGTCCTGCCGCCGTAATATCCGGCCAGCAAGCCCAGGCAGACACCGACCAGGCCCGAGACGATGACGCCGCTGAAACCGACCGCGAGCGACAGTTGACCGGCCAGGAAGATGCGCGACAGCAGGTCCCGGCCGAGCGCGTCGGTGCCGAGCAGGTGCGGAAATGCATCGGCCGGCGACGGCGTCATCGGCGGGCTGAGCCGCGTGCGCAAGCTTTGGTCCGTCGGATTGAACGGCGCCAGATAGTCGACGCCGATCGTCGCGACCAGGATGAGGACCAGCCAGACGAAGGCGAACAGCGCAACCTTGTCCAGCCAAAGTGCCGCCGCATACGCTTTGAGGGATTGGCCGAACGTCAGTTGCTTCGGCAGCGCTCCCTCCGACGCGGCAAGTTCGGCGGCCCCCGCCGCGGCGCCGCGCGCAGGATCGACCGGGCGATCGGTCACAACCGCACCTTGGGATCGAGGTAGACGTAGGTGATGTCGATCACCAGGTTCACCAAGATGATGATCACGGTCATGACGAAGACGGCGGCTTCGATCAGGAACAGGTCGCGTTGCGCGATGGCCTGCAACAGCAGCGAGCCGATCCCCGGCCATGAGAAGACCGATTCGACGACGATTGCGCCGTTGATCAGCGACGCCATCTCGTCGCCCGACAGGGTGACGATCGGTATTGCGGCGTTCTTGATGGTATGGATGAAGATCCGCCGCTCCGACATTCCCTTGGCCCGGAGCGTCGCCACATAGGGTTTGGCGTATTCGTCAAGCAGCGCGCTGCGGGTGGACTGTGCCAGACGACCGATCGACCGGTAGGCCAGGGTGACCGCGGGCAGGATGGTGTAGGTGAGCGCGCCGCCGCCATATCCGCCGGTCGGCAGCCACCCCAGTTGCACGCTGAAGACCAGGACCAGCATCAGGCCAAGCCAGAAATCGACGATGGACACGCCGCCCAGGCTGAAGATGTTGATCAGGCGATCGGCGATGGACCCCGGCCTGAGGGCCGCCCAGCCCCCCAGCGCCAGCGATGCCGGGACCGCAATGAGAAGCGCACAGCCGGCGAGGTAGAGCGTGGCGGGAAGCCGGCTCAAGACGAGCGGCAGGGCCGGCGTGCTTTGCCAGATCGACTCGCCAAAGCCGTTGGCGACGCGGACGATGAAATTCCAGAACTGGACCGGGAGCGGCTGGTCAAACCCCAGACTGCGTCGCAGCTGGTCTCTGACGGCTTCCGACGCTTCGGGCGGGAGCATCAGATCGACGGGGTCCCCGATCACCGATCCGATGATGAAGACCAGAACGAACGCCGCGAGGATGACCAACACCGACTGTTGGGCACGCGACAATAGGTATCGGCTCACAGTCGCTTCCTTGACGGCGTGGCCAAGTCTCCTTCGGCGAAAGGCCGGCCATAATCAAATGGCCGGCCTGCTCCTGCCGTCCAGGCCCGTTCAGTTGGCGGGTGCCATGTCCTTCAGAAGGATGGACATGTCGATCCGCGGCGTCCACGACAACTGACCGGTATCGATGCCGTGGAACAAAGGCTGATCCACGATCATCATGTACGGATTGTCCTCATAGACGATTCTGGAAAGCTCCTTGAGATAGGCCTCTCTTTCGCTGCCGCTGGCCGCGCTGCCCAGGGCAAACGTCTCGGTGGCCTCTCCACTGCAATAGGAGGCGCCCTGCCCCCAGCAGACATAGTAGATGCTGGCAACCGGAGCGAGGTCGAACCACTCGTTGGGCTGCCGGTGCAGCGCCATGACGCCGCGGTCCTCTTCGATCTCGGCGTAATTCGTCAGCCAGATCGGATTGAACGAGCTCGGCTCCAGGATCGATGCACTGACATTGGTGATCCCGACCTGGCTCATCATCTCGAGAATGGCTTCAAGAACCTGATCGTTGCCCGGAAAGGAGTCCTGGCGCGCGATCAGGCGGAGCGGCATCTCGTTGACCGGCACCCCGTCATTGACCGCCTCGGCAACCAGTTCGCGGGCGCGTTCCGGGTCGAATTCATGGGGCGGCAGCTCGGTATCGTGGCCCAGCACGCTGGCGGCCACGAGCTGGCTGACCGGGCTGGCACCGCCCATGATCGCTTCGCCGATACCCTCCCTGTCGATCGCATGCGAGATCGCCATACGGATCCGTGCGTCGCCCAGCACCGGGTGGTTGTTGTCCATCTTGATGAAGACGTGGCTGGACGCCGGCGCATTGATGCAATCCTCGCCGAGTTCGGTCAGGCAGACATCGGGCGCCAGCCGTTCGGCCATCAGAACCTCGCCGGCCCGAAGCGCGGCAATCCGTGCCGCGTTCTCGGTCCTGACCAGGAAGCGGGCGGTCTGGAATGCGGGGTAGCCCTGGGCATCGTCGGCCGTCAGCCCCCACCAGCCGTCGAAGCGCTCGACATCGACATGGCTTGCACGCACCCATTCGACGAACCGGTACGGGCCGGTGCCGATCGGCGAGGTCAGCCAGCCGTCGGGATCGTTCTGCACCTGCTGCATGGACGGAATGGTCGACGCATAGAGCCGTGTCGGCAGCAGCGGATCGGGATCGGAAAGACGGATTTCCAGCAGATAGTCGTCGATGGCTTCGAACTCCATCGTCGGACCCATGAAGCCGCGAATGGAAATCGAGCCCCGGCGGTCGGCATTCCAGGTCCAGTCGAGGCCGAACGCCGCGACCTCGGCGCTCAGTTCCGATCCGTCATGGAACGTCACGCCTTCCCGGATCGTGAAATGCCACGTCGTGTCGTCGATCTGCTCCCAGCCGGTGGCCAGGGACGGAACGAGTTCGCCGGTCACCGGATCGCGGGCCGTCAGCGTCTCGTAGATATTCCGCAAGATCGTCGAATGGCTCGCCTGATAGGCGTGCGTGCTGTCCAGCGCGTCAGGCTGTTCTGCGACCGCGATGTCGATGTGTTGCGCAAGAGCCGTCGCCGGCGCGAACGCGACAACGGCCGCGACCGCCGCGGCACGCAACAGGTGGGTGTCATGCAGGTTCATGTCTTCTCCTCCCGAAAGGCGATTTTGGCTGGATGTTGACCCTTGAGCCTGACCGGCCATGTTCCTTGAAGGGCGACACCATGGCGGCCGACCTCCGGGACCAGGCCGAAGGCGTCGCCATGCCTCGTCCATTAGTACCTATTGTAGGTACATGACGTACGAATGCCCGTCAAGCGCAGTTGGCGACCGGCCATGGAATTGCGCCGGCCTCGAGGATTGCCCGACCGCAGTTGTCCGACGATCCCGGCCCGGAACGACCAAGGACGCCGGCAATCGCGCGGCACCCGACACGGCCGCCGATCCGAGCCCCGTCGACCCGCCCGCATCGGGCACCCGACGAAAAGCGTTGATCCCACAGCTCTTGTTCTATATGTACGTACAAGACGTACAAATCGGGTCGATGCAGAGGCAGGCCTCGGTTGGCGTCGTGCAATCGCGGTCCGACGCCGGCAAGCAAGGCATCGTTTGCCGTGCAACGCAGACATCGCAGACGACAGGGCGATTCAACGAACGGGGCAACCGTGAGCCCAAGGTCCCGATCTTCGACCGACGAGACATCACATGACCGCCCCAAAGACCAAATCCATGAAAGCCGTACAGATTGCCGCGGACCACTCGATCCGTTTGATCGAAACCGACGTGCCCTCGATCGAGCCCGATGAGGTTCTGGTCAAGCCGTGCGCCTGCGGGATATGCGGCACGGATCTGCACATCCTGCATCACGGTTTCCCGGGCACCCACTACCCGGTGATTCCGGGTCACGAATTCTCCGGCCACGTCGTTGACCTCGGCAGCGACGTCACCGGGCTGAAGGAAGGCGATTTCGTTGCGGTCGACCCGAACGTGACATGCGGCGCGTGCCGCTGGTGCAAGATCGGTCGACCCAATCTCTGCGAAACGCTGACGCCGATCGGCGTCGGTCGGCCCGGCGCGGCGGCGGACTATGTCGCCGCGCCGGCCCGCAATGCCTTCGTCGTCAACGAGCGCCTCGGCGGGACCGTCGCGGCGATGATCGAGCCGCTGGCCTGCGTCCTGCATGCCCTGGAGTCCTCGCAGGGCGTGGCCGGCAAGGATGTGCTGATCTTCGGCGGCGGCACCATGGGTTTGCTGGCGGCCATCGTCAGCCGGCTCAAAGGGGCCGACCGGGTGGTGCTGGCCGATCCGGCGCCCGGCAAACGCACCATCGCCAACGCGGCGGGTGTGCCCGAGGCGGTGTCTCCCGTCGATCTCGGCAACGAGACCTTCGACGTCGTTTTCGAAGCGGCAGGCGCCAAGCCGGCGCTCACCCAAGCCATTGACTTGGTTCAGAAAAACGGCGTTCTGGTGCAGGTCGGCGTGCTCGACGAGACCGAGACGGCAACCTTCAACCCGTTCCGCCTCTACGAGCGCGAGCTCAGGATCGTCGGCTCCAACTCCTGTGCCGACAAGTTCCCCGAGGCGGTCGATGTGATGTCGGACATCGCCGACACGGTGCGGCCTCTGATCGACGACCGCCACCTCGTCTGGGACTTCGAGGCGGCCGTCGGCGACATGGCCAAAGGCCTGACCATCAAAACGCAGCTTCATTTCGAAGGCCAACGATAACAATGGGGAGACCGGGAATGGCCAACCGCTATTCGACAAGCTATCGCATGAACCGGGTGCTGCGTGACGATCGCGCGGCACTCGTGGTGCCGATCGATCACGGCCTGGTCTGGGGACGCGTTCGAGCCCTGGAAGCGCCGGTTCAAGTGATGCGTCGTTACATGCCTGAGGACATTACCGGCTTCATGGTCTCGACGGGCATTGTCAAACAGTCCGAAGTCGATCTCGCAAAAGCCTCCCATCTGGCGCGCGTGCTCGCCATCGATGCGTTCTGGCCGACAAACGCGCCCGAGACCGGAACCGGATGTCTGGCTGCAAGTGTCGAAGATGCGGTCCGGCTGGGCGTCGACTGCGTCAAGCTGCTGTTGCCGTGGAACGTCGACGACGAAGAGAAGGTCGCGTATTGTCGGCGGATCGGCACGGTCGTGTCCGAAGCTTCCAAGTGGAACATGCCCGTCATGCTCGAGCCGGTATTTCTCAACATGCCGCGCAGCCCCGAGATCGTCGAAGCGGAGATGGAAGTTGCGCGGGTGTGCTATGATCTTGGCGGCGACATCATCAAGATTACGTTCCCCGGGCCGGATGCGACCGCCAGACTCTGCGACGACCTCGACATCCCGATCGTCGTCGCCGGCGGGCCGCTTACCGGAGATGCGGCATCGACGATCAGAGAAACCGAGGAGGCCATCGAAGCCGGCGCCCAGGGCGTCGTCGTCGGCCGCAAGCTCTGGCAGCGTTCGCCCGAAGAGGCGTCCGACATGATCAAACAGATGGCGGAGATCACCCGCAAGAGTTTCACGCGCCGCTGGTGATATGTTGGTCGAGATGTCTGGGATCGACTGTGGAATTGATATCGGCAGCACGAACCTGAAGGTCGTTTTTGTGACCGATCAGGGGCAGTATCTGCATGCCTGTTGCGTTCCCACGCCAAGAATAGCCGACGACTTTGGCATTGTGACGGACGCGCTCGCGCTCGTCGCCCTTCTGGAAGACATGATCATCGCGGGATGGAACGAGATCGGCCAAGGCGCACCGCTTAGAAGCATTGCCGCATCCGGCGTCGGCGAAGATGGCGTCGCCGTCACGGCGGACCTGACGCCGACCGGCTTCGCCCTGCCCTGGTTTGACGACCGCGCCCAAGAAGAGGCTGAATTCCTTCAGCGATACCAAGCCCTGTCAAGAACGGCAGGCATTGCCTTGGGGCCGGACCGAACGGCCGCCAAATGGCTGTGGATCCATCGTCATCGTCCCGATGAGCTGAAGCATGCCGAGACCTGGATCGCCCTGGCCGATTTTCCGGCCGCGTGGTGGGCCGGTCGCAGCTTCATGAGCGCCAGTCTGGCGCCGAGGACCGCCTGCTTCGATGTCTACCAACGACGGTGGATCACCGAGCTCATAGAGGCGACCCGCGCGCCCGCGCTGCCGGAACTCCTCGGCGCCGGAACCGTCGTGGGCCACGTCTCCAAAGGACGCCTTCTGACCAGCGGCACGGCCTCCGACCGGACCGTCGTTGCCGCCGGCGGTCACGACCACCCGGTCGCCGCATCGGTCATCCGACGGTTCGACCCGACGGGAATTGTCGACTCACTCGGCACGGCAAACCTGATCTATGGCGAAACGCACCGGGCCGGCGAGCGCGCGCCGGAGTCCCGTCTGGCGCTTTCCCTGCCGCCCGACGCCGGCCCCGGATTGGCTCTTCTAGGGGTCCTGGAGATGAACGCCGCCCTTGAGGCAACGGCGGCGGACGCCCACGAGATCCGATCGTACCTGTCCGACCCGACGCTGCCCGGCCAACCACCCCGAAGCGTTGCCGATTTGCAGGCGCCACAGAGGTCGCTCGCGACGAGCCTTCGCCGTGTCCTGGAACACGAAAGCTTGCGCGCCCGGGCGATCCTGGCGGAAATGGCGACGCTCGGCGTCTCGCCGGGCGCGATCTATTGCACCGGCGGCTGGGCGCGGTCGCGCGGGCTGATGGAATTGCGCGCCAGCGTGTTCGGACAAC
>JANQGO010000292.1 GCA_028277285.1 Alphaproteobacteria bacterium | reverse complement strand
CCTGCAGAAACGCGACCTCGTCGTCGAACAGGTCGTCGTCCGCCTGGGTGATGGCGTGGGCGAGGGTGGAATCGGTCATGGGTCCTCTGGATGGAGTGGGGGCAGGCGATAGCGGGCACTATAGCCTGCCTGTCCGCCGGCCGCACCGGGCCGCGCGCGGGGTGTGATCGTCCCCCCTTGATTTCGCGCGGTCGAACCTATATGTCACGCTTTCTTCTGCCGCCAGGCCGACCCGTGCGTCCCCTTCGTCTAGCGGTTAGGACACCACCCTTTCACGGTGGAGACAGGGGTTCGATTCCCCTAGGGGATGCCAGGGTTCTTCCACATTTTGTATGTTGACCGCGGCAAGGCCTGTCGCAACCGGTGCTGATGCCAACGAACACCATTCCTTGAGGCCGCCTTGATGCGTACCCGAGCGTTTCGGCGCCACCAGGCCCTGCGCCATATGCGCCGGCGCCTGAAAGAAGACCGCAACCAGCACTACGACGATCCGGACTGTTCCTGCTGGAGCGATCCGAAGGCCATGGCGCGCTTCAAGGAACAGCCCAAAACATGCTCGTGCTGGATGTGCGGCAACCAGAGAAAGCATCGCGGACCGACCTTGCAGGAGCGCCGCAGCGCCGAGTTCACTTTTCGGACAACACACCCGGACCGGTAGCCTCGACCGTCCCAAAGGCCTACAATGCGTGTGGGGACAGACCTTTGAGTGTTGGTATCGATGGAAACTCCGAGGCGATTGCAGCCCCTCGGTGTCCGGGCATTCGTCGGGGTTTGCGGTGCGGGTGCGGGCGAACGCGACATCCCGCGCACCGTCTGTGGCAAGCCCACTGCCAGCGTGCGTGTCGGGCCGACATGCGTCGCGTATGTCGGGCGGTATGACGACGCGCTCACCTTCGATGATCCGGTCGACGCACAGATCCTCTACACGGGCCGCCCCTTTGTCGACGACCGGGTGTTGGGAAACTGTCGCATCGACCGGCACACGATGCCGGCTCCCGACAAGATCGATGGCAAATTCGCCTGTCTGGTTCTGAAGCCCGATGGTCTGGACCTTCTGACGGATTGCATCGGAGCCGGCACGGTCTTCTATGCCCAGGAGGGCGGGTGCCTTTACTTCGGCTCCCATCTGGGCCTGGTCGTGGCGGCGCTGCCCGGCGCGCCCGAATTGAACGAGCTCGGTGTCGCGAGCCAGCTCGCCAGCGTGCAGCTCTTCGACGAAACCCACTTTCGCGGGATCTACAGGCTGGAGGCGGGCGGTTGTCTGAGCGCCGTCCGCAACGCCGAACAATCCATCGACGTTCGCCAGACCCACGGCGGCGGCATTCGCGGTCTGCTCGATATCGAGGTTCCGCCGCTGACGGCCGCCTCGTTTCGCGCCATGTTGGATCGCGGGGCCGAGCGTGAGCGTTACGACGACAATGCCATCCTGATGCTGTCAGGCGGGCGTGATTCGCTCGCGATTGCGCTAACGCGCGCACCGACACCGAAACGCTGCGCCACGTTCGGCGAGCCCAGGTCCATCGATGTGCTGCGGGCCAAGAGAAGGGCCCGGCGGCTCGGGCTTGAGTTCATGGCCGTGCCGTTCCAGGACTGGACACTCGAAACCTACCTGGACGAAATCGTCATGCTTAACGCCGGCTGTTCGGGGTTGCAGACGGCGCACAACATGGTCGGTTTCGACTGGGTCAGCGACAATGCCGACCTGGCATCCATCGGTTACCTTGGTGATGTCTTCAGGGACTCCCTGTTTCGCGTGCTGGAGAACGGGGCTGAAGAAAACGCTGTCCTGCGCGCCATGGCACTAAGGCTCAACGATCCGATCCTGAAGGACGTCTTCGCCAAGGAACGGGAGACGATGGTCGAGTTTATCCGGGACTCGTTCCACGACCTCGCACGCGATGTCGGGCCGCACAAGGCACTCGCCATGCTGCGCCTGAGATGGCATCAGGCGCGCTGGATATCGATGACGTTTGACCTCTGCGACTGGTACCTTCCGATCTCCTATCCGTTCGTGCTGCGCGACCTGATCGGGGCGTGGCTTCAGTGCGACCTGGCGAACCCGAAGGCTCGAGGGCAGTTCGACCTGTCACTGTCTGAAGCGCTGATCGAGCACGGCCATCATCCGAACCCGCGCGGCAGCATACCCGAGAGGGCGCGAAACAAGTTTCTTGCGGTGCTTGCCATGGCGGGCAGAGGCGGACACGTCATCCACACGTGTGATTGGGAAGCGATCATCAAGCGGTCGCGCTTCCAACCGCAGGCCTATGACTGCGGCCATGACCGGCTGTCAGAATTCACGCGGCGTTCGTGGGACGTCCTGCAATCACAGAACTTTCGCACCAATGTCAAGCCGGCCATCTATAGCTCGGCCGCGATCGCCGCGGCGTTCCAGCGGTTCTCGCAAAAAGAAACGCCGCCCCGGCTCACCCAAACACCCGCCGCCTGAACGTCGTCCAGGCCGGTTACCTGATCTGCAGGAACCCGCCCTTGCCGAGGGCGTCGCCGGGCTCCAGCCTTTTGAAATCCTCGCGGACATTCGCGTCGGCGTCATCGTCCCAGATGCTGTGGCTGCCCGGGGGCAGGGGCCGGTAGAAGGCGTCGTCGCCGAAAAAGCGGAGCACCAGAGTGTGGCGCTCCGGACAGCGCGCATCCAAGGGCGCGCCGCCGTGGAGCGCGTGCGGGTGGAAGGCGATGACATCGCCCGGTTCTGACGGATAGGCGACGACATCCCATGAGCCTGGATCGGCGGCACGTTCGCGCTCGATGTCGGGCAGCGGCGTCCAGTCGCCGCCATGCAGCGGCCGGGCGGGGTTATCCGGGTCGTCATAGGAACTGCCGTCGTATTGCGGGCCCAGGTGCGAGCCGCGCACGACCTCGATCGCGTTATGCGCGGGCAGAGGTTCGAAGCTGATCCATAGATTGCACCACTGCCTGCCGCCATAGGGTGCGTAGGCCGTGTCTTGATGCCAGGGCGTGCGGCCGACCTTGGCGCCGCGCTTCAGGAAGATCTCCTCGGCCGAGTACCAGACGTGTTGCGAGTCCAGGATCGCGCTGGTGATCTCCGCAAAGACTGGCGCCGTCACCAGCTGCCGGCAGCGTTCGCGTGCGGCAGGGTTGACATTGTCGGCCCAGTGCTCGTGCTCTGTGCCCTCGTAGATGGTCTTGGTGAAGGCGCCGGGGTGGCCCAGACTCCAGTCGAAGGCGTCGCGGCACTGGGCGAGGACGCTCTCGTCGAGAACGCCGCTCAGCTTGGTGATCCCGTCTTCCCAATAGGTCTCGCGCGGCGTCCGCCGGTCCACCGGTACGGCCTCCTGGCTCCCATCTGGATTGGGTGTTGCGGCGTTCATGGCACCTCCCTCCAGTCTGGCAGAGTCTTGCGTCTACACCGCTGGGCCGTCAACGCCGGTCGTCATGAGTCCAGATGAATGTTATCAGGGCCGGGATCACGCCGGGTGCAAGGGGCAAATCGGGATCGGCATAGGTCGCCAGGTTGGCGCTCCGATTGGCGCTGGTCACCGTCTTCAGGACGTGATTGGTATCGTCGAGCAGCACGACCACCGCGCTCTTGTTGGCGGCGCCAAGCCGTTCGGCGTCCGCCGGCGTTACTTGAATGTCGCGCGTGCCTTGCAACACGAGAACAGGGACGTCGAGGTTCGCGATGAGGGCGGCGGGGTCATGACTTAAGAGATTGATCACGAAACCCTGGATCTCGTTGGCGAACAGAGACAGAAGCGCCGGGTGCATGCCCGTGGTGTCGACGCGCTCTCCCGCTTCCAGCCGTGCGAGCGCAGCGAATGCTTCGTCCAGGATTGGGGCGCTGTCCGGATTGGCCCGCAACTGTTCGCGGATGACATCGCCATAGGGCCGGCCGGGTGTCGCCACCGCGATGACACCGCAGACCCTGTCATCGTCGACCGCCGCCAGCAAGGCGACCGTGCCGCCTTCGCTGTGGCCCAGAAGCCAGATGCAGTCGCGACCGGTGTGCTCGCGGATCGTCGCGATCCAGGCGCGGACGTCACGCGCATAGTCGTCGAGCGTCACCGCGTTGGGATCCACCACGGCCTCGGCGCTGGCGAACATGCCGCGCTTGTCGACGCGCGCGCTGGCTATGCCGCGCCGCGCCAGTTCTTCGGCGAGCAAACGGTAGGTCGATGCTTTGACGCCCAGGGCGTTGTTGCCGTCGCGGTCCGTCGGTCCTGAGCCGGGGATGATCAGCACGACAGGCGCCTCATCAACACTGGGCAAAAGGAGCGTCCCACGGAGCGGGCCGTCCGGCCCCGCCGTTTCGACCTGGATGTCATCAAAGGCTGCGTGGGCCATAGGTGTCACGATCGTAAGTATCGCGAGACATAAGCAGACATGACGGCCATTTTGTGACCAAACGAGAACGGAATTGATCAGGGCGGCCTCCGGCGCTACCAGTCGAACGGTTACACGTCAGCGAAACGCGGAGATCGTAGCACAATGGAAATGCCCGAGGCCTTCGACACCATCGCATTGCCGGCCGAACCCCAGGGCCTGGCGCCCGACGGGTCGGCGGTGCGGCTGCTGTGCAAGCTTGCGGGCGGCAGCATGGCGCATTTCACGCTTGGTCCGGGTGAGGTGGCGGCACCGGTCAGCCATCGCACGGTCGAAGAAATCTGGTACATCCTGACCGGCGAAGGTGAGATGTGGCGCCGGCAGGGCGAGCGCGAAGAGGTGACGACATTGCGTACCGGCGTCTGCCTGACGATCCCGTTGGGCACCGACTTTCAGTTCCGGAATACCGGGTCCGAGCCGTTGACCTTTGTGCTCGTCACCATGCCGCCGTGGCCCGGCCCGGATGAGGCGTTCTCGGTCGAAGGCCGCTGGGCGACCGGCTAAGGTTTCCAGCCCTCGTCGTCCTTGGCGCCGTTGCCGTTGGCTCCATTGCCGTTCGCACCGTTGCGCCGCTTGGCGTCGAAGATCGCCGGATCGTGCTTGGTTTCGCGCCGCTCGCCGAACAATAGGCCCTGTTCCAGCCGGCGGCGCAGCGCGGTGTAGTAATCCTGCAGGAAGCGCGTGTCGTCGCGGAAGAACGGGTCTTCCTTCCAGCCGATCTTGCGCCGGATGCGATAGCTGACATCCGCCAAGGTGCGGTCGTCTCTCTGGTTCTCGCTGCGCCGCAGAATGTCTTCGAGAACCTGCAGCTCGCGAATGCCATAGGCGTCCAGTTCGGCCTCGGTGAACGTGTAGCGGGCCTCCGGCGCCGCATCTTGGGTCTGCTTTTGGCTCAGATCGTCTTTGAGGACGCGGCGCTCGTCTTCGATCACCCAGGTGCCGGCGATCAGGTCGCCGATGCGCATGGCGTCGCGCTGGAACAGCACGAGCACGAAGACAAGCGCCGTCCACACCAAACACATGACGCCGAACCAGCCGGAGAGCGCGTAGAGTTGCGGCAGCATCAGGACGGAGATCGGTAGGAAGACCTCGACCTCGCGGGTCAAGTTGCGGGTGACGACGGCTTCGGCGGTCAGCGGCCCGCCCTGGCGGTCGATGACGCGGATGTGCATCAGCCGCTTGCCCGGCGTCTGGCCGCGCCATCGCAGCTCGAAGAAGATGAAATAGGGGCTTCTGAGCAGGAACGAGCCGAGCAGCAGGAAGGCGTCCAGCCAGCCGCTGGTCAGGAAATCGCCAAGCGCGATATAGAGCGCCAGGGCGAACAGCAGCAGCGACACGATGATGATGAAGAGGTCGATGATCAGCGCCATCAAGCGGCTGCTGCGTTCGGCAAGCCGCACGGTCAGCGGTACGCCTTCCGGCGTCGTGATGTGACGTATCAGCCGGTCGCGCTTGGCGCCGAGGGGGGCTATGTCCGCCATGCTTAGCGCCTCGGCCTGCCGGAAAACGAGAAGTAGGCGATCCAGAACGCCAGCGCGACCGTGGCGATCGTCAGGCGCCATGCGGTATCCGTGATGAGCTGGCGTCCGAACCCTTCCAGCAGCGCGGCGACGAACAGCATGCCGACCGCGCCCAGCGCGATGATCGCGGCCTGACGCCCCTTTACCGCAAGGGCCGCGCGGCGTTTCAGCCGTCCGGGGAAGCCGACGGCCTGGCCGATCAGGAAACCTGCCGCGCCGGACAGGATGATCGCGGCCAACTCCGTCGAGCCATGGATCAAGATCCAGGCAATGAAGTCGAGACCCAGGCCGCGCCCGGCAAAGACCGCGCAGAACGCGCCGAGCATGAGGCCGTTGGTGAACAACAGGTAGACGACGGGGATGCCGAACGCGAACCCGAAGGCAAAACACGCCAGCGCGACCTTCGCGTTGTGGGTGAAAAGGAACGAGGCGAACGCGATCAACAGGTCGGTCAAGCCGCCGCCGTCATCGGTAATCGTTTCCTGCAGTTCCGCGCGCGATGCATCGGGGTCGCGGCCCGCGGCCAGTCCGGGATCGACCAGGGCATAGAACCAGTCGCTTTCCAACGCGACCAGCAGCCAGCCGAGCGCGGTGCCCAGGAAGAACAAGCCGGTCGACAACGCGATGAACCAGCGTGCGGCGCGGACGGCCTCCGGCAGATCGACGAGAACGAAAGCCTTCAGCGTTTCAGCGAACGTGGCGCGGGCGCCATAGACGCAGAAATAGCCGCGCGCGGCCAGGCTCTCGAGGTACTGCAGCAAATTGCGATCGAGCGAAATGCTGCGGGCGACCGACAGCGACGACATGGTGGCGCGGTAGAGGATCGGCAGGTCATGCAGCTCCTGCGCCGACGCACTTTTGATGCCGTTGCGTTCGATGCGCGCGAGCAGGTCCTGAAGTTTTTTCCAGGTCGCCTCGCGTTCGCGCCTGAAGAGCGCGCTCTTCAACCCGTTATCGCTGACCGGTCCCGCCATCTCAGATCAGCTCCCGCTGCTTGATCGTGAGGTAACGGTTAATGAGGTCGCCGTTCAGTTTGGCCGCATCGGCCTCAAGGCAGTGCACGCCGAACCGGCGTAGGCGCTCGAGGACACCCGCGCGTTCGCGCGCGAGGTCGCTGGCGATCACCGCCTGAGACAGGTCCTCCAGCGTCGCCGGCCGGTCTTCGATGGCGCCGGTCAGCACGGGATCGCGCAAGACTGTAAAGAGAATGAGGTGACGGCTTGCCATGCGGCCGAGATTCTCGACCATCAGCTCGGCAGTGACCGTGTCGACAAAGTCGGTCATGACAACGACGAGCGACCGTTGTTTCAGGCGCCCCAGAAGCGCGGTCAGGCCCAAGGTGAAGTTCGTCTCCTCGTCGCGGTAGTCGAGCTGCGCGAGCGACTGCTGGACCCGCGGAAAGGCACGCACGCCGCCGGTCGGTGCGGCGAACAGCCTGACCTGCGCGTCGAAGCCATAGACCCCGACCCGGTCGCCGGCATGCAGGCTGGTATAGGTCAGCACCAGGCCGGCGTTGATGGCGCGGTCCAGCCGGGGAATGCCGCCCAGCGGCTCGCTCATCAGGCGTCCGGTGTCGATCGCCATGACGATCTGGTGGTTGCGCTCCGTCTGGAACTCCTTACTGACGAGCTTTCTGTGGCGCGCGGAGTGTTTCCAGTCGATCGCGCGGCTGTCGAGGCCCGGCACGTGGTCGCGCAGCGCGTCGAACTCCGAACCGCTGCCGGCCTCGCGCTGGACCTTGCTGCCGAAGGTGGCGTCGCGGATCTGCAGCGACAGAGCCGACTGTCTGACGGCGCGGATATTGGGCAGGACCGGTACGTCCAAGTTTATCTGATGGCCGGTCTTGCGCCAGGTAAGGCCGAACGGGCCGCGCCAGCGCAGCCACAGCCGCTGGATGGCCGCGGTGCCGCGCCGGTGCGGTACGAGGTCGACAACAACATGGACGTCGCGACGATGATCGATCGGCCGGCGGATCAGCGCGGGCCGGTCAACAACACCGGCGACCTCCAGCAGCACGTCGATCGTTGTCGTGCGCTCCGCGCCGGCGGCTGTGAAGCGGATGGTGAAGGGGTCGCTTTCGCCGACATAAAGAACCGACGGGGCATTCCACGCGACGGTCAAGCGCCGCGCCGAGACGCCGAGCAGACCATCGAGGAACACGAACAGCACGGTACCGCAAAGCCAGGCGAGCCCAATGCCCCACAGTTCCGGTAAGGCGACGACACCCAGCATGGTCGGCGGCACACCGGCCGCCACCAGCAGGATGGCGCGTCGCGTCGGATAGATCATCGGGGCGTCGCGATCTGGGTGACGATTTCGTCGATGACCTTATCC
>JANQGO010000159.1 GCA_028277285.1 Alphaproteobacteria bacterium | reverse complement strand
TGTGGACCCACAGGGTCTCGCCCGTGTCGGCGTCCATGACGACAAGCTCGTTGTCGGAGGTCAGCACATAGAGGCGGCCCTGACTCACGGTGGGCGCGGCCCGCAGCGGCGGTCCAAGCGTGCGCCGCCAGTATTCCTCGCCGGTCTGCGCGTCGAGAAGGACGACCTCGCCAAAGCCGGTGGTCGCATAGATGCGGCCGCGGTAGAACGCCAGACCGCCGCCCCAGCCGCCGTCGTCCTCGATTTCCGGCGTCAGGTCGACATCCCACAGTTCATCGCCCGTGTTGATGTCGAAGGCCCTGACCTCGGCGTCCGCATCCATGGTGTAGACGACGCCAAGGGCCGAGACTGGCGACGCGATAAGGCGGCGGAAGCGCCCCTCGCCCTCGCCGATGCCGGCCGACCAAGTCTCCGTCAGGGCGCCGGGTGCGGCGACATGCAGCATGGCCTTGTCGACCAGGCCGCCGTTTTGCGGCCAGTTCGGTGTCGGGATGGGCGGCGGAAGCACGATGGGTGTTTCGGCGATTCCCGGATCGGCCGCCAGATCCTGCTCCAACTGCAGAATGGCGATGCGTTCCCCGGGCAGGGGTGGCGGCGGCGGCTGACCGAGATAGTCCAGATCCAACGTATCGCAGGCCGCCATAAACAGACCGACCACGGCCAACAGGCCGGCAACGCGAGCTGTCATTCGCCGCCACCCGCCATGACGTTGAGTTCGCTTGCGCGGTTGCGCAAGGTGGTCGGCGTCTCAGGATCGGCGATCAGGGCGTCGAAGATACGCTGCGCTTCCGCGTTGTCGCCATCGCGCATGGCAAGCAGTCCCTGAAGTTCGCGCGCGGAAAAGCGCCACGGCGCGCCGTCGGCCGCGAGCGGTTCAAGCCGTTCGGCGATCTGGCGGGTGCCGCCGCCGTCGAGCATCATCATGGCGGCATAGAGCTGGGCGAGCTGTCCGGTCGCGCTGTCGGACCCGGCTTCGGCAGCGATACGGTCGTAGAGCTCAAGCGCGCTCTCCCGGTCGCCGGCGGTGGCCAGCGACGCCGCCTGGCGCAGGCCCGCCAGCGCCGGATACCCGCCGCTGCCGTGTTCCACGAGCACGCCAAAGCCCTCGGCCGCTGCGGCGTGGTCGCCAAAGGCCGCCGCGCGATCGGCCTGCCAGTAGATATTGCCGTCGTGGGCCAGGCTGCCCTCGCGATACTCGCGCCAGCCGACAAACCCCAGGATGACGACCAGCACAAGCACCAGCCCGCCTACCGCGTAGCGGCCATAGGCCTTCCAAAGCTTTTGCCATTGCTCGCGCTTGAGATCCTCATCGATCTCGCGCATTAGTTGGTCGCTGGGGTCGCTCACAAACCTGATACCTCTCCGCTGCGCGGCTAACTTAGCCATCGCGCGATTAGCATGCAACGCGCCTGAATGATGCCTAAAAGTGGCACCGGCATGGCACACTGGGCCTGCCCGACATCTGATAGAAGCGTCGAAGCGGATTGCTATCCAGGCGCGCGATACCACATGACTCCCGTTATGCCCGCGCCCCGCACCTATCGCGAGTTTTGGCCGTTCTACGTCGGCGTACACAGCCTGGAGGCCACACGGCGCCTTCACTTTGTCGGCACCGCCCTTGTTATCGCGATGCCGGTCCTGGCCTTGGTGACCTGGAACTGGTGGTGGCTGCTGGCCATGCCGCTCCTCGGCTACGGCTTCGCCTGGTTCGGTCATTTCTTCGTCGAGCGCAACAAACCTGCGACCTTCCGCTTCCCGCTGTGGAGCCTGATCGGCGATTTCCACATGTTCGCCCTGATGTGTCTGGGCCGGATGAACGACGAAGTCGCGCGCTACCCCCACGAAAACCGTTCTGTCGACGCATGAGAGTTGATCGCACGCACTGACGCGCCCTATTCTTCAACCGTGAGGGTGCGGAGGGGCCGGTCATGCTGACGATTGCTGAGGAGATCCTTCTCCTCGTACTGGATGACGAGACCGGTACGTTTATCAACGAACCCGACGTGCATGTCGGCTACGCCGTGGCGGGCGCGGTCCTGATGGACCTGGCGCTGGCCAGCCGTGTCGATGCCGACAACGAGAAACTGTTTGTCGCCGACAAAACACCGACAGGCGACCCGGTGCAGGACGCGGTGCTCGAACGGCTGGAAGCCTCCGGCGAACTGCACGACGCCGGTTACTGGGTCGGCGAAATCGGCCGTGATTCACGCGACCTGCGTGAACGGGTCCTGCACCGGCTGGTCGAACGCGGCATCTTGAAGGAAGTCGACAAGAAGATCCTGTGGGTCTTCGAGACGCGGCGCTATCCCATGGTCGACGGCAAGGAAGAGCGTGAGGTCAAACGCCGCATCCTGGATGTGCTGCTGAGCGATTCCACGCCGGAGCCGCGCGACATCGTCATCATCTGCCTGGCCGATGCCTGCAACCTGTTCGACCAGATCTTAAGCGAACGCGAGGTCGAGCATGTCGAGCCGCGCATCGACGAGATCGTCAAGATGGACGTGATCGGCCAGGCGGTCGCCAACACCATCCGGGAAATCCGCGCCTCGATCGCACCGATGATGATGATGTAGGCGGACGCCCCGCTGAAGTCGATCCGGCAGCGGCTTTCGGCCCTTCCCGGCGGCAAGACCGCCGCCGGCGTCGCCTTCATGCTGCTTTCCATGATGCTGATGGCGTCGATGGACGCGACGGCCAAGTATCTGGTCCGCGACTACGCGATCGCGCAGATCCTGTGGGTGCGGTTCCTGATCTTCCTGGTTGTCGCGCTGGTCCTGGCCGGACGCGGCGGTGTCCGGCGCGCTATCGCCTCGCGCCACTGGAAGCTCCAGATCGTGCGCTCTCTGGTGCTGCTGGCCGAAGCCGCCGTGTTCATCCTGGGTTTCAGCCTGCTGCCGCTGGCCGACGTGCACGCGGTCGCCGCCGTCGCGCCGCTGATCGCGACGGCGCTCGCGGTGCCGCTGCTCGGCGAAAGGGTGGGGCCGCACCGGTGGACGGCGGTCGCGGTCGGCCTGATCGGCGTCCTCATCATCATCCGGCCGGGCGCCGAAGCGCTTTCCTGGTCCGCCGCCGTCCCGCTGGCGGCAGCCTTCCTTTGGGCGCTCTACCAGGTCCTGGTCCGTAAGGTCGGCCTGGACGATGCGGTGACGACGACGGCGCTCTATACGGCGGTTGTCGGCCTGATCGTCTTGAGCGTCTTGGCGCCCTTCGTGTGGCGCGCCCCGGACCTCGAGGGCTGGCTGCTGATGCTGCTGGTCGGCGTCCTGGGTGCGGCTGCGCACATCATCCTCTTCAAGGCGTTCGCCCTGGCGCCTGCCTCGTTCCTGCAGCCGTTCGGCTATTTCCTGATGGTTTGGGCGGCGTTCCTGGGATTTGTCGTGTTCCACCACATCCCGGATGTCTGGACCATCGGCGGCGCCATCGTCGTGGTCGCCGGCGGCCTCTACGCGCTCCACCGCGAGAGGTTGCCCAAAAAGGCACAGGCATAGCATCACTGGCCATAACCTAACTCCTCCGCGTGTTGCTCCTTCAGCCTCTGGCTTATCTCGCTCATCGTTCTCTGCAGCTCGACGGACCGATCGTAGTCCGACGTGCCCGCCACAAAACCATGTGGATTCTGTTGCTGAAGCCAGAGGAACTCGACGTGAGCGGCACGGTAGTCTCGGTCAGCCTGCAGGATGGCCTGAAGCTTCATCGTCCGCGCTCTTCTGGCCTTCTCGTGCTCGATTTTTCCCAGGTAGACAGATGGATCCGGAAAACTGGCAAAGCCCCAGCCCGGATCGTAGTCGGGATTCACCACTGGGACCCAACCTTCATACTCGCGCACCAATCGCTCATGCATAGCGGGATCCAAGTAAACTGAGTCAGGTCCGAGGCCGCCGAAGTAGTAGAAGATGTACCCCCAAAGCAATGCGGCTGCCTGCTGGTCAACTTCGGTCGCGGGCTCGAGCAACTCCATGTCCGTAACGGCGCGCACTTGCCCCATAACGAGGAGCAGTGTTGCCTCGTAATCCTGCTCCGCCCATCCGCACACACCGTAGCCATAGAAGAGTTCAGCGCCGTTCGACACATCGCGCTTTTCGAACTGGTCATGGCAGTCCTCCGCTGAGACCTCCCCGCCTCGAAGCGCAGAGATTCTCTCCAGCAGGTTCTCAATGACGATGTCATCCGCGAGGGCACAGGTGGCCGGGAAAGCAACGACAAGAAGCAGAACAACGGGAACAAGGCGACTCATCTGGCCAATCCGACGCAGTCGTATCAGAGCACAAACTCGACCAATGATTGTAGTAGAGAGGTGCGAATCAATCAATCTATCGGCGGCGTACGCCGGTCATCGCATTGACGAAAACCGCGCCCATGACGACGGCTCCCCCGATGAAGGCCAGCATGGTCGGCGCCTCGCCCAGGATCAGCCAGACCCAGAGCGGACCGAAGATGACCTCGACGAGGGCGAGGACCATGAGTTCGGCGGCCGGCACGTACTTGGCACCGGCGGCATAGAGCACCAGGGACGCGGAGACCTGGAAGGCGCCCATGTAAAGGCAAAGCGCGAGGTCGCGGTCGCTGATCGCGAAATCGCCGAGCTGCGTCGATGAAATCATGCAGATGATCACCGAGGCCAGCATGACGCCCGGCACCATGTCGCTTTGGCGCCCAGCGCGTAGCGACACGCCGAAGGCGGCGAACGAGACGGCGGCCGCCAGCGCCATCAGGTTGCCGAGCAAACGGCCGTCGCCGACGCCTTCCCACATCATGACGGCCACGCCGATCAGCGCCGCCGACATGGCCACCCACGTCGCGCGACGCACCGGCTCTTTGAGGACAAACCAGCCGATCAGGGCGGCAAAGAACGGCTGGGAACTGATGATGAAAAAGACGCTCGCGGCGCGCGTGTGATAGAACGCGCCGATATAGAAGAGATTGCTGACCGCCAGACATATGCCGGTCGCCGCCATGGCTAAAAGGCCGCTTGTGAAGGCACGCGCGACACGGCCGCGGTGTTTGATCAGCAAGATACCGCCCAGCGCCACCAACGCCGCGATCGAACGGTAGAACTGGACATGCCAGACACCGGCGTTGTCCATCATGCCGATCAGGACACCCGACTGACTGATGAAGAAGCCGCCCAGAAGCACCAGGCAAACACCCCGTAGATAATGCGGACTTCGCTCGATAACCGCCCCCTGCTCAGCGGCCAGGTCGCGCCGCCGATTCCTGCGCGTACCGGCACCGTCATGTACGCGCACGGCAACGATAGAGCCTGACGAAGCGTGATTCAGGCAAGATATTTCGCCATGGGTCCGGCACACTTGAATGCGGTACGTCGATACCTGACGCACCATGCTGGACGTCAAGCCAATAGGAGACCGCCGGCATGAGCACCCGAGTCGAAACCGGCGCTTGCTTCTGCGGTCAGATCACCGCTCAGGTAAGCGGCGAGCCGTTCTGGATCTGCTATGACCACGATGATGATTGCCGTCGGGCGATCGGCAGCCCGATGACCATCTGGATCGGCTACCGGCCCGACCAGTTCCAGTTCACGCGCGGAACGCCAAAGTCCTTCTCGAAGACGAAGGGTGTCGTTCGGACGTTTTGCCCGGAATGCGGAACCTCGATCAGCTATCACGACGAAGGGGCAAAGGATGAGCTGTACCTGAACATCGGGTTCATGGACGCCCCTGAGAGGTTCCGCCCGCAGGCGCACGCGTATTGGGGCATGCGGTTGGACTGGCTGGCATTCGATGACGACCTGCCTCGCATCGACGCGTACACGCGCGAGCGCGATCCCAACCTCGGATATCCGAAGGATCGAGGGTCAGCGTCACGTTTCGTCAAACGGCGTTAGGCACGAAACGTGCCACCTGGACTCCAGTTTAACTGAGCGCGTCCAATCCGGCGATCTTGTTGTGATCGTAGACGGCCTTGACCGATGGCCGCGCCACCGTCGCTTCCAGATTGCGCCAGACGTTCGGGTACTTTCTAAGCGAGGTGTGCTGGGGCCCGTTCCAGGCCGCCAGCATGGCCATGTAGAAGTCGGCGATCGTCAGGTTCGGCCCGAAGAAATGGGGTCCTTCGCCGATCATCGTGTCGATACGGCCCCAAAGGTCGGTCAGCCACTCGCTGGCCTTGGCATCGACGGAAGCTTCGCACGCCGGCGCCGTGACATGGCGCTCCGGATAAAAATGCATGTGATATGAGGGCTGCAGCATCTCGGCCATAAAGAAGACCGTTTGATAGAGGTGACCGCGTTCGGCGCTGCCGGGCTCAGGCGCCAGGCCCGCCTCGGGGAAGCGGTCGGCCAGATGGAACAGAATGGCGGCGGCCTGGTAGAAGACCTCACCGTTCTCGTCGACCAAGGTCGGTACCTTGCGGTGCGGGTTGAGCGCCAGATAGTCCTCCGGCCACGGCTGATCGAAGTCGATGAAGGCCAGTTCGTGACTGGCGCCTACTTCTTCGAGCGCCATGTGCGGCGCCATGGCCGCGGAAACGTATGTGTAGAATAGCCGAAACATGATGCCGTCCCTTTCGCCCTGAGCATCCGAGAAGGAACCACGGCACACCTTGGCTGGCAAGACGCCCTATTCGACCGGCGGTACGGCTTCGGTCGTGATGATGTAGACGGTGATCGCCGCCTGCGTGTTCAGGAAGTAGGTCTCCGACTCAACGACACTGTGCGACGCTTTCAGCACATCGAGCGAAGCCGGGCCGCGCAGGATGGTGCGACGCGACGTGTGGTCGAGCACGTCGGCAAGCTCGCAAGCCTGATCCTCGATCGCGCCGATCAATGCCTGCCACGCCGGCGTGGGGTACAGCAGTTCCTGATAGATGATCTGCCGTTCGGCGTCATCGGACGCGGCAACCAGCATATCGCGCAACTCAAGGAGCGCCTGATTGACGCCTTCCGACAGCGTGACCGCCAGGTCGTGGCCGCGGCAGACGATCAGCTTCTCGTCACCCTCGCGAAAGTCGCCATGGACGTAGGCGCCGCGGCTCTCGGCATGGCCGCCCTGCACCACCAGCAGCACAAGCAAACCGGCGCCCAGCACGATGGCGCCGTGTCTCAAAAGAGGTCTCAGCACGGTGTCGCGTCTGGTTTGGACTTCGGCGGCAGGTTGCCGAGCAGGCGGCGGTCGTGGCGCCACCAGCGGCGCGGGAAACGCGTGACCCGGACGTTGCGGTGTTTGTCGAGCAGAACGTCGATGTTTTTGCAGCCGCGCGCCTTATCGCCGAACGCCGCCCAGGCAAAGAAACACAGCGCCTTGGTCTCGAACGCCTTATCGCCGCCGCGGCCGATCTTCTCGGCAAGCTTTTCCATCATCGGCGCCCAGCAGGAGTCGCGAATCTCTTGATCGGTCATCTGCATACCTTTCTCAAGCGACATTGACCGAAACGAGGCAACGATCTCGTTGGCTTCTGCCGCGAACCGCTCCGCATCGACATGACAGGACGTCACGATGCCGATGCCGTCGGGCCTTGCCTCGCGCAGCGTGATGAAGAGCTCGGTGCCGGGGGTGGCCGACGGTTGGGCCTCGCGCGTGTGTCTCGTCACAACCGTCCCCTGTCGTCGTGCGGAGTCGTCAAGGACGCCTGATCTGCTGCTGCCGATGGCCGCACACAGCAGCTGGACGCCAGGGCCTGCGCAGCGTCTTTCTCTTGACTTATACACACCATGCTTATATCTACTGTGCACAATATGGACTTAACATCATGACTGAACTCGACAAGTTTCCCAAACCCTCCGTCACGGTGGACCTCGTCCTCATGAGTGTTTCCGATGCGTCGCTCACCGCTCTGCTGCAAAAGCGCACCAGCTCACCGTTCAAGGGGCGCTGGGCACTGCCGGGGGGATTTGTGCAAATCGACGAGTCTCTTGACCAAGCGGCAGAGCGCATCTTAGCGGACAAAGCCCGTATGGAAGGTGCGTGGATCGAACAACTCTACACGTTCGGCAGTCCGCGCCGCGATCCGCGCGGACGCGTCATCACAGTCGCCTACTTTGCGCTTTTGCCACACCATCAACTGGCACAGGCACGCCACAAAGCCGTGGATCTGACGATCGCCAAACTGGACATACCGTGGCCAGGAGAAGAAGGCGATCCGGTTACCGCTCATGGTGACAATGCAAAACCACTATCGCTCGCGTTCGACCATGCCGACGTTCTGACCATGGCAATCAAACGCCTGCGCGGCAAGTTGGACTATTCGAAGGTTGCCTTCGCCTTGCTGCCCGATCGCTTCACATTGCGCCAACTTCAACACGTGCACGAAACAATCCTAGGCCAGTCGCTCAACAAGCCTGCATTCCGGCGCCGAATGCTTGACACCGGCTGGCTTGAGGCGACCGGTCAACGCGAAACCGGAACCGGATTTCGTCCCGCCGAGCTTTTCCGCCTGAAGCCCGGGAAAACGCCCGACACGGCACCTTAGAAGAGGAGAACACGACATGGCTTTTATTCGCAGATACGGGTTCACAGCCCACTTCAAAAGCGAGGCCAGCAATTACGTCATGCGTTACCGGGGCGGACGTATGGTCCGAAGCGGTCGCGGCCTCTCGTTTTGGTTCATGCCGCGCCACGCTTCGATAATCGAGATGCCGTTGGTCGACCGCCAGGCAACCCTGTTTCTGAAGGGCAACAGCCAGGACTTTCAAGACGCCGCGGTTCAGGGCACGGCGCTCTGGAACATTGTCGACCCGGAAAAGCTCGCAGACCGAATCGATTTCAGCCTGAACCTGGCGACCGGGGGTTACTACACCGACCCGATCGCCAAGATTGAAGCGCGACTCATTACCCTCGCCGAACAAACGGCAATGCAGTACTTCGCTGAACTGCCTATCCGTGCGTTGCTTGATGGTGGCGTCGGCCCATTGCGCGAACGGCTTGGTTCCACGTTGATCGGTACGTCGACGCTGGACGACATCGGTATTGCCGTGGTCGACCTAAGCCTGGGCAAGCTGGCCCCTTCATCGGAGCTTGAACGGGCGCTGCAGACGCCGACGTTCGAATCCTTGCAGCAAAAGGCTGACGAGGCCATGTTCGAGCGCCGTGCCCTGGCGGTCGATAAGGAGCGCGCCATTGCCGAAAACGAATTGGCAAACAAGACGGAGTTGGCAAGGCGCGAGAGCGAACTGATCGCCAAGGAGTCGGAAAACACGCGCGCGCGCGCGACGGCGAAAGCAGAGGCAGGCCGGATCGAATCCGCCGCGGACGCCGACCGCATTCAAACCGTCGAAGGGGCTCGGAACGAAGCCGAGCGCGAGCGGGCCGCGATCTACCGCGACATGCCGAGCGATGTCCTGATGGGCCTTGCCGCGCGCGAGTTCGCCAAGAAGCTGCAAAAGATCGAGCATCTCAACGTCAACCCCGACCTTCTCTCTGCCCTTGCAGCAAAGTTCGGCCAGTCTTCCTCGACACCGGCTCCAAGCTGAGGCGGCCGCGAGACGGAGACGATCGTGCCGACCAATCCACCACGCGCCGTCTTCGTAACGCGGGAAACGGACTATCAGCTCCTGCTTCAACGCCACGCGACGCGCGACCAGATTCGATTCTTCCTGGAAACGCGTGGTCAATCGGTTGACGAAGCGGAGTCACGACACCAGAACTTCGAGCGGGCAGTGCACGTCGCGCGCAACGGCGTACCGCGACACTGGCGACAGGCGGCGGTCTCGCGCAAGGATTTCGACCGGTTTCTTTTCGAACCGGAAGACATCATTGTCGCGGTCGGACAGGACGGCCTCGTCGCCAATGTCGCCAAGTATCTCGACGAACAGCCGGTTCTGGGAATCAACCCCGACCCGTCCCTTTACGACGGCATACTGGTATGCCATGCGCCACACATGGCCGGTTCCTTGCTGCGCGCTGTGGCCTCAGGCGATGGTCCAATCGTGCCGCTCACCATGGCCGAGGCTAAACTCGATGATGGCGCGCGTCTGCTGGCATTGAACGAGATCTTTGTTGGCCACGCCAGCCATCAGTCGGCCCGCTACGACTTAAAGATCGGCGATCGTCGAGAACACCAGTCGTCCAGCGGTATCATCATCGCGACAGGAACCGGCGTCACCGGCTGGGCACGGTCAATCATGGAGGCGACAAACACCTCTCTTCCTCTCAGCCGTGAGGAGCGCGCCTTGGACTATCTTGTACGAGAACCCTTCCCAAGCATTGCAACCGGAACGAATATCCGCGCCGGCCGCATCGGTTCATCTGAGAGCCTGACAATCTTCTCGCGCCTTAACGAGAATGGCGTGGTTTTTGCGGACGGTATCGAGCGCGACTTCCTATCATTTGACTGGGGCCGCCGCATCGAGATCGGCGTTGCCGAGAAAACCGTAAGGCTCGTCGCACAAGCCTGACGCCGTCTATGGATGGCGAACCCTAGCCAAATACGCTATCAAAGGTTCGTCGAGGCCCCACCCGCAGCTTGAGGCCATCATGACCCTCGCCCACGTCGAAGACCGTCCGACACCCGCCGATTGCCGTGCCGACAGCCGGCTTCAGGTCTGGGAGGCCGGTGGCAAACGGTTCTTCGTTCTGACCCAGAAGGGCCGCTTTGCCGATCTCTGCTACGACCACGGCCGCCTGTTGGCCAAGGAAATCGAGGACGGCGTGTTTCCGGAGATCCTGGCGACCATCGCGCACGATGTCGATGCCAGCGACGATCTTGACGTCGGTCCCGCTGACAAGCTGTTCGGCGCATTCTTCAACCGGCTCAGTAAGGATGTGTTGGGCTCGTCGAGCCGGGAGTTTCAGGACGGCGTGGCCGCGCTGGCGCAAGGCTGTCTGGCGGAGCTCTCCAACCCGCTATTCGATACCGACGCCGTGGAGCATGCATGCGTTGCCATCGACACCGGCAACATCGCGACCGGCTTTAACCACCTGATGAAGCATAGCAGCCTTGGCAAGCGCACAGGACACTGGCGGCGCTATGCGGCGGCGGCCTTCGCTCACTATGAGTGGGGGCGCAGCTACGATGAGTTCGACGACGACGACGAAAAGATCGAGGATGTCGCCATCGACATCCGCGACAACATGCTGAGAACGCGGCACCGGCGCCGCGCGCGCATGGGCTGCACCGGCTTCTGGGCGGCGCCGGCCCTGACCGCGAACGGCCTTGGCCTGCACGCGCGTAACTTCGACGGCGCCTTTTTCGCCTGGAACAACCATCCGGTGCTTCACCTGATCGACGAAACGCCGGCCAACAGCGCCTGGCAGCGCTATGCGGCCGTCGGCACCGCCGGCCTGGTCTACCCCGGCGGCATCAGCGGCGTTAACGAGGCGGGCATCGCCGTCTCGCTGCATCAGATGTCGACGGTCAACTTCACCGCCGGCGATAACAGCGGCGACTTCGATGTCGCACCCTATGTGCAGCAGCGCATCCTGCGCGAAGCCAAGACCCTTGACGACGCCGTCGATATCGTGCGCTCGCGCAACCATTTCGCGTCCTGGACCATTCTGGTCAGCCATGCGCCGTCGGGCGAGGCGCTGCGCATCGAGCTGAACGGCGCGCGCGATGACGACACCGGCGACCATATCAACCGGGTCGAGGCCAGTCCCGCGGCCGACCGCGTCATCCAGACCAACCACTTCCTTGACGCGGCGCTGGCCGAACAGCACAAGCTGCTGGACGACGCCCACTTTACGACCACGGTCGGCAAGTGGATGGAGACGCGCGCGCGATACAAGACCGCCGAATCCGCGCTGGCCCAAGCCGCTTCGAGCGGAACGATCGACACCGGCTGGGCCCATGACCTGCAGGCGAACCACGCCGATGATGCGATCGACGGCCACGAGCGGAGTTTCGGTCGAACGATCTGCAAGGCTTACAGCCTGATGAGCAGCATCGCGCGGACAAGCGCCGATCGGGCCAACCCGGCCGACGAGATGTGGTTCACCGTCGGCGAACGCCTGCCCGGACCGCACGCGACCCTGGCCGGCTTCACCATCGATTGGCAGGCGCTGTCGGTCACGGCGGCCGGCACCCATGAAGCCAAGACGGTCTCGCCGGAGATGCTCGCCGCCATGGAGGCGTATATCGAGGCATTCGCCGCCTATGAGCGACCGCGCCGGACGGGCGGCGATTACGTTCGCCGCCGGCCGACGCCCAGAGAAATGCAGGCCATTCGCCAGCAGGCGATTGCCGCGCTGGATCGCGCGGTCGACACCGCCGAGGGCGCGGGCATCAATGACCCGGTGTTCCGCTACATCCGCGCGCGCCTGTGCCATGAGGCGGCGATCGCCATTCCGACCAATATCAGGATCGATTTGTTGGCGAAGGCCTCCGACGATTGGGCGCACCTGCGCGCCCTGGCCGATGACGACACGTTCGCCATGACCGATTGGGAGCGTGCGCTGATCTATATCCTGTCGGCGGCGACCGAGTCGGTTTTGGGTGGGCAGGCCCGGGCCGCGCCCAAGGAGTTGTTGGATACCGGCCGCAACCTGCTGGACGGCGTCACCCACAGCCGGTTCGGCAGCGGCCGGGTGCATCGGGACATCAACGAGTGGCGCAAGGTCATCGACGCGATCGGCGCCGGCCTGGACACCGGCAGCGGCGCTGGAGACGTGCCGGATATCGACTTCGTCACGGTGGAGTAAAGGGTGCGCCGGGCACACTAACCGTCCAAACCGGGCGGCATGGCGCCCGCGCCCTCGATGCGCACCCAATGGTCCGTGTGGAAGCCGTTGAAGCGCGTGCTGGTGGCGTTGGTATAGGCGCCGGCGAGGCCGAACTCGATCCAGTCGCCGACCGCGAGATCCGCTGGCAAGTCCATCTTGTGCGGCAGCACGTCGTAGGAGTCACAGGTCGGTCCTGAAATCGCATAGGAATGTTTGGCCGTGCTCACGACGCCGCCGGGGCGGATGACGCGGGACGGGTACTGCACGATGTTGTCCGACATGGTGAGTTCCGAGAGCCCGCCGTAAACACCGTCGTTCAAGAACACCATGTCGTCCTTGATCAAGATGACCTGGACCAGGAGCGACTGGCCCTCGGCGACCAGGGCGCGGCCCGGCTCGCACATCAGGCCGCCATCGCCGAGCCACGACCCGTTGCCGATCGCCTCGCGAATAGCTTCGAAGAAAGCACCGACCGGATGGGAGCCCAGTCCCGGGTATTCGGTCGGGAAACCGCCGCCGACATCAAGCGATGCGATCGCGACACCAGATGCCGTGACGACCTCTTCGGCCGCCGCGATGGCGCGGCGGTAGGCATCGGGGTGACGACACAGTGATCCGACGTTGAACGCCAGGCCAGGGCGCCGACCCGCGTCAGCGACACGGCGCAGCAGCCGCGCGACCTCTTCCGGCTCGGCGCCGAACTTGCTGGAGAGCTCATAGACGGACGCCGGGTCGAACGCCTTCATGCGAATGTGGATGGTCGTCTCGTCGTCGGCCAGCGCCAGAAGCCGCTCGACCTCGCTTTCGTGATCGGCAACGAAATTCCGCACACCGTAATCGACGAACGCGGTCTCGGCCGCGCCCGCCAGCTTGCAGATGGCCATGAAGTAGCAGGTGGCGTCCGGACAGTGTTCCTTGACCAGCGCGACCTCGCGCAAGGACGCGGTATCGAAGTGGCGAATGCCGCCGTCATAAAGCTCCCGGATGACCTCGGGATGCGGATTGGCTTTGACCGCAAACAGCGTGCGACCGGGGAAGCCCGTGACGAAGCGGTCGGCGACCTGCCTTAAGACATGCGGATAAAGGCAGTAGATGGGCTCGGCCGGCCTCAGCGCATCGACGACGGCGTCGACCGATCGGAAAGACTGAAGGAGTTCGTCCTGACGTGTGACATCCGGCGTCTCAACGGCGAGCGTTTGATTCATGAGGGCACCCTTCCCGGCAACAAACCGCGGCATTGCGTTCGGGCGGAATCATAGCCGCGGCGGCTTGACGGTTGTGGGCAAATCCTCCGAAAATATGGTGAAATCGGTCATTGCTGTTTTGGTTGGAGAAGGACCCCGTCATGGACCGTCTGGCCACCCGCAGCCACGACGCGCTGCAGCGCGACGGCACGCTGACCCAGGCGGAGCTGGCCGAAGAGGTCGGCTCGACGCCCTCCACCAGCTTGCGGCGCGCCGAACGGCTGAAGGCGAGCGGCCATTTGGAACGCTGCGTCTATCTCGCCGATCCCAAGAAGCTGGAGCGCGGGCTCAGAGCGATCATCACCGTCGTGACGAGCGGTCTGGGCGGCAAGAAGGGCAAGGACTTCGCCAAGCGGCTCGGCGCCGAGCCGGCGCTCGACATGGCCTATGGCACGACCGGCGAGGTCGATGCGGTGCTGCTCGCGAACTTCAGGGATATGGAAGAGTTTCGGACGTTCTGCGAACGGCTGTTCGACAACGACCCCCATGTCGTCCGCTACACCACGATGTTCGCGGTCGACAGTTACAAAGACACGACGGTGGTGCCGACCGATGCGCTCGCCGCGCGGCTCAACGACGCCTAACCGTCGGCCTCCACATAGCGCCATGAAAGCGTCTCGCCGGCATGGAACGGGACGAGGTCCAGGTCTTCCGATCCGACGACATCCGGCACGGTCTGCGCTTCGCGGCGCAGCGTTACCTGACCATCGTTGAGAGGCAGGCCGTAGAAGCGCGGGCCGAACTCCGAAGCGAACGCTTCGAGCCGGTCGAGCGCGCCTTCCTCGTCGAAGGTCTGGGCGTAACTCTCCAGGGCGACGGGCGCGCTGAAGATGCCGGCACAGCCGCACGCGCTTTCCTTTTCGTGCCTGGGATGGGGCGCGGAATCGGTGCCCAGGAAGAACTTCGGATTGCCCGAAACCGCCGCCTTACGCAGAGACTGGCGGTGACGCCGCCGCTTGGCGACCGGCAGGCAATAGGCATGGGGGCGCAGGCCGCCCTCGAACATGGCGTTGCGGTCGATGCGCAGGTGATGGGCGGTGATGGTGGCGGCCAGGTTCGATCCCGCCGCCTCGATGAAGGAGACGGAGTCCTCGGTCGTGATGTGCTCCAGCACCACCTTCAGCGCCGGAAAATCGGCCAGCACCGGGCCCAGAACCCGCTCCAGGAACACCGCCTCGCGGTCGAAGATATCGATATCCGGCGACACGACCTCGCCATGGACCAGGAGCAGCATGCCGATCGCCTGCATGCGCTCCAGCACGCCATAGATATGGCGGACATCGGTGACACCTGAGGCGGAGTTGGTGGTGGCGCCGGCCGGATAAAGCTTGCAGGCGGTGAAGACGCCGCTCTTGAACCCTGTCTCGACCTCGTCCGGGTCGATCTCGTCGGTCAGATAGGCGGTCATCAGCGGGGTGAAGTCGCGTCCCGCCGGCAGGGCGGCAAAAATGCGTTCCCTGTAGGCCGTCGCCGCGGCGACCGTGGTCACCGGCGGCACCAGATTGGGCATGACGATGGCGCGCGCGAATTGGCGCGCGGTCAAGTCGGCGGCAAAGTCCAGCATCGGGCCGTCGCGCAGGTGGACGTGCCAATCGTCGGGGCGGCGCAGCGTCAGCGTATCAGCGTCCGTCATCCCGTCCGCCCGGCCATCTCAGCACCGTTTTCCACACTCACGCTCCAGCAGGATCCGATCATTGGTCTAGCGGACGAGAACGCGCCCGTCGGCGACACCCTGCTTACACAAGCAGACCGGCTCTGCCTATTGTTTGTCGATCAAATCGTGCAACTGATTGCGAATTGCTATCGAAACCATCTGCGCGCCGTATCGATCGGCGGATGGCTAGAGCAGATCCTGTTTTGATGGGATCGCTTCGCGATGACATCAAGACAGGTGAATCTGCTCTACTCCTAGATGGCAAGCGGATTCACATGGTTATGTGGAACCGCCCGAGGTTCCACCTAACCATGACCCGCTCTAGTCGGCACGGCCCCGCGCGACATGGCGGCGGAAGACGTCCTCGAGATACGCGCTGGTGTTCTCGCCGACCAGCACGTCGCGCCGGTTCCCCTCGGCATCGAACAACAACAAGGTGACGTGGTTGACGTTGTGGGCGGCGGCGAGTTGGCGGCCCTCCTGACGGCTGATATCGGCGATCAGATACTGCAGCTCGCCATCGTCGAACGCGGCAAGCGCGTCACGGGTCTCGCGTTGCAGCGCCAGGCATCGCGGGCACTGGGGATCGTGGACCTGAACGACCGTGGGTATGCCGTTGCCGATCTGGGTGAGGTCGTGTTCGCGGATCGTCGCGCGGACATCCTGGACCAGATACCAGCCGCCGCCGCCGGCAACCAGCGCCAGCAAGCCGCCGTTGCGGATTTTCCTCAGGACGTCGCGCCGGCTTGTCGTCGCGGGCGCGTCCTCAACGCCGGCGCCGGCCGGGGCCTGGGCCTGTTTCTTCACCGGGCGTTTGGTTTTGCGCTTCTGCTTCTTCATCGCTTTCGGCAACTCCATGCGGAATGTCGAAGCGTGGCCGCCCGCACCCCAAAAAGGCGCCGGCAGGACATCAGATGCCACGCGATCGCCGGCGATAGTGAAGCAGCCCCTTGGACCTGAGAAGTTGCCCTCACGCACACGTGTGCGTGATTTATCGGGCGGCTCCAACACCCACTCGATGGTGCCGGGCGGCCTTCACCTGTTGTCGCAGGTCACCCGGTCGCTGACGCGCAGACGAAATCGTAAGCGCGGTTGCATGCTTGTTTGACCCGCCATACCGTACCCGCGCGGCACTTCAAGCGACGTTCGGGAATGACCCATGCAGAAGATTGTTCGGCTTTTTTCTTCGCTCTTTCTGGCACTAGCATTTAGCAGCGCCTCCGCGGAGGAAGCCTGGAACGTCGAGCGTCTCTCCCCGCCCGAAGGGCTCTATCCGGGCGAGGAGTTGCTCTCGACGAACGGCATCGAAACGCTGACGTACTTCAAGGCCGGGGATCCGGAGAAACCTCTCGTCATTTTTGTGCCCGGCGGATTTCACCTTGCGCGCGTTGCTTATGGTTATCCTGGCGGTGATGAGAGAGATTTTCTGGCATACTGGCTCGGCCACGACGGCTATTCCTTCCTGGGCGCCTCCTATCCCACCGGCAACAAAGTGTATTCAAAGGCTTACCCAGCCTATTCAATCCGCGATTGGGGCAAGCAGGTCGCGGCCACGGCAAAGTTCTATATCGACGAGAACGGGCTCTCCCAAGAGATCATTGTCCTCGGTTGGAGTGCCGGCGGACAGATTGCGCAGTCTGTCTATGAGGCATCGCAAAACGCCGGTCTCGACATGAGCCTTTTCGTGTCACTCGCGGCAACACCGCCGGCACCGCTCTTGGCGGAAGAACCCGGCCCGATCACCATGGCGCCGAACGGATTGTCCAAGGCGCCACAGTTCGGTGAGATCTTTAAGGCCTATGTGGAAGCACAGAACGAACTCAACGGCCATGTCATCATGCCGTGGGACAAGTTCAAGGCCGACATCCTTGGCGACATTCCTGTCGCGCTGAACGGCATCATCAACGCCTCGCGCTATGAAGACGGTAAGTTTGTCGAAGACCTCGATTGGTCCCTTGCCGATACCGGCGCGCTGAAGAAAGCGGACTTTCCCTACATCGTCACGATCTCCGGCGACAAGGTCCTGGACAACGATCATGCCCTGACCGATCGCGGCAATTGGGGCATGTTTCAGATCCAACATCTCTATCGCGGGATCATTCTTCCCGCCCTGTCAAAATCCGAAGAGATCGCGCCGGCCGATTGGCAACATTTGATGGATCTCATGACCTATGCGACGTCGGGCGTGCTGAACGCGAGAGTGACCGGCAATCACTTCTTTTGGTATGGCGAGGTGGGCGCACGCGAGACTGTCGAACACATCAGCATACTGCGGTTGCGGGCCCAGAACCTCAAAACAACGATCGCGGCCGCCGTGGCAGCGATCGGCACCGAATAGAGAGCGTGCAATCTAGGCCTTGGCCTCAAACGACGCGGCGCGGTCGCCCCGGCGTACCAAGACGGCGAGCCCATGGCGCAGAGGCCGGCCCCACCTGCTTGCCAGTCCTCACTCCCACTCGATCGTCCCCGGCGGTTTCGAGGTGATGTCGTAGGTCACGCGGTTGATCCCGCGCACCTCGTTGACGATGCGGTTGGCGACGCGGCCCAGGAACTCGTGGTCGAAGGGGTAGTAGTCGGCGGTCATGCCGTCGGTCGAGGTGACCGCGCGCAAGGCGCAAACGAACTCGTAGGTGCGGTCGTCGCCCATGACGCCGACGGTGCGCACCGGCAACAGGACCGCGAAGGCCTGCCAGATGGCGTCGTAGAGGCCGGCGCTCCTCATCTCCTCGATATAGATGGCGTCGGCCTTCCTCAGGATCTCCAGCTTGTCGCGGCTGATCGCGCCGGGAATGCGGATGGCCAGCCCCGGGCCCGGGAACGGGTGGCGCCCGACCAGGGTCTCCGGCAGGCCGAGCTCGCGGCCGAGGTCGCGCACCTCGTCCTTGAAGAGTTCGCGCAAGGGTTCGACCAGCTTCATGTTCATGCGTTCGGGCAGGCCGCCGACATTATGGTGCGACTTGATGGTGATGGAGGGGCCGCCGTGGAACGACACGGACTCGATGACGTCGGGATAGAGCGTGCCCTGCCCCAGGAACTCGGCGCCGCCGATCTTCTTGGCCTCTTCCTCGAACACCTCGATGAAGGTCGCGCCGATGATCTTGCGTTTCCGTTCGGGGTCGTCGACGCCGTCGAGCTTGCCGAGAAAGAGATCGCTCGCATCGCGCGCGATGAGCGGGATGTTGTAGTGGCCGCGGAAGACGCTTTCGACCTCCTCGGCCTCGCCGGCGCGCAACAGGCCGTGGTCGACGAAGACGCAGGTCAACTGATCGCCGATGGCCTCATGCACCAGGACCGCGGCGACGGAGCTGTCGACGCCGCCGGAAAGGCCCATGATCACCTTGCCGGCGCCGACCTGATCGCGGATCGCCTGGACGGCCTGCTGGCGGAACGCGGCCATCGACCAGTCGCCGGAGCAGCCGGCGATCTCGCGCACGAAGTTCGCCAACAGCTTCGCGCCGTCGGGCGTATGAGCGACCTCCGGATGAAACTGCACGGCATAGAGGCGCCGGGATTCATCGGCGATGGCGGCGAAGGGCGCGCCGTCGGAAATCGCGACAACGGAGAAACCGTCCGGCAGTTTGGTGACGCGGTCGCCGTGGGACATCCAGACCTGCTCGCGGTCGCCGACTTTCCAGACGTCTTTGAAGAGCGCACAGTCGGCGGTGACCTCAACGAAGGCGCGGCCGAACTCCCGGTGATCGGAAGTCTGCACTTCGCCGCCCAGCTCCGCGCACATGGTCTGCTCGCCGTAACAGATGCCGAAGACGGGTACGCCCACCTCAAAGACCACATGCGGCACCGCCGGGGCCTCGTCCCACATGACCGAGGACGGGCCGCCCGACAGGATGATGCCCTTGGCGCCGAAATCGCGGATGCGCGCGTCGTCGACCGTGCAGGGCAGGATCTCGCAGTAAACGCCGGCCTCGCGCACGCGCCGGGCGATGAGCTGGGTGACCTGCGAGCCGAAGTCGAGGATCAGGATCTGTTCGTCATGTCGCGTCTCAGTCACGTTACCCCTTTCTGATGCCTTTCAGTTCAATCGTGTTGCCGTCGGGATCCTGGATGTAGATCGACGGTCCCATGCCGTGCGCGCCGAAGCGCTCGCCGCTGTCGCTTACCTCGATGCCGTGCTTGGCGAGGTGGTCGCGGATCGCCGCCTCGTCGAACGGTTCGACGTCGACGCAGATATGGTCGACGTTGCGGCCCTCCTCGCCCGGACCGACGCCGCCGGCCTGCCCGAGTTTGCCGTCGAGAGTGACGAGATCGATCATGGCGCGCCCGACGCGCAGGTGATAGAGGCCGAACGCCTCGTTCTCGCGCTCGACCGGGCAGCCGAGCACATCGCGGTAGAAGGCGATCGACCGTTCGATGTCGCGCACCCGAAAGACGACGTGGTCGACCTCCAGAATGTCAAAGGGTGTGGTCATCATCGCCTCCTTTTCTTACGGACTCTTGGCATCGAGCCGCCAGCCATAGGCGAGTTCATCCAGCATGACGCCGGCGAACGGTTCGCGGCGGCGCGCGATCATCCGTCCGCCCATGGCTTCGTAGAAGAACCGCGTGGGATTGGCTTCCAGCACCCACAGGATCACGTTGAGACGGCGGATCCGGCTGAGGTGCTCGAACAGTCCGTCCAACAGCCGGCGCCCCAGGCCGGCGCCGTGCCAGTCGGGCAGCAGATAGAGCGCGTAAACCTCGCCGTTCCAATCGGAGTCCGCGGGCAGACCGTCATGGCGTGCCTCACCGGCGCTGCCGAACCCGACGACGCCGGCCTCGCCGTCTTCGACGACCAGGGTCAGACCCTGATCCCTGCGCGACAGGATGGCGCGCCAGCGCCGGGTACGCTCGCCGACGGACAGTCTGGTCAGATAGGCGTCGGGAATGACGCCGGCATAGGTACTGCGCCAGGTCTCGACATGAACACGCGCTATGGCCTTGGCGTCGCTCGGTCCGGCTGGCCGGATGGTCGCCACCCCAATCAGGTTTCGGACTGATAGTTGGGGGCGTCGCGCTGGATCGTGACGCCGTGGATGTGGGATTCGCGCAGGCCCGAATTGGTGATGCGCACGAACTGGCAGCCCCGGCGCATGTCGTCCAGCGTGCCGTTGCCGGTATAGCCCATGGAAGACCTGAGCCCGCCGACCAGCTGATGGACGACGTGGTGGGCCGGTCCCTTGTACGGCACCCGGCCCTCGATGCCTTCGGGCACCATCTTGACCACGTCCTTGATGTCCTGCTGGAAGTAACGGTCGGCCGAACCGCGCGCCATGGCGCCGAGCGAGCCCATGCCGCGGTACTGCTTGTAACTGCGGCCGCCGAACAGGAAGACCTCGCCGGGGCTCTCGTCGGTGCCGGCGAGCAGCGAGCCGATCATCGCGCAGTTGGCACCCGCCGCGATCGCCTTGGCGAGATCGCCGGAATACTTGATGCCGCCATCGGCGACCACCGGCGTATCGCTCTTCACCGCCTCCTCGACCACGTCCATGATCGCGGTCAGTTGCGGCACGCCGACGCCCGCCACCACGCGGGTGGTGCAGATCGAACCCGGGCCGATGCCGACCTTCACCGCATCGGCGCCCTGGTCGATCAGCATCTTGGCGCCTTCGGCTGTCGCGATGTTACCGGCCAGGACCTGGGTATAGTTCGACAGCGCCTTGATGCGCCCGATCGCGTCCATCACGCCCTGGCTGTGGCCGTGCGCCGTGTCGACGACGATGACATCGGCGCCGGCGTCGATCAGCGCCTCGGCACGGGCGAACCCGTCGTCGCCGACGCCCGACGCAGCCCCGACCCTAAGCCTGCCCTGCTCGTCCTTGCACGAGTTGGGGTGCGACTGCGCCTTCTCGATATCCTTCACCGTGATCAAGCCGATGCAGCGGCCGTCATCGTCAACCACCAGGAGTTTCTCGATGCGGTGCTGATGCAGCAACCGTTTGGCCTCGTCGTGGCTGGCGCCTTCCTTGACCGTGATCAGGTTGTCCTTGGTCATCAGATCGCGGACCGGCTGGGCGGGGTCGGTGGCGAAACGCACGTCGCGGTGGGTCAGGATGCCGACCAGCTTGCCGTCGCCGCCATCGACCACAGGGATGCCCGAGATGCTGTGGGCTTCCATCAGGTCGAGCGCGCCGGCCAGCGGCGCGTCCGGCCCGATGGTGACCGGGTTGACCACCATGCCCGACTCGAACTTCTTGACCCGGCGGACCTCGTTGGCCTGCTGCTCGGCGGTCAGATTCTTGTGAATAATGCCGATGCCGCCGTTCTGCGCCATGGCGATGGCCATCGGCGCCTCGGTCACCGTGTCCATGGCGGCGGAAATCAGCGGAATGCCCAGCTCCACCGTCTTGGTCAGACGGGTCGCGGTTTGGACCGAATTGGGGAGAATCTGGGAATAGGCAGGGACCAGCGAAACGTCATCAAATGTCAGGGCTTCGCGCATGTCCTCACCACCTCGCTGTTTTGAAGTGGCGCGATCCACTATCACGAAATCGCCGGGAGTCAAAGGCGGAACGTGTCATGGCTGCCATGACCGGGGCTGCCATGACTGGGGCCGGCATGACCGGGGCTGCCATGCGATCGCGCCGACCGCCGCCAACAAGAAAGGGCGGGACACCGAAGCGCCCCGCCCTCTTGGCGATCGAACGAATCAAGGACGGTCAGATACCGGCCTTGACCTCTTCATACATGGCCTGCAGTTCAGGCTCGTTCTGGATGGTCGCCTGGAAGATACCGCCGGCGATGTAGCCTTCGATATCGTCGGGCGGCAGGCCGCGATTGGCCAGCTCTTCGGCCGAGAACCGCTCATAGGACTTCATGTTGGAATGGCCCATGCCGAAGCTCTCGATCCAGTACTGACCGGTGTCGGGCGACAGGAACGCGTTGATCAGGTCATAGGCGCGCTCTTCTTTCGCCGGGTCGACCGAGTTCATCAGCGTGATGCCGCAGGTCCAGGTCATCGGACCTTCCTTCGGATTCATGAAGGCGACGGGAATGCCCTCGTTCGAGAGATTGAGCGGGGTCGAGTTCCACGACGCCGCGGCGATCAGCTCACCGGAGGCAAGCGCCTGTTCCCAACTGGTCGTGTCGTTGGTGTAGTAGCGCAGAAGCGGACGCTGCTCCTGCATCAGCTTCTTGGTGACCTCGACTTCCTCCGGCGTCATGTTGAAGGGGTCTTTGGCGCCGGAATAGATCGCCGCGACCATGACACCGTCGATCAGGCTGTCGATCATGGAAAGACGGCCGGTGTACTTGGGATCCCACAGGATGCCCCAGGTGTGGGTCTCCGGATCGACATACTCGGGCGCCAGGTCGGTGCGGAACGTGACGGAGGTCAGGCCCCACCAGGCGCAGACCATCTTGCGCTCGCCATCGATCTCCATGTCCGGCACGCCCTGCAGCACGGGGATAACGTCGTTCCAGTGGCTCAGACGGCTGGTGTCGATGGTCTTCAGAAGGCCCATGTCGGTCCACTTCTGAACCTTATAGGAGCACGGCATCGCGACATCGGGCGCGAAGCCGGCACGCATCTTGGCCTCGGCCTCTTCCTCGTCGCCCCACATGGCGAAGTTCGGCGATTCACCGTACTTGTCGATGTACTCCTGGTGCATCTCCGGCACTTCGTAGCCGGACCACGTGAAGCACAGGATGTCGCCTTCGCCGGCGGCGCGCACGGCGCGCGACGACAACGGCGCCACGGTCATGGCGAGACCGACGGATGCCAGGCCCTTCTTGAAATCGCGCCGGCTCAGACGGCCGAACTTCATCGCATCGACAAAACGCTCGATATCGCGTTTTGACTCCATTGATTGATCTCCCTTTTTTCTCTGACTTCATGGCGACGAAGGCGTGTCCTGCCTTCCTCGCGCCAAACTATAGACCAATGGCGCGGCGTGACAACGCAAACCCAAAGCGCTTTAGTCGGTTCGGAAACCTTGTGCGATCAGGTAGATCTCGCGCGAATCCTTGCGGCTCGCTTCCGGCTTGGCATGAGAGACCTTGGCAAAGCGCCGCTTGATCTGGTTAAGCAGCTCCCCTTCCGTACCGCCCTGCAGAACCTTGGCGATAAACGTGCCGCCCGGCGCCAGCAGATCCTCGGCGATTGCCAGCGCGCTTTCGACCAGTCCCATGACCCGCAGGTGGTCGGTCTGACGGTGACCGGTCGCCGGCGCCGCCATGTCCGAAAGCACGACGTCCGCCGGCCCGCCAAGGGCGTCGCGGATGGCCTGCATGCCCTCCGGCGACGTCGCGTCGCCGGTCAGGATCTCCGCGCCTGCGATCGGCTCGATCTCGTTGAGATCGATGGCGACGACCTGGCCGCCGGGACATCGCGCGACCGCGACCTGCGTCCAGCCGCCGGGCGCGGCACCCAGATCGACCACGCGCGCATTGCGCTTCAGAAACTTGTAGCGGTCGTCGAGCTGAATCAGTTTGTAGGCGGCGCGCGAACGCCAGCCTTCGCGCTTGGCGCCCTCCACATAAGGGTCGTTCAACTGGCGTTCGAGCCAGCGCGTCGACGACGACCGGCGGCCGCGCGCTGTCTTGACCCGTTTGGAAAGAGGCCGGCCGCCCGATGGTTTGCCGCCGCCGCGCCGACCGCTGCTCACATGCCCTGCCCCGATGCGGCCGCCGCGCCGTTGCCGCCGCGCTGGCCACAGGAATCCTGGCGGTCGACGTCCATCATGCCAAGCAGCATGCCTTCCCTGAGACCGCGGTCGGCGACGGAGAGCCGGCCGACCGGCCACATGGCATGGACCGCGTCCAGAATGGCGCAGCCGGCGACCACCAGGTCGGCGCGGTCGCGCCCGACACACGGCACCTTGCACCGGGCTTCGTAGTCCATGGCGACGAGTTCGCGGGTAGCCGCCGAGAGATCGCAGAAATCGAGTGCGATGCCGTCGACCCGGTTGCGGTCGTATTGCGGCAGTTTCAGGTGAATGCCGGCCAGGGTCGTCACCGTGCCGGACGTTCCGATCATCTGCACGTCGCCGCCGGCCATCAGCTTACCGAAGCCGTGCTCGGCCTCGAACGGCGCGAGGTGATCGCGCACCTCCTCGATCATGTCGCCATAGATGTCCTCGTCGACCGTGTGGCCGCCATGGGTCTCGGCGAGCGTGACGACGCCGCAGGGGATCGATTTCCAGGCGGCGATCTCGACATCGCCGTCCGGGGCGACCGCGAGCCAGGAGATTTCCGTCGAGCCGCCGCCGATATCCAGGATGACCACATGGCGCGCCCAAGCTTCGATCAGGGGCTGACAGCCGACAATGGCAAGCTGGACCTCTTCGTCGGGCGTGATGACCTCAAGCCCGATGCCGGTCTCGCGCGATACCCGCTCCAGAAAACCGTCGCCGTTGACGGCGCGCCGGCATGCCTCGGTCGCGACACAGCGCGCCCGGCTGACACCGCGCCGGCGCATCTTGCCGGCGCACACGTGAAGCGCTTCGATGGTGCGGTCGATCGCGCCGTCAGACAGCCGGCCGCAGGCATGCACGCCCCCGCCCAGGCGCACGATGCGCGAGAAGGCGTCGATGACGCGGAAACCCTCACGCGTCGGCCGCGCCACAAGCAACCTGCAGTTGTTCGTGCCCAGGTCGATCGCGGCATAGGTCGTCGGCTGGCGTCGTCGCGCTTGCCGGCGTGGCCCCCTCGCGCGTCCATTGGTCCCAGTACCCACCACGTAACTCCGCCTCCCTCAGGCGCCACGGCGCTTATGCGCTCATCCGCCCACCTGTCTAACCCGAAATCGTGGCACAGGAAACTCCACAGATGAACACAGACACGGCGCGAAACACGGCGTGATTCCGCGGTCGATTCAAAGAAATCCCGCAACCTCATCGCCTTAGCCCGCCGTCATACCATCCGCATCTTGTCGGAAATTGGGCGGCCGGCAGGGCCGGGCGAAATTCCTGCGGACTGTGTCTTCCGCAACCCAGGGCTGAAGCCGCCGGGGCGGAAAAACCCGGCGCGCACGGCACCGGCGACGCCGGTTGACAGCCGCAGGGCGCATCGGCATAAGGCGCTGATACCGGCGCCCTTCATGCGCGCCCCTGCTGGGGGATAGTTTAACGGTAGAACCTTCGGCTCTGACCCGAATAGTCCTGGTTCGAATCCAGGTCCCCCAGCCATCCCTTTTGAATTTAGAAACAATATGTTCGACACACCTCTTGAGGTGCTGGCTGAACCCTTTCCAGGTCGTTTGGAAAGACCCTCGCCTGTCCGGTCGATCGCATGGCCTTCCCGGTTTGGCTTGCCAAGAAGTCGGCAAGCCAAGACACTTGTAAACTCTCAAAACATGCTGTCGGGGGATTCGTTATGAGCAAGATCATGAGTCTCGACGAGTACAAGGATGCGCTGGCCAAGAAGGCGCTGAGCCGTCGCGACGTCACCAAGGTGCTGGCCTCTGTCGGTGTTGCAACGGTATCGATGCCAGTCTTGCATAAACCGGTTCTGGCCGAAGACGGCTGGCTCTATCTGTTCACCTGGAACGGCTACGAGTTGCCGGAGTTGCATCCGGCATTCGCGGAGAAGTACGGCCGCCAACCGGACTTTTCTTTCTATGCCGACAACGACGAGGCGTTGGAAAAGATCCGCGCAGGCTTCGACGCGGACATTGTTTGCCCAAGCAGCAGCACGGTCATCCGCTGGATCCATGCCGGTCTGATCGAGCCTATCGACGTCTCCAGACTGTCCAATTGGCCAAACCTTTTTCCGCAGTTGCAGCAGATCCGCGGCACCTTTGACGACGACGGCAACCACTACTATGCGCCGTGGTCGTGGGGCAATTCGTCGATTGTCTTCCGTACCGACCTGGCGCCGGAGTATGCCGGGCAGGAAAACCACACCTGGAAGATCCTGTGGGATCCCAAATACGCCGGCCGGGTCGCCATGCGCGACAACTGGGCAGGCACGACCATACCCGCCGGATTGATCGCCGGTGTCGAAGATCCGTTTGCCATGACCGATGACGAAATCGCCGAGGTCCGCCGGCTCCTTCAGGAGCAGCGCGAACTCAACAAGTTCTATTGGGCGAGCGAAACGGACGCGCAGACCGCCATCGCCACGGGCGAGCTTGTTGCCATGTACGCGTGGAACTCGGCCTATGCCCAGTTGAAGGAGGAAGGCATACCGGTCGAATACATGGTGCCGAAGGAGGGGCTGCTGACCTGGGTCGACGGCCATGTGTTGACCAACAGGCACATCGGCACGGAAGAACAGCGTTACGATTATCTCGACGCCACCCTGTCGCCGGAAACCGGTGTCTTCATGATCGAAGAATATGCCTATGGCGCGGCCAACAAGATAGCGTACGACCTCGCCGATCCGGAGATTCTTGCATCACTGGGTCAAACCGACCCTGAAGCCATCCTCGCCGGTAGTCTATGGTACGAGACGGTACCGCCGGACATTCAGCGTAAGCTTGTCAATCTGCATGACGAGGTCATGGCCGGCATGTAGTTCTGCCGGCGTACCCAGATGAACGGGGCGGTCGGTGCACGACCGGCCGCCCCCTTTCCTGAAGGCGAGAGCGATGACGGGCGTGCTTGAAGGTAAGGTCGCGCTGGTTACGGGATCCGGGCGCGGCATGGGGCTGGTCGACGCCGAGTTGATGGCCGGCGAAGGGGCGGCGATCGTTCTCCACGATATCGACGGCGGCATGGTGGACGCGGCGGCGAAACAGCTCCGCGCCAACGGCGCCGATGTCTTCACCATCGTCTCCGACATCGCCGATATCGCGGCGACGCGCACAGCGATCGCCGAGGCCGAGGACCACTTCGGGCGGATCGACATTCTGGTCAACAACGCCGGCAATGCCCTCGGCGGCGCCTTGGAGGATCTCGACGAAGACGCTTACGACGCCGTCATGAACGTTCACGTGAAGGGCACGTTCTTCGCGACCCAGGCCGTCGTGCCGGGCATGCAGCGGCGCGGCGAAGGCGCCATCGTCAACATCTCCTCGATCTGGGGCATGACGGGCTACGAGCATTCGTCGAACTATTGCGCGGCCAAGGCCGCCCTGCTCGGCTTCACCAAGTCCTGGGCGAAGGAACTGGCGCCCTGGAACATCCGCGTCAACGCGGTCGCACCCGGTTGCGTGCTGACCGAGATGACCATCCACAAGGGACAGGACTATCTCGACGCGCGCGCCAAACTGATTCCGCTCGGGCGCTGGGCCGAGCCTGAGGAAATGTGCGAGGCCGTGCTGTTTCTGGCCTCACCGCGCGCGAGCTTTATCACCGGCCAGGTCATCAGCCCCAATGGCGGCGACACGATCGTCGGGATCTAACGTGCTTCAGAACGCGATCTGCAGGCCGGCCTGACCGGCGATGGTGCGCCCGCTGTTGCTCTCCACCGTCGCCTCGACACGGCCGAACAGGGAAACGCCGTCATCGATCAGCGCCGACAGCTCGACACCCGCCAGCGCCGCGCCGACGCTGTCCTCGCCGCCGGCGTCGAAGCGGATCGTCTGGCCCAGCAGCACCGCGTCGATATCGCTGTCGTCCAGACGCGTGCGCCCCTCGACCCCCGCATAGGGTGCGACGTAAACCATGTGGGCATAGGGCGGGATGCGCACCGGCACCGTCACCTGGAAACGGCCGGTCAGCAGGTGAAGGAACCGGTCCTCAACAGTCAAGCCGTTCGCCGCGCCGGTCTCCGTATAGCCGTCCAGGTGCGTGCCCGCATAACCCACCTGCACACTGGGAACGACTTCCTGACCGTGGACCGACACCGTGCGGGCCACCGATAGCTCCGGCGCAATGACGTAGCCGTCGTAATCCGCCGACACGGTTTCGACACCGCCCGGCGCCGTGTTGCTGGCGACATTGCGCGTGAGTTCGTAACGGCTCCAACCGCCGGTCACGACAAGGTCGACCGCCCACGGGCCCGACGCGTAACCGCCATAGGCACCGAGAAAGGCACTCGAGATATCCTCATCCTGGCTGCCGAACTTGACGTCCAGTTCGCCATAGGAACCGCCCAGGAACAGGCCGGCGCGGGTATCGCCGCCGACCGGCGTGTCGACGCCTGCGATGACGCCGCCCAGATGGTAGTCGGCGCCGACGGCCGGCGACTGCGCGCGCTGATCGCGCGCCAGGCCGAACACCTCGACCCACGCCTCGTTCCGTCCTTCCATCGACGAGGCAAAACCCAAGCCATCGCCGCCGTCCAGCGACGCCACCGCCTGGCCCGACGCGCCGCCCAGACGCTCGCCGCGCAGGCGCGAGAACACGCTGCCGGAGACCGCGTTGGTCAGGTCGAACACGATGTCGTCGGCCATGGCCAGCGCCGTCGGATCGACCACCGCCACCGCAAGACCGTTGACCGCGAACGGCGCGCCGTTGGCGATGACCGACGGGGCGTTGCCGGTGAACGTCATGTCAATGCTCAGACCGTTGGCGACATCCAGCGCGTTGCCGGCGGCAAAGTTCATCGCTCCCTCTGTGACCGAACCGGGCAGCAGGCGCAGCGTATTGCCCGTGCCGCCGAGAACGACGGCATTGCCGTTCGTGCCGGTTGCCTGGATCACGCCGCTGTTGACGATCAGGTTGTCGCTCCCGCCGACCACCACACCGCCGCCTCCGGTGC
>JANQGO010000151.1 GCA_028277285.1 Alphaproteobacteria bacterium | reverse complement strand
AAGGCGGCGGTCAGGGTCTGGGGCGAAGCCCTGCGCGGCTGGGCGGCCGGCGACGGTATCGGCGTCAGCGTCATCTGCCCGGGTTTCATCAAAACGCCGATGAGCGACGGCAACCCCTATCCCATGCCGTTCCTGATGGAGGCCGACAAGGCCGCGCGGATCATCAAGCGCGGCCTGGCGAAGAACCGCGCGCGCATCGCCTTCCCCTGGCCGGTCTATCTGGCGGCGCTGACCGCCGGCGCCCTGCCGCCGGCCTGGACCGACCGTCTTTTCCGCGGCATGCCGCGCAAGCCGTCTCAAACCTCAAATGATAAAGCACTTTAGATTATCATCATAACTAATTGAATTAAATAACTATTCTTCCTGACTTCTCAACCAAGCTCTGTACGCCGCGACGTTGTCGTTGTGCTCGTCCAGCGTACGGGCGAACGCATGGCCGCCGGTGCCGTCCGCCACGAAGTAGAGATCGTCGGTCTCCAGGGGGTGCAGAACGGCGTAGATGGCGTCGAAGCCGGGATTGGCGATCGGGCCCGGGGGCAGGCCGGTGTTGCGGTAGGTGTTGTAGGGGTGTTCGTACTCCCAGTCGGCCCGTGTCAGGGCGCGCCCCAGGTCGTCCTTGCCTTCGGTGAGGGCGAAGATGACGGTCGGGTCGGATTGCAGCGGCATGCCGCGGGCGAGCCGGTTATAGAAGACGCCCGCGATATGGGCCCGCTCCTCCGGCACCCCGGTCTCTTTCTCCACGATCGACGCCAGAATGACGGCCTCGGCCGGTGACGTGAGGGGAATATCGGGATCGCGCCCCTGCCACAGTTCTTCCAGCGTGCCGGTCATGGCCGACGCCATGCGTTCGAGAACCGTCGCGCGGCTGTCGCCCAGTTGATAGTGATAGGTCTCCGGCAGCAGTGCGCCTTCGCCCGGCAGGGTCTCGACCTCGCCGGTCAGGCCGTCGGCCGCGGCGATCAGGTCAAGGACCGCCGCCGTGGTCAGCCCTTCCGGCACGCTGATCTTGCGCACGACCGTGCGGCCTTCCGACAGATGGCTGATAACGTCGTCCAGGGACAGCGCGGGCACGAAGATGTACTCGCCCGCCTTCAACTGCCGCCCCTCGCCGCGCCAGCGCACGCGCAGGACCATCAGCAGGGGATCGTTGATGATACCGGCATCGGCAAGCTGGTCGGCGATCGCGCCGACGCCGGAGCCGCGCGGGATGACGAGGGTCGTCTCGCTCTCCAGCGGGCCGGGATCACGCGCCTGCTGATCGAACCACAGGAAACCCGCGAGTGCGCCGATGGCGACCAGGACCACGACCGAGAAGAAGCCGCCGACCCAGCGGTTGAAGACACCCGGTTTGCGAGCGGGTGCCTCGGCCGGGCGGCCGTCTGCGTTCGCTTGCTTGGTCTCGTCGTCGGCGGGAGACAGGAGCGTCCCCTTCAGGGCGCCTTGGCAACGACCAGGCTGGCGTTGGTGCCACCAAACCCGAAGGAGTTGCTGAGCGCCGCGCGTACCGGCCGCTCCTTGGCTTTCAATGGGACGAGATCCATGCCGTCGCACGCTTCGGACGGGTCTTCCAGGTTCAACGTCGGCGGCACGATGTCGTTTTTGACCGCCATGATCGAATAGATCGCCTCGACGCTGCCGGCGGCCCCCAGCAAGTGCCCGATCGACGACTTGGTCGATGACATCGAGATCTTCGATGCCGCATCCCCGAACAAGCGCTTGACCGCGCCCAACTCGATCTCGTCGCCCAACGGCGTCGACGTGCCGTGGGCATTGACGTAGTCGATATCCTCGGGATTGAGCGAGGCGTGATGCATCGCGGCCTTCATCGAGCGGAAGCCGCCATCGCCGTCATCCGCCGGGGCGGTGATGTGGTGGGCATCGCCGGAGAGGCCGTAACCGACGACCTCGGCATAGATCTTGGCGCCACGCGCCTTCGCGTGCTCCAACTCCTCCAACACGACGATACCGGCGCCCTCGCCCATGACGAAGCCGTCGCGGGCCTTGTCCCAGGGTCGCGACGCACGCTCGGGCTCGTCGTTGAAATCGGTCGACAGCGCGCGCGACGCGGCAAATCCCGCGACGCCCAGGCGGCAGACCGCGGCCTCGGCGCCGCCGGCGACCATGACCTCGGCGTCGCCGAACTTGATCAGCCGCGAGGCATCGCCGATGGCGTGTGCGCCGGTCGAACACGCCGTCACCACCGCATGGTTCGGTCCCTTGAAGCCGTAACGGATGGAGACGTGGCCGGACGCCAGATTGATCAAGGCTGACGGAATGAAGAACGGGCTGACCCGGCGCGGCCCGCGCTCCTGCAGCAGGATGGACGCCTCGGCGATCGTCTTCAGTCCGCCGATGCCTGAGCCGATCATGACACCGGTGCGGTACTGATCCTCTTCGCTCTCGGCCTTCCAGCCGGAATCCTCGACCGCCTGCTGGGCGGCGGCGAGCGCCAGGACAATGAAATCGTCCATCTTGCGCTGGTCCTTCGCGTCGACATAGTCGTCGGCGCGAAACGCATAGGGCTCGTTGCCGGTGGGCGCCTGACCGGCGATTTTCGCTGCCAGATCGCTGGTGTCGAAGTTGTCGATACGCCGAATGCCGGACTCACCGGCAACCAGGCGCGACCAGTTGTGGTCAACACCATCGCCAAGCGGCGTCACCATGCCGATGCCGGTGACGACCACCCTTCGTTGATCAACGTTATGCATCAGAAGCGGACCCCGCCGACCCGCCGCCTAGAGCGGATCATGGTTAGGTGGAACCGTTTGGCGGTTCCACCTAACCATGTGAATCCGCTCTGCGTCCATGAGGTGAGCAGATTCACCTGTCTTCATGTCATCGCGCGGCGATGCCATCAAAACAGGATCTGCTCAAAGGGCGACACCGGGTCAGTCGGCGTGCTGGTCGATGTAATCGATCGCATCCTTGATGGTGAGAATCTTCTCCGCAGCGTCATCGGGGATCTCGACACCGAATTCCTCCTCGAACGCCATCACCAGTTCAACCGTATCGAGGCTGTCGGCCCCCAAATCGTCAATAAAACTCGCGCTGTCCGTGACCTTGGCTTCATCGACGCCGAGATGGTCGACGACGATCTTTTTTACGCGATCAGACACATCGCTCATCGGGACACAACCTCCATGATTTCTCAAGAATTTCCGTGACTTGCGCGCTCCGGATAAGCACGCCGCATGACTGAAAACCGTTGTCCCCTACCCCCGGGGCGCGTCCATGTAACACACTTTAGTCTGGCAGGCGATAGCTGGAAAAGCCCCTTTTCGGTGGACCAAATCCGGCCATCAAATCATGGCCATACCGCCGTTCACGTGCAGGGTCTGGCCGGTGACGTAGGCTGCCTCGTCGCTGGCGAGATAGACGGCAGCCGCGGCGATATCGTCGGAGGCGCCAAGGCGCCCGGCTGGGATCCGCTGCAACAGGTTCGCGCGCACCTCCTCGTTCAAGGCGTCGGTCATCGCGGTCTCGATGAAGCCCGGCGCGATGCAGTTGACGGTAATACCGCGCTCCGCGACCTCCTGGGCCAGCGACTTCGACATGCCGATCATGCCGGCCTTGGCCGCGGCGTAGTTGACCTGGCCCGGGTTGCCGGTCACGCCGACGATCGATGTGATGCCGACGATGCGGCCGTGGCGGCGCTTCAGCATGCCGCGCAGGAGCGCGCGGGTCAGACGAAAGCCGGCCGTCAGGTTGACGTCCAAGATGGTCTGCCAGTCGTCGTCCTTCATGCGCATGGCAAGCGTGTCACGGGTGATGCCGGCGTTGTTGATCAGGATGTCG
>JANQGO010000056.1 GCA_028277285.1 Alphaproteobacteria bacterium | reverse complement strand
CGCCGAGGTCGATATCGGGCGGCGCCGGCCGGGGACCGAGGCCGAAATGGGCGTCGAGCAGGCCGTATCCGTATTGCGCCATGGCCTGCTTGGCGGTTTCGGGCAGCGTCGACGTATCGGCCGGGGCGATGTCGCCAGCGCCGATGTCGCTGGCTCCGGTGCCGGCTGCCTCGGTAAACAGGGCCAGGGGATCGTCGAAGGCGCCGTCCGGAAATCCGTCGCGCGCCAGGTTCTGGCGTATGCCCGTCTGCCGCAGGACGGTGTCGAAGAAGCTGCGCCCCAGGCCGTTGCCGATGTAGCGCGCCCGGCTCGACGCATAATCCGCTTCCGGCCATACCGGTTCGTCGAGCGACATGCCGACAAACCAGCGGTAGAGCATGTTGAAGTCGAGTTGCTCGAGAAACTGCCGGTCCGATGGCGTTCCATAGACCACCTGCAGCAACATGGCCTTCAGCGTCGCTTCCGTTCCGGGCCCGGGTGCCCGGCCCTGCCCGCCGATCACCGACCCGGCCGTCAGCGCGCGGTCGGCGGCGATGCGCAACGCGCGCAGGGGGTGTTCCGGCGGAACCCGTACCTCGAGATAGATATCGCCGAACAACGTCGCGGACTGGGCCGGTTCTTCGCTCATCGTTCTTCCCGTGACAATGTGCCGCCGGAGCTCATATCAACCTTTTCGCCGAAGCGACAGATCGTTCGGACAACCGGTCGGATAAGAGCGCCGACAATGAAACGGCGGCCCTCGCGGGCCGCCGTTGTCTGCTTAGTTGTCGGGGTCAGACCGCGTGCGCGCCCGGCTAGCCCTCGGCAACGTTCCGCTGTCGACGCCGCCTCGCCCACATGAGACCGAGCAGCCCGACGCCGACCAGGCTCCAGGTCGAGGGCTCGGGAATGGCGATCGTCGGGGTCTGGCGGATGGTGAACTGCTTTCCGACAAAATCATCGTTGATCATGATCCGCCAGCCGATCATGCCCGAACCGCCGACGGGAATGATGCCGCCCGTGAAGTCCAGCACCACGCCGCCGGTAAGCTCAATGTTGGCGAAGGTGTCCGACATGAACGGCTCGACGAACATGATGCCATCGTCTTCGTCCGCTAGCCTGAAATCGTCATCGTCGTCATCGTCGTCATCGTCATCGTCGTCGTCATCATCGTCGTCGTCATCATCGTCGTCGTCATCGTCATCATCGTCGTCGTCATCATCGTCGTCGTCATCATCGTCATCATCGGCGTCGATGAAGCCACCGAAGCCTAGCTCCAGGTGGTAGTCGGTGAAGTCGACGGCATCATCATCGTCGTCGCCATCATCGTCATCGTCATCATCGTCGTCATCATCGTCATCGTCGTCGTCATCATCATCGTCATCATCGTCGTCACCGGAATGGCCGTGGTTTACCGGCCCTGACCCGTGGCTCTTGTTGCCGCCGTCATCATCATCGTCATCGTCGTCATCATCATCGTCATCGTCATCATCATCGTCGTCGTCATCGTCATCGCCGTCATCGTCGTCGGCGCCGGTATTGTTTTTGATTACCTCCATGAAATCGAATTTGTTCCCGCCGTCGTCATCGTCATCATCATCATCGTCGTCATCATCGTCGTCATCGTCGTCGCCATCATCGTCATCATCGTCATCATCGTCACCGGAATGGCCGTGGTTTCCCGGCCCTGACCCGTGATGATTGTTGCCGCCGGCATCATCGTCGTCATCATCGTCATCGTCATCGTCATCATCATCATCGTCGTCATCGTCGTCATCATCATCGTCATCATCGGGCAACACGTTGAAGACGAGGTCGATGGGCGCGACGGAATTGAAGCTCTTGTGGAAATTGAACTTGCCGTTCTTGTCGATCTCAAGCTCGACTTCGCCCAGCCCGGGGCCGAACGCCCCGACGAACTCGATCACGAACGCATCGGATTCTTTCGACCAGGCGGACACGCCAACGGCCAGGCAGGTGGTTCCGAGGAGGATATGCCGCACCACGCCGCGGGTCCGGTTCGAAGGCTTGGATTTACGTAACGGCATCAGATGCCTCCCCAATTACCACACGACCCCCGTAACCCATCATTGGTGACAGGGGCGTTAAGGACACTGCATAAGTCTTATTAGCAATTTTTATACCAATCCGAAAAATATCCTGCAAATTCAATTTATTAACAGCAGATTAACATATCATTCATGGTCTGGAGCCCATGGAATGCCATGGATGGCCATGAAACATGTAAAATTCTCCGACACCCGGCGGGTGCTGGTAGCTGGATTTGCGCGTCGGAACGATGGCCGGCAAGAATTTGGCCAATGTTTTTCAATGGCTTAGAAAATCGCGGGCGAATTTGCGCCGCTGTTAAATCCGCCGACACGCGCGGTGCAAGGGCGTTCGGAGCGCGGACCGCCGACCCGGGCCCCCGGGATTTGCCCGATGTGCATTCGTCGTCCGCTGTCGCGTGCCCGCGTCGCCGCGCCGTAATGTTCCCGGCGTGATCGCGGACAGTCGCGGGCAATGCCCCCGGGGCCGTGGATTTCGTCATCTGGCCCAAGCTATACTTGAATCAGGCTCCCGCGCCGCCAATGTGCAGCGGCGGGCACGAGTGTGCGGGCATGGGTGAACGAATGGTGAATTTGCGACATCGCCGCCGGTGGTGCAGGCCCTCGGACATGTTGCGCGCCGCCGCTCGGAAAACGCGACTGATATCGGGGTGTTGCGCCGTCCTGATCGCGCTTCTCGCGTCCGCGGCCGCGATGGCGGCGGTGGACTCGCAAAAGGCCAGTGAATATTACGAAAGCGCGCTCGAATACTTCAACGACAAGGACTATCCCGAAGCAATCATCGAGTTGAAGAACGCGCTGCAGGCGGACCCGCGAAGCTTGGCGGCGCGGGTACTGTTGGGCCGGGTGTATGTCCGCATACATGACGGTGCATCGGCGGAGAAGGAGCTGATACGGGCCCGTCGCAGAGGTGCCGACAATGAGCTCACCCTGGTGCCATTGGCGCACGCCTATCTGATGCAGCAGAAGTTCGAGGCGCTTCTGGACGAGATCGACATCGCCGGACAGGGACCGGAGATCAGGGGCGAAGTCCGCATCCTGCAGGGCAATGCGCATCTCGAGCTGCGTGACCTCGACCAGGCCGAGGCGGCGTTCATGGAGGCGTCCCGGTTGTTGCCGGAGAATGCCATTGCCCGTCTGAGCTTGGCCAAGGTGCACATGCACCGCGCCGAATTCGACGCGGCCAGGGCGCTGCTGGCGACGGCGGCGGCGCTGGCGCCGGACGAGGCGGAGGTCTGGTTCGCCAAGGGCGAGCTGCATCGCCTGACCGGCGAATTCACGGCCGCGGTGTCGGACTATGACGCGGCCCTGGAGCTGTCGCCGGACCATATCGATTCCCGGATCAACCGTGCCGCCGTCTATATCGACCTGAACCGCGACGACGAGGCCTTCGCCGACATCAAGTACGCGGCGTCGGTCATCCCCAACGATCCGCAGGTCGCCTATCTCTACGGACTGATCCTGATGCGGTCCGGTGACCTGTCGGAGGCCGAGGCCGTGATGACTGAGGCGCTGATCATGCTCAGCAGCCGCGAACCGGGTCTCCTGCTGCGTCATCCGCCCAGCCTGCTGCTGGGCGGGGTGCTGAACTACATCCAGCGGAACCATGAAGCCGCGGCTCGCTATCTTCAGCGCTATGTCAAGCTGGTGCCGAACCATGTCGACGCGCGGCGCATGCTGGGTGGCGTCTATCTGCAGGCGGGCGAACCGTCGCTGGCGATCGGCGTGCTTCGGCCGGCGGTCAGGCTGTCGCCCGGGGACGCGAAGTTGCAGGCGCTGTTGGGCGAGGCCTATGCCGACAACGGCCAGTATGGAGAGGCGACGAGAATCCTGCAGAACGCGGTCAAGCTGGCGCCCGATATGGCCCGGATACGCACCCAGCTTGCCCAGACGCGCCTGGCGAGCGGCGCTTCCAGGGATGCCGTCAAGCAGCTCAAGGCGGCCATGGCGGCCGATCCCGAGGCGCTCCGGCCGGGACTGATCCTGACCAGCTACTATCTGCACAAGAAGCGGTTCGACAAGGCCATCGAGGTGGCGCGCTCCATCGTCGAGCGCGCGCCGGACAACCCGTTGCCGCAGAACCTGATGGCGGCGGCCTATCTGGGCAAGGGCGACCGCGAGGAAGCCCGCAAGCGCTTCAATCGCGCCGTCGAGCTCGATCCGAATTACGTACCGGCGATGTTCAACCTGGGCCGGCTCGATACCAGCGAAGGCAGGCTGGACAGCGCCGCCGGGCGCTATCACGCGATCCGCGAGATCGATCCCGGGCACGGCCGCGCCATGCTGGAGCTGGCCAAGATCGCCGAGCACCAGGGCCGGATGGACGACGCCATCATGTGGCTGGAGAACTACCGGCTGGCCGTACCGGAGGACGTCGACCGCCAGTTGCGGCTGGTCGAGACCTATCTGCGGCTGGAGCTGAACGATAAGGCCGAACGCCTGGCCTACGAGATCGAGCAGGCGCACCCGAACAAGCCCGAAGCCGTGTTGATGGCACGCCGCGCCGAGCTGGCGGCGGGCATGTTCGACAAGGTGGTGCCGAACCTGCGCAAGGCGGCGGTCACGCTGGCCGACTCGGCCGAGAGCCTGTACGGCGTCGCGACCATGCAGGTCCAGGCAAAGGACCTGAAGGCCGCCCGGGACACCCTGCACCTGGCGGTCAATGCCGATCCGAACTACCTGCCGGTCCAGGTCGCCCTGGTCGAGCTCGAGGCCCAGGCCGGGAACATCGAGCAGGCGCGCGAGATCGCCCTGCTCGTGCGCGACCGGAGGCCGGAACTGTCGACCGGCGATCTCATGTACGGCAATCTGCTGATGTACGAGAAGCGATATGCCGAGGCCGCCGACGTTTACGAGGCCGGGTTGCGGAAGGCACCGTCGTCGGACCTGGTCATCGGCTTCTACCGCGCGCGGCGGCTGGCTGGCGACAGCGACCAGGCCTTCAAGGTCCTGAAGGCCTGGGTCAGGAAGAATCCGCAGGACGTGCTGGCGCGCCAGGTGCTGGCGACCGCTTATATCCACGAGGGCCGCAACGCCACCGCGATCAAGCACTTCGAGCGCCTGCGCGCGAAGCGGCCGAACGATCCGGGTGTCCTGAACAATCTTGCCTGGCTCTATCACAATGCCGGCGATCCGCGCGCGCTGGCCTATGCCGAGCGGGCCTACAGGCTGGCGCCGAACGAGGCGGCGACGTTGGATACCCTGGGGTGGCTGCTGGTGCGCAACGGCGAGCCGGCCCTCGGCCTCACCTATCTGCGGCAGGCGCAGGCGCGCGCGTCGAACGATCCGCGTGTCCGCCACCACCTGGCCGTCGCGCTCAACGCCCTCGGCAAGACGGATCAGGCCCGGATCGAGCTCGAGGCCGCCCTCGGCACCAGCACGACATTCGAAGGCGCCGACGAGGCGCGGGCGCTGCTGCGCACGCTGAACGGCGGCTGACGGCCGACACGGCGGGGTTTGGGGGATACCGCCATGGGAGCCGGAGAGATGCACGATCTCGGCGACGATCTCGATATTGTCGATGCGCACCACCATCTCTGGGACCTGGCGGCGCTGAGATATCCCTGGCTGCACGACGACCCGCCACACGCCTTCTTCCTGGGCGACTAC
>JANQGO010000495.1 GCA_028277285.1 Alphaproteobacteria bacterium | reverse complement strand
GCCGAGGACCGTTCCCGGCGTCAGCCGGGCGCCGCGCAGGAAGTCGGCACCATCCATGGCGGCCTTACCGGCCCGTTGGACCTTGGTCAGCGACAGCGCACCCTCGCCGCACGCGACCGTGAAGCCGTTGTCCAACAGCGTTCCGGGCGCGCCCGTCCGGTCAACGGGATCGGCGGCGTGAACCCGCACCGTGCCGTCGCCGAACGCGAACCAGGCGCTGGGCCAGGGTGAGAACGCGCGCACCTGGCGGTCGATCACCGCCGCTGGCTGAGTCCAATCAATACGGCCGTCCTGTTTGTCGAACTTGTTGGCATAGGTCGCACCATCCTCGCCCTGCGGCACCGGACCGATCGTGCCGTTTGAGAGACCGTCCAGCGTTTCGATAAGCATCCGGGCACCCTGAACCGCCAATTCGGCTTCGAACCCGCCGGTCGTCGCGCGGGCCGGCATGGCGACGCGCTGCTGCGCCAGGATCGGACCGGTATCGAGCCCCTCGTCCATCTGGATGATGCTGACGCCGGTCTCCTGATCGCCCGCCAGGATCGCGCGCGCAACCGGCGCGGCACCGCGCCAGCGCGGCAGCAGCGATGGATGGATGTTCAGGCAGCCCAAGCGCGGCTCCTCGAGAATCGGCGACGGCAAGATGAGGCCATAGGCGACGACAACGGCGGCATCCAACCCAAGCGCGGCAAATGCTGTCTGCTCATCGGCGTCCTTGAGGCTGGTCGGCGTGGTGACCTGCAGACCCCGTTCCTCGGCGCAAGCATGGACGGGTGTCTGCCGTTCCTTGCGTCCACGTCCAGCAGGCCGAGGCGGCTGGGTATAGACCCTGACAACCTGATGATCCGTCTCGACCAACGCCTGTAACGCCGGCACGGCAAAGTCCGCCGTACCGAGAAACGCCAGCTTCAGGCCGGGCACCTTCCTGATCCGGCCGTCAGGCCGACTCCCTTAGTTTGGATTTCTTAAGCTTGGTCAGTTTGCGCAGAATGATGCTGCGTTTAACCGCGGTCAGGTGGTCGACGAACAGGATGCCGTCCAGGTGGTCGATCTCGTGCTGGATGCAGCGCGACAGGATCTCGTCGGCCTCCAGCTCCTGTTCGGCCCCGTTCTCGTCGAGATAGCGCAGCTTGATCGACGCCGGGCGGGTGACCTCGGCATAGTGATCGGGAAGGGAAAGACAGCCCTCCTCGAAGACCGCATCATCGTCGGAGTGCCAGACGATCTCCGGGTTGACGATGCGCAGCGGCGCGGGCGCCTCGTCCTTGCCGGCGACATCAACGACGATAATGCGCTTGGGCACGCCGATCTGGATCGCTGAAAGCCCTATGCCCGGTTCGTCGTACATGGTCTCCAGCATGTCCTCCATCAGCGCGCGCACGCCGTCGTCGACGGTTTCGACGGGTTTGGAGACAACCTTGAGCCGGGGATCCGGCGCTACGATGATGGGCAAAAGGGCCATGAACGCGGTCAACCTGTTGATTTATCGTGTCGTTTTATCGCACCTTCGCGACCGGCGGACTATACTGCCGGCCACCGCTGACTAGGTAGGCCAAGCACGGCCCCGGTTCAAGCCACCGGCGCGCAGGAGGTCCATGGATACACTCACCCTCGTCATCATCGCCGCCGCGATCGTGGTCGGCGCCGCGATCCCGTGGGTCGTCTTTTTGGCCACGCGCGGCCGCTCCGACGACGGCGCGACCGCCAGGGATCTGGCCGAAACCATCGCCACCGTCTCAGCCGGCCAGGCCGGCCTGACCGAGCGGCTGGCGCAGCTTTCAGAGGCCAACACGGCAGCCCAGGCGGCGCTTGGCGAGCGCCTGCACCAGCAGGAACTGCGCCTGTCCAAGGAGCTCAACGAGCGCCTCGATTCGATCCAGCAGCGCATGGGCAACTCGCTCCAGGAATCGACCAAGCAGACGCTGGAGACCATGGGCAAGGTGGAGAAGCGCCTGGCGGTCATCGACGAGGCCCAGAAACGCATGGAGCACCTGGGCAACGACATGGCGACGCTGAACCAGATCCTCTCCAACAAACAGAGCCGCGGCGCCTATGGCGAAATCCAGCTGAACGACATCGTCAGCGATATCATGGCGCCCGACGACTACGCGTTTCAGGCGCCGCTGGGCAACGGCCGCCAGGTCGACTGCCTCTTGATGCTGCCCAATCCGCCGGGTTCGATTGGTGTCGATTCCAAGTTTCCGCTGGATGGTTACCAGCGCTTGCGCGCCGCCGAAACGCGCGAAGACCGCGAGCGCGCGGCGCGCCAGTTCCGCCAGGACGTCCTGAAACACGTCAAGGACATCGCCGCGCGCTATATCGTCGTCGGCGAGACCGCCGATCAGGCGATCATGTTTATCCCCAGCGAAGCGGTCTATGCGGAGATCCACGCGAGCTTCGGCGATGTGGTCGCCGAATCCTTCCGCTGCCGCGTTTTCCTGGCGTCACCGACGACACTGATGGCGCTGTTGAACACCATCCGCTCGGTCTTGAAGGATGCGCGCATGCGCGAACAAGCGGGTCTGATCCAGCAGGAACTGATGAAGATGATGCAGGACGTCAATCGGCTGGGCGACCGTGTGGATAAACTGCAGCGCAACTTCGAAACCGCTTACAACACCGTGCGCGAGGTCCGCACGTCGACCGACAAGATCACCACCAAGGTCGGCCGCATCGCCGAACTGGAACTGGAATCCGACGATGACGACAACATTGTCGTCGCCCCCCGGCTCGTGGGAAACTATGACCGCGAGTAAGGGGATAGCAGCAAACAAACCGCCTAGGGGGCGTTCATGAGCGGCTTGGCCATCTTTGTCGTGGTCCTGGTTGTCCTGATGCTGATCCTGGTGTCGATGTCGGTCGTCACCGTGCGTCAGGGTTTCGAGTACACGCTGACTCGGTTCGGCCGTTACACGCGCACCCTGCGGCCGGGCCTTTCCATCATCGTCCCGGTGATGGATCGCATCGGCCAGAAGGTCAACATGATGGAAACCGTGCTCGACGTGCCCGAGCAGGAGATCATCACCCGCGACAACGCCATGGTCGCGGTCGACGGCGTCATCTTCTTCCAGGTGCTGGAAGCGGCCAAGGCGGCCTACGAGGTGACCGACCTAGAGGTTGCGATCCTGAACCTGACCATGACCAACATCCGCACGGTCATGGGCTCGATGGATCTGGACGAACTGCTCTCCCACCGCGACCGCATCAACGCCAAGCTGCTGGTTGTCGTCGACGAGGCGACCTCGACCTGGGGCGTCAAGGTGACGCGTATCGAGATCAAGAAGATCCAGCCGCCCAGCGATCTCGTCGCCTCGATGGCGCGTCAGATGAAAGCCGAACGCGACAAACGCGCGACCATCCTGGATGCCGAAGGCGTGCGCCAGGCCCAGATCCTGCGCTCCGAAGGCGACAAACAGGCGGCGATCCTGGAAGCCGAGGGCCGGCGCGAAGCCGCGTTCCGCGACGCCGAGGCGCGCGAGCGCCTGGCCGAGGCCGAGGCTCAGGCGACCCATGACGTGTCCCAGGCGATCGCCGAGGGCAACCTGCAGGCGGTCAACTATTTCGTCGCTCAGAAATATGTCGACGCGGTCGCCCGCTTCGCCCATTCGCCCAGCGAAAAGGTTCTGTTCCTGCCCATGGAAGCCTCCAACGTCATTGAATCGATCGACGGAGTCGCGCGCCTCGCCGAGGCGGCCGCCGACCAGGGCACGAGGGAGGGCTGAGCCATGGATGTTCTCGCCATCTTCGTCCTGGTCATGATCGTGCTCGTGATCATTCTGGTGGTCATGGCCGTCAAGACCGTGCCGCAAGGCAACGAGTACACGGTCGAGTTCTTCGGCCGCTACACGAAGACCCTGCGGCCCGGCCTGCACATCATCACGCCGTTCGTCGAACGCATCGGCGCGCGCATGAACATGATGGAGCAGGTGCTGGAGGTGCCGGAGCAGCAGATCATCACCAAGGACAACGCCATGGTCGCGGTCGACGGCGTGGTGTTCTTCCAGGTGCTGGAGGCGGCCAAGGCGGCCTATGAGGTCAACCGGCTGGAGCACGCCATCCTGAACCTCACCATGACCAACATCCGCACGGTCATGGGTTCGATGGTGCTGGACGAACTGCTGTCGCAGCGCGACCGCATCAACAGCGCCATCCTGGGCGTGGTCGACGAAGCGACCTCGACCTGGGGCGTCAAGGTGACGCGTATCGAGATCAAGAACATCGACCCGCCGCGCGACCTCGTCGATTCCATGGCGCGCCAGATGAAGGCCGAACGCGACAAACGCGCGACTATCCTGGATGCGGAAGGTGACCGCCAGGCGGAAATCCTGCGCGCCGAGGGCGAGAAGCAGGCGGCGATCCTGGAGGCCGAAGGCCGGCGCGAGGCCGCCTTCCGCGACGCCGAGGCGCGCGAACGCCAGGCTAAGGCCGAAGCCAAGGCGACCCACGACGTCTCCGCCGCCATCGAGGCTGGCAACACCCAGTCGGTGAACTACTTCATCGCCCAGCGTTACGTCGACGCGCTCGGCCAGTTCGCCGACGCGCCGAACCAGAAGATCCTGTTCCTGCCGGTCGAATCGGCCGATGTCATCGGCGCGGTCGGCGGGCTCGCGGAAATCGCCCGCGAGGCGTTTGGCGGCTCCGGCGGCAACACGAACCCGGCAGTCGCCGAGCGGCCGGTCCAGCGGCGCGGCACCACGCCGGTCCGCGAGCCGACCGCCAGCGTGCCGTCGTCATCGTCGCGGCCGGCCGCAGCGCGCGATCCCTGGGGACCACGGGAATGAGGACCTAAGCGATGTTTCAGGCGCTGTTCTTCTGGCACTGGTGGGTGATCGCCGCCGTCCTGATCATTCTCGAACTGACGGTCGCCGGCACCTATTTCTTCCTGTGGATGGCGGCCGCGGCCGGCGTCACCGGCGTTATCGCAGTGCTGGCGCCCGGTCTGGGTTGGGAAATCCAGGTTCTCATCTGGGTCCTGCTGTCGGTCGCCTCGGTCTTCGCCTGGCGCCACTTCAAGCCGAACCTCAACCAGCCGACCGACCAGCCCGCGCTCAACCGCCGCGGCACCCAGTATGTCGGCCGCGTCTTCACCCTGGAAAACGCCATCGTCAACGGCGTCGGCAAGCTGACCGTCGCCGACACGACGTGGAAGATCAGAGGCCCCGACACGCCGGCCGGCACCCAGGTCGAGGTAACGGCGGTCGAAGGCACATCGCTGATCGTGCAACCCGCCGGCAGCCCGGACGCCGCCTGATGTTTACACTGCCCCGCTCGCGCGGGGAGTGGGCTGGTGATGCCAACTAAACGGGGAACACCCTAGATAAGGGCGCGCGCCACGAGCGCGACCGACAGCGCCATCAGAACGATCAGCGCGACCCGCTTGAACGTCTCGACATCGGTCTTCACGAAGCCACGGTGGCCGATCAATACGCCGATGACGAGCACCGGCAAGAACACGAGCGTGCGCCACAGCACCTCGCTGCCGATCAGTCCCTGGCTGGCGAACATGGCCGCGCCGACCGCGTCCGTGCCGATGAAGAACGCAACGATAGACGCGCGCCCGGCAACGACGCCGATGGGCGAGGAGAAGTAAAACAGGATCACCGGCGGGCCGACGATGCCCATGCTGCCGTTCAGCACGCCGGCCATCGCGCCGACGCTCAGGGTCGCCGCGCGGCCGGGCTCCCGCTTCAAGGCGAAACCGCGCAGGATCAGAATGGCGGCGGCGAAGACGACAATCGCCAGGCCGATGCGGATGGGATCGGCGGGCAAGTGCGATAGCCCATAGATGCCGAGCGGCGTCGCGATCCAGACGCCGATCAACAGCGTCAGGATCGATTTCCAGCGTATGTCGTGCCAGATCTGTGGCAACAGGACCGCACTGGTCACCACCTCGAACATCAGCACCATCGGCACGACAGCAAGTGGTGGCAGCACGAGCGACAAGCTCGTGACCCACAGCATCGAGGCGCCGAACCCGGTGTAGCCCTTGAGGTAAGCGCCCGCGAGAACCGCCAGGACACAAAAGGCCAAGGTGCCGGCATCAAGGCCCAAGGCTGAAAGCAGATTCTCCGCCATCGATCGCCGCCTTCCAGGAAGTCCGCGATAAGTCTCGGCGTATTCTCGGCAGTTGCGGGTCATCAGCCAAACGAATAGTCTTGATCATCTCATCACTGAGATTGATGAAGCGAAGACATGCCGGCCCAGTTCGAAAGCGATCTCCTCAGGACCTTCGTCGCGATCATCGATACCGGCAGCTTCACGCTGGCCGCGCGCCAGATCGGCCGCACCCAATCGGCCGTCAGCATGCAGATGAAGCGGCTGGAGGAACTCGCGGGAACACCGCTGCTGCTGCGCGGCGACGGCGCGGTACGCCCGTCCGACGCCGGCGAGAAACTCTTGGAGGACGCCCGGCCGATCCTGACTCACCTGGAGCGAGTCAGGGCCAACTTCGACACCCAACCCATCGACGGCACGGTGCGCATCGGCATTCTCGCGGAATACGGCGCAACCTTTATGCCGCGCATCCTCGGCCGGTTCGCCGAGAGCAACCCGCAGGTCGAGGTCACCGTCAAATGCGCCCACTCCGGCATTCTCTATGACGCCCTGGAGCGGGACGAACTGGATCTGGCCGTCGTGCTCGACAGGCCCGGCCAGAAGGGCGGCACGATCCTGATGCGCGACCGGACGTTCTGGGCCACATCAAAGCACCACAAGGTGCACAAGCACGATGTCCTGCCGGTCGCGCTTTTCGACCCCGGCTGCTGGTGGCGCGACTGGGCGCTCGACACCCTGCGCCGCATGAAGCGCCCCTACCGCACCGCCTATACCAGCGACAACAACTTCAATCTGAAAGCCGCCGTCAGCGCCGGGCTCGCCGTCGGCGCGCTCACCGACAGCATGCTGCCCACCGACTGCCGCCCCCTCCTGCCCGCCGACGGCTTTCCCAAACCCGTCAACTCGAACGTGACACTGCGCAAGCATCCCGATGCGGCATCAAAGGCCGTTTCGGCGATGGCGGACGCGATCAGATTTGAGGTCAGGCAATCAAATGGCGCGTTCAGCGAACGCGGGTGATCGCTGCAAAGGGCTTCACAGTTCCCGGCGCGCCTTCAACGCGGCACCCAAGGTGCCTTCGTCCAGATAATCGAGCTCGCCGCCGACGGGCACGCCGAGCGCCAGGCGCGAGACCTTGACGCCGGCACCTTGCAGGCGGTCGGTGACGTAGTGGGCGGTGGTCTGGCCGTCGACCGTGGCGTTGGTCGCCAGGATGACCTCCTTGACCGTCTCGTCGCTCGCGCGGGTCACCAAATCGGCGATGCGCAGGTCCTCCGGTCCGACGCCGTCGAGCGCGGAGAGCGTGCCGCCGAGCACGTGATAGAGACCGCCGAAGACGCCGGCGCGTTCCAGCGCCCAGAGGTCGCCGACCTCCTCGACCACGCAGATCTGGCTCCTGTCGCGCTGGGGGTCGCGGCAGATACCGCAGGGCTCGGTCGTATCGAGATTGCCGCACACCGTACACGTCGAGACCGCGGCTGCGGTCTCTTCCAGCGCCGTTGCCAGCGGTGTCAACAACGTGTCGCGTTGCTTCAGAAGATGCAGGACCGCGCGGCGCGCCGACCGCGGCCCTAGCCCCGGCAGTTTGGCCAGCAGCGCAGCCAGGCGTTCAACTTCCGGTCCACCCATCGACTAACGCCTCACAGACTTGACCGACATGACCCACCCATCACCACCACTCTCGCGCCCCGGCCGAAGAGCCGGGGCCCAAGAACACGGACGGCGCCTCAGCCGGCACGCCGGGTGTTCATGGATCCCGGCTCGCGCTGCGCTTGGCCGGGATGCGGCATTAGGTGAGTAGGCCGTGGCGTGGTGAACCCGGCTCATCGAAGCCAATCGCTCACGCACCCTTCAAAACGGCAGGTTCATGCCGGGCGGCAGATTCAGGCCGCCGGTGAGTTTGCCCATTTCTTCCTTCACGTGTTCTTCGACGCGGGTGCGCGCATCGTTGACGGCGGCGACAATCAGATCCTCCAGGACCTCGACATCGCTGGGGTCGACCAGGGACGGATCGATCTTGATCCGGCGCAGCTCGTGCTTGCCGCTCATGACCGCGGTCACCATGCCGGCGCCGGCGCTGCCCTCGACCTCCGCCTCGGCCAAGCGTTCCTGCATTTCGGCCATCTTGCTTTGCAGCTCTTGGGCCTGCTTCATCATCTTGCCAAGGTTCATGGCTCAATCCGGTTCGTTGGTGGCGGGATCAGTTCTATCATGGACGCCGACGACGCGGGCGCCGGGAAAGGTCTCCAGCGCCTCGGCGACCAGCGGATCCTGTTCGGCCTCTTTACGGCGCTTTACCTCGGCCAGACGTTCCTGCTCGGCAACCGTCGCCTCGCCGGCCTCCGACGACACCGCGACGATCCAGCGGTTACCGGTCCATTTTTCCAGATGACTTGAAAGCTGCTGGGCCAGATGGGGCGGTGCATTTTCGTCGGGCCGAAACTCGAGCTTGCCCGGCTCAAGGTGGACAAGGTGAACATTGTTGCGCAGGCAAGACGCCAGACGAAGCTCGCCAAGATCTTCGGCCAACGCGATCAGGTCACTGAACGTCCTGACCTCGGCCTTGGGCTGGGGCGGTTTCGCGGGCGCGGCCGCCGGGGCGCTCTGAATCGCCGGTTTGGATGAGACCGGCTGCGCCGGCGCCGGTTGGGGCTGCACAGCCTTGGTAATGGACGGCCCTGCCGCGCTGGTCCCTTCTGTCAGGGCCTTGATCGCGTCGGCCGGGCTTGGCAGGTCGGCGGCATAGGCCAGGCGCACCAGCACCATCTCGACCGCCTGCATGGGTTGCGGCGCCTGGCGCGCCTCGCCGATGCCCTTCAACAGGATCTGCCAGGCGCGCGTCAGCACGGGCATCGAGAGGCGTTTGGCGAGGTCGCCGCCACGGTCCCGCTCCAACTGCGCGACCGCCGCGCTCTCCGCCGATTCCGGCGAAACCTTAAGCCGCGTCAGCCAGTGGGTAAGATCGAGCAGGTCCTGGAGGACGATCTGGGGATCGACGCCGGCGGCATACTGGCGCTCCAGGCTGTCCAGGGCCCCTGCGATGTCACCCGCCATCAGGGCTTCATAGAGATCGAAGGTCTGGCCGCGGTCGGCCAGGCCCAGCATGTCGCGCACCTGGTCCTCGGTGACTTCGTCGCCGCCCTGGGCCATCGCCTGATCCAGGATCGACAGGCCGTCGCGGGCCGACCCGTCGGCAGCACGGGCGATCAGCGCCATCGCCTCGGGCGTCACCTTGGCGCTCTCCTGCTCGACCAGGCTTGAGAAGTACTCGGCCAGCACACCCGCGTCGATGCGGCGCAGGTCGAAACGCTGGCAGCGCGACAGGATGGTCGCCGGGATCTTGCGCAGCTCCGTCGTGGCGAAGACGAACTTCAGATGCTCCGGCGGTTCCTCCAGCGTCTTCAGGAGCGCGTTGAAGGCGCCCTGTGACAGCATGTGGACCTCGTCCATGACGTAGACCTTGTAGCGCGCTGAAACGGGCCTGTAGCGCGAGGATTCGAGCAGCTCGCGCATGTTGTCGACGCCGGTATGGCTGGCTGCGTCCATCTCGATCACGTCGACATGGCGGTCTTCGGTGATGGCGACACAGTTGTCGCAGACCCCGCAGGGCTCGGCGGTCGGACCGCCGGTGCCGTCCGGGCCCACGCAGTTGAGCATGCGGGCGATGATGCGCGCCGTCGTCGTCTTGCCCACGCCGCGCACGCCGGTCAAGAGATAGGCCTGGGCGATGCGGCCGCTGGCGAAGGCGTTGCGCAGGGTGCGCACCAGGGCGTCCTGGCCGACCAGCCCGTCCAGGCCGCGCGGCCGGTACTTGCGCGCCAGAACGCGATAGGTCTCGTCAGAAGTCTCGGTTTCCGCCATCGGGCCTTTTTCGGGCAGGGAAGATGGAAGACTGGACAGCGACCCGGGCCGCGAATCTCGCTACGGCTGCTTCCTTCCGGACCTGACCGGGTTCACGAGGCCGCCCGTCCGCGCCAGCCTTCCACCCGCACCATATCGAGCGCGCCGCCCCCGATGCAAGCCCTGCCCTGGGAATATCAAAAAGACCGGCAATTGCGGCGGAAAGCCCGCCATGCGAGCTTCGGGCCATGGTTGATCTGACCCACTATAGCGGCGCCGTCATCGACCGGGCCGCCGAGCGCCGCACCGACGAGACCTGGGTCGCCGCGCGCCTGGCCGACCCGGAAAGCCGGTTTATCCCGGTGTGGCGCGGCCACAGTCTGATCAACGACCTCGGCACGACCGACGCGGTTCTGCTGACCGGCGCCGAAGCGCGCGGCTTCATCGACCACGCGACGGTGGCACCGATCCTGCTGGGCATGATGAACGGGCATGCCCTGTTCGCCATCGATATCTCGTATCTGGACGACAGCGAGGCCGCGCTCTTGGGCGGCGACGGCCATTTTGCCGAGCTCTATGGCGTCGCCACGCAGTTGGTGCGCGACGAGGCGTCGCTGTTGTCCCACGCCGCGTGGCTGGTGCAGTGGGCGCAGAAACATCACCACTGCGGCACCTGCGGCCGGCCGACAGCACCCGCCCATGCCGGCCACCTGCGCCGCTGCACGGACGAAACGTGCGGCGCGCTTCACTTTCCGCGCACCGATCCCGCGGTGATCGTCCTGGTCGAGCATCAGGAGCGCTGCCTGCTGGCGCGCCAGCGCGGCTGGACGGGGCGACTGCATTCCTGTCTGGCCGGCTTTGTCGAGCCGGGCGAAGCGGCGGAGGAAGCGGTCGTGCGCGAGGTCATTGAAGAAGCCGGTGTCCACGTCCACGACGTCCGCTTCCACGCGACCCAGCCCTGGCCCTATCCCTGCTCCCTGATGATCGGCTTCTTCGCGCAGGCCAACGACTCCACCATCAACATGGGCGACGACGAGCTGGCCGAAGCCGCCTGGTACAGCCGCGATGATCTGAGAAGCGCCGACCTGGATATTGAGCTGCCGCGCCACGATTCGATCGCCCGGCGCCTGATCGACGACTGGGTCGCGCGTGGCTAACCGCTAGAGATCGCCGTTCATGGCCGCGAGCCGCTCGGATTCCTTGCGATAGGGATGGGCGTTGTAGACGCCGAGGACACGGACCTCACGGGCGAAGAACCGCAGTTCCTCAAGCGCCAGCTGCATCGGACGGTCATCAGGGTGACCCTCGGCATCCAGATAGAACTGGGCGGCAACAAAGGCGCCGCCGATCATATAGCTTTCCAGCCGGGTCAGATTGACACCGTTGGTCGCGAACCCGCCCAGCGCCTTATAGAGCGCGGCCGGCACGCTGCGGACGCGAAACAGGATGCTGGTGACGATCGTACCGTCCTCAGGGTTCGGATCGACGGCGTCGCGGGCCAAAAGCAGGAAACGGGTGTGGTTGTGCTCAGCGTCCTCGATATTGGTCTTCAGCGTCTCCAGACCGTAGATCTCGCCCGCCAGCGACGAGGCGATAGCGCCATGCGCCTTATCGCCCCGGGCCGCGACATCGCGCGCCGCGCCCGCCGTATCCGCGTGGTTCATGGGCTTGACGCCGAGTTCGCGGATCAGGTTGCGGCACTGTCCGAGCGCCATGACATGGGAGTGGACGGCTTCCAGGTCGTCCAGGCCGGCGCCAGGCACGCCGAGCAGCTGATGCTCGACCCGCTGGAAGTGCTCGCCGACGATATGCAGCGTCGAATGGGGCATCAGGTGGTGCACGTCGCCCACCCTGCCCGCGACCGAGTTCTCGACCGGCATCATGGCAAGCGACGCCTCGCCAAGCTCGACGGCGGCGAACACGTCCTCGAACGACTCACAGGGCAGAACGTCCCTGTCGGCAAAAGCATGCCGGCATGCAAGGTGCGAGTAAGCGCCAGGATTGCCCTGGAAGGCGATGATGTTGTCGCTGTTTGCCATGGAAAATCAGGAGGTTGCGAGCAAGGCCCTGGCCCGCTCCAGATCCGCGGCAGTATCGACACCAAGCGGAATCGTGTCAACGCGCGCCACCGCGATCGTCATGCCGGCCTCCAGCGCGCGCAGTTGCTCCAGCCGCTCGCGCTTCTCCAGGGGGCTCGCCGGTAACGCGACAAACCGGGCGAGCGCTTCGCGGCGAAAGGCGTAGAGCCCGATGTGGTGGTAGACGGGGCCCTCGCCCGACGGCGCCTCGGCGCGGGTGAAGTAAAGCGCGCGGCCCCGGTCACCGGTCTCGTCCCAGGCAACGACCGCCTTGGTAACATTGGGGTTGGCCCGTTCCTCCGGCGACTCCGTCCGGCAGGCCAAAGTCGCGATATCGGCGCCGCTATCTGCAAGCGTCGCGACCGATGCGGCGATCAGCTGGGGGTCCAGCGTCGGCAGATCGCCCTGCAGGTTGACGACGACATCGTATTGACCACCCCGATCGAGGGATTCCAGCGCCGCCAGAACACGGTCCGTGCCCGAAGGCAGGTCGGCATCGGTCAGGACCGCCTGGCCGCCTGCCTGGGTCACCGTATCGCCGATTTCCGCCTCTCCAACCGCCACGACGACCGGTCCAATCCCCGATTCCAGGGCGCGGCGCCAGACATGCACGATCATCGGTTCGCCATGGATGTCGGCCAGGGGTTTGCCCGGCAGTCGTTGGGACGCCATGCGGGCCGGAATCACGATTATGGGAGTCACAGAACAAAGGCCCATAAGGGTTGAACACAGGTCCGTGAAATGGCTAATCTCCGCCGCGTTCTCACGGGTCACCGGGAAGGTCGGTACACATGGAATCCCTTGAATTCAACAAGATTGCTGCTTCGGTCCTGGTCGCAGTCCTGATCGTGGTCGGCGTCGACAAGCTGGGCGGGATTCTCTACCACGCCGATTCGCCCGACGAGATGTCCTATATCGTCGAGATCGACGAGCCGAGCGGCACCGTGGTCGACGACACGGCGCCCGTCATGAGCTTCGACCAGTTGCTGGCGGTCGCCCTGCCAGAGGGCGGCGAGACGGTTGCGCGCAAATGCACCGCCTGCCACACGTTCGAGATGGGCGGCGCGGAAAAACAGGGGCCGAACCTGTGGAACATCGTCGGGGCCGATGTCGCCGCCGTCCCCGGCTACGACTATTCGAGCGCGCTGGTCGATCTGGGCGGCGTTTGGTCCTATGACCGGCTGAGCGACTTCCTGGCCGCCCCGCGCTCCTACGCGCCGGGCACCAAGATGACCTTCGCCGGTATCTCCGACGACGCTGATCGCGCCGACCTGATCGCATGGATGAGGACGTTGAGCGACGACCCCCTGCCGCTCCCCGAGGTCGTGATGGAGGTTGGCGGCGCAGAAACCGAGGGCGACGTCACCGGCACCTTGGAAGATGTTTCCGACGACGCTTCCGATGCCGCCGGCGACGCGATGGACGCGGCCTCAGACGCTGCCGACGATGCGATGGACGCAGCATCCGATGCGGCCGACGATGCCATGGATGCGGCTTCCGATGCCGCCGATGCGGTTGGCGACGCGGCTGACGACGCGTCGGACGCCATCGAAGACGCGACCGACGGCGATAACAACTGACCTGCCGGCTACGCGCCGAAAGGAAGTCGATGGCCGATCAGGAGACCTTGAAGCACAAGGACCTGGACGGCCGGGCGATCGCCGCGTCGATCAACGACGATCTGAAGCGCAAGATCGATGAGTTGACGGATAACGACTGGCCGCCGCGCCTGGTGTCCGTCACCATCGGAAATGTCGACGCGGTCGGCATCTATGTGCGCAACCAGAAACGCACCGCCGAACGCATCGGCATTTCGTTCGAGGAACGGCATTTCCCGGCCGAGATCACCGAAGCGGAAATGCAGGCCGCGATCCAGGCAATGAACGCGAGTCCCCATGTCACCGGCATTATCATTCAACGTCCGGTGCCCAAGCACCTGAACGTCAAGCTGCTGCAGTCATCGATCCATCCGCTGAAGGATGTCGAGGGCCTGCATCCCGCGTCGATCGGCAACATCGTCTATAACGAGCTGGTCTTGGGCCCGTGTACGGCCATGGCATCGGTCGAGATGCTGAAGCGCACGGGCTTGGAGCTGCCGGGTATGGAGGTCGTCGTCATCGGCCACTCGGAGATCGTCGGCAAGCCGATTGCGTTTTTGCTGATGGCCGAGGGCGCAACGGTGACCGTCTGCCACCATATGACCCGCAATCTCGCCGTTCATTCGCGCCAGGCCGACGCGGTCTTCGTCGCGGTCGGCAAGCCGGGCCTTGTCACCGGCAACATGATCAAGCCGGGCGCCGCCGTCATCGATATCGGCATCAATCAGATCGAGGGGCCGGAGGGTCAATTGCTGACCGTCGGCGACTGCGATTACGAATCCTGCCGCGACGTTGCCGGCTGGATCACGCCGGTGCCGGGCGGCGTCGGCCCGGTGACCGTGGCCATGTTGATGCAGAACACCGTCACCGCCGCCCATCGCCAGATGGACTACTATCGTTCCGAATACGCCGCGAATGCCTGGACCACAGTGCCCGAAGGCCGTGGCAGCTGATTTTCGGGGCTGAACCCCCGTAAGCGTGATCGGCACCGGCCCACTCCCCCGCCCGGCCACCCTAAGGATGCTGCCATGGGTGGCCGGG
>JANQGO010000231.1 GCA_028277285.1 Alphaproteobacteria bacterium | reverse complement strand
TACGCATGTTCGATCTCGATGGCCATCGCACCCGATACCTCCGCGCCCATTCAAACATTTTTCCATATGCAATCGCCCTGCCCTCAAGGGGAGAGGGAGGTCCATTGGGCATTCCGCAACAACGCACTATGTCGCGACGACGCCTGTCTCGGTGGCCTGGAGTTCGAAGGCGGCCGCCATAAGCGCCTTGGTGTAGTCGGTCTCCGGCGCATCGAAGATGGTGTCGGCGGTGCCCTGTTCAACGACGTTGCCGTCCTTCAGCACGACGACCTTGTGGCTCATGGCGCGCACGACTTTCAGATCGTGGCTGATGAAGAGATAGGCGAGCTTGTGGTCGCGCTGCAGCTTGCGCAGCAGTTCGACGATCTGGGCCTGGACCGACATGTCGAGCGCGCTGGTCGGCTCGTCCAACACCACGAAGCGCGGCTTCAGCACCATGGCGCGCGCGATCGCGATGCGCTGGCGCTGGCCGCCCGAGAACTCGTGGGGGTAGCGGTCCATCATGGCCGGTTCCAGGCCGACCTCCTCCAGCGCCTCGGCGACCAGTTCGCGCCGCGCGGCCTCGCTGTTGCCCAGTCCATGCACCTTCAGGCCCTCGGCGACGATGTCCTTGATCGACATGCGCGGGCTCAAGGAGCCATAGGGGTCCTGGAAGACGATCTGCATCTCGCGGCGCAGCGGCCTGAGCTCCTTGAAGCCCAGACCCTGAATCTCGTCGCCGCCGAAGCGGATGTCGCCCTGGCTCGCGATCAGGCGCAGGATGGCCATGCCCAGTGTCGTCTTGCCGGAGCCGGACTCGCCGACCACGCCGATCGTCTCGCTCTCTTTAAGATTGATGGTGACGCCGTCGACCGCCTTGATGTGGTCGACCGTGCGGCGCAGCACGCCGCCCTTGACCGGGAAGTAGACCTTCACATCGTCGGCCTCGACCACCTCGGGCGCGCCCTCGGGCACCGGATCGGGCCTGCCCTTCGGCTCCGACGCCAGCAGGTGACGGGTGTAGTCGTGCTCAGGGTCGTTGAAGACGTCGGCGACCGGGCCCTCCTCGACAATCAGTCCCTCGTTCATGACGCAGACCCTGTCGGCGAAGTGGCGCACGATGTTCAGGTCGTGGGTGATGAACAGCATCGCCATGCCCAGACGGTTCTGCAGGTCCTTAAGCAGCTTCAGGATCTGCGCCTGGATGGTGACGTCGAGCGCGGTGGTGGGCTCGTCGGCGATCAGCACGTCGGGATCGTTGGCCAGCGCCATGGCAATCATGACCCGCTGGCGCTGGCCGCCGGAAAGCGTGTGCGGGTAGTCGCCCAGCCGGCCCTTCAGGTTGGAGAGGCCGACGAGGTCGAGCAGCTCCAGTATGCGTTTGCGGGCGTCGGGCCGGCTCATGCCCTTGTGCAGCAGGAGAGCCTCGCCGATCTGCTTTTCGATCGTGTGCAGCGGGTTGAGCGAAGTCATCGGCTCCTGAAAGATCATCGAGATCTGGTTGCCGCGGATATCGCGCAGCTGCCTGTCGCTCGCTCCGACCATCTCTTGACCGTTGTAGACGATGCTGCCTTCGGGATGGCTCGCCGTCGGGTAGGGCAGGAGCTGCAGGATCGAGAGCGCGGTCACCGACTTGCCAGAGCCCGATTCGCCGACCAGCGCCACCGTCTCGCCCTTGTCGAGGTCGAAGGAAACGTTGCGCACGGCGTCGATCTCGCGCTTTTCGACGCGGAAGCGGGTGGTGAGGTCGCGCACTTCCAATAGGCTCATTGCGGCATTTTCCTTGGATCGAAGGCGTCGCGCACGGCTTCCCCGATGAAGATCAGAAGGCTCAGCATGATGGCGATGACGAAGAACGCGCTCAAGCCCAGCCACGGCGCCTGCAGGTTAGCACGGCCCTGGTTCAGGAGCTCGCCCAGCGATGGCGAGCCGGGCGGCAGGCCAAGCCCGAGGAAGTCGAGCGACGTCAACGTGACGACGGAGCCGTTCAGGATGAAGGGCAGGAAGGTCAGTGTTGAGACCATCGCGTTGGGCAAGGCATGGCGGTACATGATCACCTGGTCGCGCACGCCAAGCGCCCGCGCGGCACGCACGTAGTCCAGATTGCGCACGCGCAGAAACTCCGCGCGCACAAGTCCGACCAGCGCGGTCCAGCTGAACAGCATCATGATCAGGAGAAGCGTCCAGAAGCCGGGCACGATGACGCTGGCCAGGATGATCAGGATGTAAAGCACGGGAATGCCGGACCACACCTCCAGCGCGCGCTGGCCCAAGAGGTCGACCAAGCCGCCGCGATAACCCTGGATCGCGCCGACAGCGATGCCGATGACGGATGACACCAATGTCAGTGTCAGACCGAACATGACGGAGATCCGGAAGCCATAGATCAGGCGCGCGACGACATCGCGGCCCTGGTCGTCGGTGCCTAGCCAGTTTTCCGCTGTCGGCGGGCTCGGCGCGGGCGAGGGCAGGTTGTAGTTGATGGTGTTGTAGCTGTAGGGGACCAGCGGCCATACCATCCAGCCCTTCTCGTTGATCAGGTCTTCAACGAAGGGGTCGCGATAGTCGGCTTCGGTCTCGAAGTCGCCGTCGAACGTGGTCTCGGGATAGGCATGAAGGATCGGCAGATAGACGCCGCCATCGTACCAGATCAGCAGCGGTTTATCGTTGGCGACGAACTCGGCCGGCAGGGTGACGGCAAACAGCGCCAGAAAGATCCAGAACGACCAGTAGCCGCGCCTGTTGGCGCGGAACTGCTGCAGGCGCCGCTGGTTGAGGGGGTCGAGATTGAGCAGCGCCATCTCAGCCGACATCCCGGCTTTCGAAATCGATGCGGGGATCGATGACGACATACATCAAGTCGCCGACCAGATTCATGATCAGCCCCAGAAGCGTGAACATGTAGAGCGTGGCGAACATGACGGGATAGTCGCGGTTGATGGCGGCCTCGTAGCCGAGCAGGCCCAGGCCATCGAGCGAGAAGATGATCTCGATCAGAAGCGCGCCGGTGAAAAGGATGCCGATGATGGCGCCTGGAAAACCGGCGATGACGATCAGCATGCCGTTGCGGAAGACGTGCCGGTAGAGCACCTGGCGTTCGGTCAGGCCCTTGGCGTGTGCCGTCACCACGTACTGGCTCTTGATCTGATCCAGGAACGAGTTCTTGGTCAGCATGGTCAGCGTCGCGAAGCTGCCGATGATCAGCGCCGTCAGCGGCAGCACCAGATGCCAGAAATAGTCGAGGATCTGGTTGATCAGCGACATCTCCTCCCAGCCGGGCGAGGTCAGGCCGCGCAACGGGAACCACTTGAAATAGGAGCCGCCGGCAAAGACGACGATCAGCAGAATGGCGAACAGGAAGCTCGGGATCGCGTAGCCCAGGATGATCGCGCCGCTGGACCACACGTCGAACTTGCTGCCGTCGCGCACGGCTTTCGCGATGCCCAACGGGATCGAGACCAGATAGACGATGATGGTCGTCCACAGGCCGAGAGAAATCGATACCGGCAGTTTGTCGATCAGCAGGTCGATAACACTGCGGTCACGAAAGGCGCTGGTGCCGAAGTCGAACGACAGGTAGTTCCCCATCATCAGGAAGAACCGCTCGACCGGCGGTTTGTCGAGGCCGTACTGCCGCTCCAACTCGGCGATGAACTCGGGGTTGAGGCCCTGGGCCCCGCGATAGACGTTGTCGCCGCCGGCGCCTGTCGATGTGCCGGTGCCGCTGGCGACCTCGCCGCTGGCGCCGGAGAACCGCGCGGTCGCATCGACGCCAGTTCCCTGCAGTTCCGCGATCAATCGCTCGACCGGACCGCCCGGTACGAACTGCACGATCACGAAATTCACCACCATAATGGCGAACAGCGTCGGAACGATCAGCAGCAGACGCCGAACGATATAGGCCAGCATGGCGGTGCCCCGGTCTCCTGGGCGCCTATTCCTTCAGCTCTTCTTCGGCTTCTTCGAGTTCCGTGACGAGGCCGGGGTCGATCCACCAGGTGTTAAGACCCAAACCGAAGCGTGGCGGGATCGCCGGGCTTTCGAACTTGTTCCAGTAGGCGACGCGGAAGACCTGCACGTGCCAGTTCGGGATCACGTAATGATTCCACAGCAGAACCCGGTCAAGCGCGCGTGTGGCGGTGACCAGTGATTGTCGGTCCTCGGCAAAGATGATGTCGTCGATCAGGGCGTCCACGACCGGATTCTTGATGCCGATCAGGTTACGGCCGCCATCAATGTCGGCGGATTCGGAACTCCAGAAATCCCGTTGCTCGTTGCCCGGCGATTGGGATTGACCGAACACCTCCACCGTCATGTCAAAGTCGAACGTATCCATCCGGTTCTGGTACTGCGCCGCGTCGACCGTGCGCAGGGTTGCCTTGATGCCGAGCCGTTCCAGGTTGCGGGAGAACGGCTGCACGATCCGCTCGAATGCCGGATTATCCAACAGGACTTCGATCTCCATCGTCTCACCGTTGGGGCCGGTCAAGACGCCGTTCTCGATCGTCCATCCGGCCTCTTCAAGCAGTCCCCTCGCTGCTTGCAGGCCTGCGCGGATGTTGCCCGAACCGTCGCTTGTCGGCGGTTCGTAAACCTCCGTGAAGACTTCAGGCGGCAACTGGTCGCGATACGGTTCAAGGAGCGCCAGTTCCGCCTCACTCGGCAGGCCCGTTGCCGCGAGTTCGGAGTTCGAGAAGTAGCTCTTTGTCCGCGTGTACTGGCCGTAGAACAGGTTCTGGTTCGACCACTCGAAGTCGAAGGCGTAACCGAGCGCCTCGCGCACCCTGGGGTCGGCAAACTTGTCGCGGCGCAGGTTGAAGATAAAGGCCTGCATGCCGGTCGGGTTCTCGTGGACGATCTCCTCCAGGATGATCAGGCCCTGATTGACGGCGGGGCCGGTATAGGCGGTCGCCCATGTCTTCGCGACACTTTCCAGGCGGAAGTCGTACTCGTGCGCCTTGAACGCCTCGACCGCCACGGAGTCGTCGCGGTAGTAGTCGTAGCGCATGGTACCGAAGTTGTACTGGCCGACATTGACGGGCAGGTCCTTGCCCCAATAGTCCTCAACGCGCTCATAGGTGATCGAGCGGCCGGCATCGACCGAAGCGACGCGATAGGGCCCGCTGCCCAGCGGCGGCTCCAGGGTCGTCTCGGCGAACGTGTGTTCGGCGTAGTAGTGTTTCGGCAGTACGACCATCTGGCCCATGATCAGCGGCAGCTCGCGGTTGCCTTCCTGATCAAAGGTGAACTTCACCTTGCCGTCGCCCATGTCTTCGGCGCTCACCACGTTGGCGTAGTAGGCCCGGTAGAACGGATGGCCGTCGGCCTTCAACGTCTCAAAGGTCCAGATGACATCGTCGACCGTTAGCGGCGTACCGTCATGCCAGCGCGCCTCGGGCCTGAGCGTGAAGGCGACCCAGGACCGGTCGGCGGGGATTTCGACGGTCTCGGCCAAGAGACCGTACTCGGCGAAGGGCTCATCTTGCGAACTGACCATCAGTGTCTCGAACACATTGCCGATGCCGGCAGCCGCGGTGCCGCGCAGGATGAACGGGTTTAGACTGTCATAGGTGCCGCGCGCCGACAGCCGGATTTCGCCGCCCTTGACCGCATTCGGGTCGGTGTACTCGAAATGGGTGAAGTCGGGTCCGTACTTCAGGTCGCCGTACATCGAGATGCCGTGGCCGACATAGACGTCGCCGTCGTCCTGGGCCGAGGCCGGAAGGGCGGTAAAAAAGGCGAGGGTGGCAAGTACGGCGAATCGGCGCATGAAGCTCTCCTGCGTCTTGGCGGCGGTTAGCCCGGTTGTTCGTCGAAGGTGCGGCGGTTGTGTGGCCGGGACCGGTCCAACAGGCGCCAATCTAGCCTGGAAGGCAGGTCCATCACGGATGTTTTATCCATCGATCAGGGCCAGGCACTGGTCGTGCAGGGCCGGATCCCCGACCGCCAGAATTCGTCCATCCGAGGACGGACGCATGGGCCGGCCCTGCCAATCACTGACCACGCCGCCGGCGTTTCGGATCAGCGCCGTCGGGGCGGCGAAATCGTGCTGGTGCAAATCGGCGTCGATCATCACGTCGTGAAAGCCCATCGCGAGCAGGCCGTAATCATAACACTCACCGCCATACATCACCCATTTGCCGGCCTTGTGGACCGGGCGCATGGCGTCATAGGCGTAATACGCGTAATCGTCGGGTCCGGACGTCGTCACCACCGCATCGGCCAGCCTGGGGCAGGCCCGGGTCCGGATCGCCTGGCCGTTCATGGTCGCGCCGTGGCCATCGGCACCGATCCAGCGCTCGCGCATGACCGGCTGGTCGACCAGACCCAGCACATAATCGTCGCCGTGGCGCAACGCGATCAGGGTGCCGAACAGGGGAATGCCGCAGACGAAGGACTTGGTGCCGTCGATCGGGTCGACGATCCACACGAACTCGGCATCGGGTCGGGTCGGCTCGTACTCCTCGCCGATCACGCCATGGTCGGGCGCGTGCTGGTCGACGAGGTCGCGGACCATCTGCTCGACCGCCTTGTCGATCTCGGTCACGGGCGATTTGTCGGCCTTGGTCTCGGTGTCGAAGTCGCGCCGGAACTTGGCGCGGGCGATCTCGCCGCTGGCATCCGCCATCTGGTGCGCCAAGGCGAGAAAAGCGTCGGGGACGGGGCTCATGAGCCGAATGTGCCTGCCGCTGCGGCCACGATCAAGGCCATCTCAGAAACCCAGAAGGCGAACGGCCTGCTCGTGCAGCCGGGGATCACCGGCGGCCAAGACACGCCCGGTATAGGTCATGTCGACCGGGTTGCCCTTCAGATCGCTCAGGACACCGCCGGCATTGCGTACCACCGGCTCCAGTGCGGCGATGTCGTCGATGCCCAGATCGCCGTCGATCGCCAGGTCGAGCGTGCCGTTGGCCATGGCGCCATAGGCCATGGCCTCCAGGCCATACATCAGCCAGCGCACGCCTTGGCGCAGCGGCGCGACCTTCGGCTCGTCGGCCTCGGTCTCGGCGTCGGGACCGACCGCGGCCATGACGGCCTGGTCCAGCACCGGACAGGCGCGTGTCTTGACCGGATGGCCGTTGTGGGTCGTGCCGTGGCCGTCCGCGCCGATCCAGCGGTCGCCGGTCATCGGCTGTTCGATGATACCCAGCACATAGCGGCCGTGATGCGCCAGGGCGATCAGGCAGCCGAAGGTCGGCTTGCCTTTCAGGAAACTCTTGGTGCCGTCCAGCGGGTCGACCAGCCAGGACCATTCGGCGCCGCCGCGCACGGTGGCGAATTCCTCGCCGTGAATGCCGTGATCGGGATAGTGCTCTTCGATCAGCGCGCGCACGGCGGTCTCGGCCTCGCGGTCGGCACGGGTCACCGGGCTTTCGTCGGCCTTGGCTTCCGATGCGATGCCGCTTCTGAAGTAGCGGCGCAGCACCGCGCGGTCCGCGTCGGCAAGGTGCTGGGCGAAGTTCAGATACTCCTGGGGGACAGTCTCCATGGCGCGCGGACCATGCCGTCCGCTTGCCGACTTGGCAACCTTGTGTGGTATATGCTGGCCCGTCACGGTATGAGGCCGTCATCGGGCTCTCGATCGGCGAAAGGGGGAAGGCGCCATGGCGTTGAAGGTGGTCAGTTTCGACCTATGGGACACGGTGATTCACGACGATTCCGACGAGCCGAAGCGCGCGGCCATGGGCCTGAAGAGCAAGGTCGACGAGCGCCGCCATCTGGTCGCCGAGGCGCTGGAGCGGGCCGGCCACGCGGTGGACCTGAAGGCGGTTACCGATGCCTATGACAAGGCCGACGAAGCGTTCAACAAGGCATGGAAGGGCGACCACATCACGTGGCCCATACGCCAGCGCCTGGAACTCGTGCTGTCCAATCTGGGCCACACCTTGACCGACGACCTGATGAACGAGGTCGTCAAGGCGCACGAGCAGATGGAACTTGTGGTCAAGCCGGATCCCGTGCACGGCATCGTTGATGCGGTGCGCGACCTTGCCGGGCGCTACCAGCTCTGTGTCGTATCCGATGCCATCGTTTCGCCTGGAAAGGCGCTACGCCAACTTCTGCACAGTTACGGCGTCGACCGGTTCTTCGATTCCTACGCGTTCTCCGATGAGATCGGCCATTCCAAGCCGCACAAGGACATGTTCCAGCACGTCGCCGACGAGCTGGGCGTGACGTTCGAGGACATGGTCCATGTCGGCGACCGCGACCATAACGACGTCAAGGGCCCGCAAGCCCTGGGCATGAAGGCGATCCTGTTCACGGCGACCCGCGATACCGACAAGGAGACGACGTCGGCCGATGCGGTCTGCGAACGGCATGGCGACTTGCCGGGCATCGTCGACCGCTTGGCGGCCGAGTAGGGGGTGACCATGGCCGACGACATTCGTTTTCTGGTTATCGACGGCTATGCCAAGGACAGCCGCGACGAACTGGCGGCAGGCGGCTGTTCCGTCGCCGGCGAGCTCTATGCACGGCTCCTGAAAAAACATCTGCCGGGCGCCGAGGTCGACATTCTCTACCCGTCCGATCCGGATGCCGGCCTGCCCGGCGGCACGGGACTAGAAGACTATGACGGTATCGCCTGGACCGGCTGCAACCTGACGGCTTACGAGGAGGAGCCCAGGGTCGTCAGTCAGATCGATCTGGCGAAACGGATCTTCGAGATCGGCACACCCAGTTTCGGCAGCTGTTGGGCAGCACAGATCGCGGTGGCGGCGGCCGGCGGCATCGTGCGCGCCAGCCCGTACGGCCGCGAAATGGGCATCGGGCGCAAGATCAACCTGACGCCGGAAGGCCGCGGCCATCCGATGTATGCCGGCAAACCCACCGTGTTCGATGCCTTCATCAGCCATGTCGACGAGGTGACCCACCTGCCGCCCGGCTCCCAGGTGCTCGCGTCGAACAACTTCTCTGCCGTCCAGTCGGTCTGCGTCACCTATCAACGCGGCACCTTCTGGGCGCCGCAATACCACATCGAATACGACCTCCACGAAATGGCCCGGCTGATCGCCTGCCGCAAAGACAAACTCATGAAGCTCGGGTTTTTCCGTGACGGCGACCAGTGCGACGCGTACGTCGCGCAGCTCGAGGCCTTGCACCAGGACCCCAGCCGGTTCGACATCGCCTGGGCGCTCGGCATCGACGATGACGTCATGCGCGAGGAGGTGCGTGAGCGCGAGCTGACGAACTGGATGGAACAGCAGGTCCTTCCCAGAGTACGCCGATGATGTTGCGGCTCGCCGCTCTGCTTATCTTGCTGTCGGCACCCGCTGTCGCGCAGACCGATTTGTCAGGGCCCAACGAGCCGGTCGGCTATCAGTTTCTGATCACGCCCGATGACCTGCCGCCGCCTTATGCGACGGAGAGTTACGCCAACAGCGGCGAGCTGAACAAGCGGCCCGATCCGCCGGTGTTGAACGTGCCGGAGGGCTTTGCGGTCAACATCTTCGCCCAGGACCTCGACCATCCGCGCTGGATGGCGATCGCGCCCAATGGCGACGTCTTCCTGGCGCAGACCAGGCCGGGCAGGATCACCGTGCTGCGCGACACCAACGGCGATGGCACCGCGGACGAGACCTTCACCTACCTGCGCGGTCTTGAAGCGCCGACCGGCATGGCGTTTCGCGACGGTTACTTCTATGTCGCCGACCTGGAGGCGGTGTGGCGCGTTCCCTACCAGGACGGCGACACCTCAGCGCGCCAGGACCCGGTGCCGATCACCGGCCAGGGCGCGCTGGGTGATCCCGATGGCCACTGGACGCGGACGCTGATCTTCGAACCGGACGGCGACGCGTACTTTGTCGCCATCGGCTCGCGCGGCAATGTCGGTATCGAGCGGTTGCCGCGCGCCACGGTCCAGGTCTTTCGCGATGGCGCGATGACGCCCGAGACCTTCGCTGCCGGTCTCAGGAATCCCGTCGGCATCGACTTTCATCCAGAGACCGGCGAGCTCTACGTCGTCGTCAACGAACGGGACGGCTATGGCGACGATCTGGTGCCCGACTACTTCACGCGCATCCGTGAGGGCGAGTTCTTCGGCTGGCCCTATGCCTGGGCCGACGGCATTCCCGATCCCAAGTATGGGCCCGACGCGCCGGACATGGTCGAGAAGACGATCCTGCCGGATGTCATGTTCCAATCCCACTCCGCGCCCATCGGCATGGTCTTCTATGACGCCGCCATGTTCCCGGATGCGTACAGGGGCGATGCCTTTGTTGCCTTGCGCGGATCGTGGAACCGCCAGACACCGACCGGCTACAAGATCGTGCGCGTGCCCTTTGAAGACGGCCGCCCGATGGGCGGTTACGAGAATTTCGCGACCGGCTTCTGGTTCGCCGGGGAGGAAAAGGCCCAGATCATCGGCCGCCCGGCGGGCCTTGCCATCGCTGCTGACGGCAGCCTGTTGATCGCCGACGACACCGGCAAGGCCGTCTGGCGGATCAGCTATCGCGGCGAATGATTCGGTGATCGCGCCCCGGGGGTGCTGATCCACGCCAATAGGTCTACCATATAAAGGTCATGGCCGACCGCAAACCAGCCGGGCCCATCAGCCGCAGGGTGCCCAAGGACGACAACCGCGAGCGGTTGGTCTGTGACGACTGCGGCTTCGTCCTCTATTCCAATCCCAAGGTAGTTGTCGGCTCGGTCGTGCGTTTGCGCGACCGCATCCTGCTGTGCCGGCGCTCGATCGATCCGCGCTCGGGGTTTTGGACCTTGCCGGCGGGTTATCTGGAGAACGACGAAACGACCGCCGATGGCGCGAAGCGCGAGGCCAGGGAAGAAGCGGGTGCCGAGATCGAGCTCGATCACGTTCTCGCGGTCTACAGCATTCCCCGGATCAGTCAGGTTCAGGTGATGTATGCGGCAAGCCTGCTGTCAGACGACATTTTCGCTGGCGAAGAGACGTCCGAGGTCGGCCTGTTTGCCTGGGACGACATCCCGTGGGACGATCTCGCGTTCCCCTCGGTGCGCTGGGCGCTCAACCATTGGCGCGACGCCCAGGACACAGGCGACACTGCGGCACGCTCCAATCCGCCGGGCGAGACCGGAGATTACGTGCCGGGGTCGCCCGTCTAGGCTCTGTTGAGAGAATGCGCGACCAGCGCCGCAACTCTCCCTCTCCCCGGCGAGGGAGAGGGCCGGGGTGAGGGGGCCACGCGCGACAGCGCGGGTGAAAAACCGGCGCCGGTGTTTCCGCTAACCCCTCACCCTACTCCGGCCCGAGCTAGGCCAGTCCTGGCCTAGCTCTTACTTAAGAATCGTAGGCCGATTCACGACCCACATCGTTCGATGTGGGTCGATCGGGCTCCGTGCGCTGACGCGCCCAAGCCTACGTATCCCTCTCCCTCAAGGGGCAGGGGAATCGCATATGGGATTGTCTTGCGTTTTGGTTTGATAAGGATTCGATTGTCGGGCGTTCTGTCGAAGGAGCGCCTTTAT
>JANQGO010000239.1 GCA_028277285.1 Alphaproteobacteria bacterium | reverse complement strand
AGGTCGGCATAGCGCTGCGGATAAACGCCCTCGCTCAGCGCGCGTACCCGCCCGGCGAGTTGGACTTCGGCCTGCGCGAGGGTTTTCGCGACGCCCGGTGGGGTGACCTGATCATCCTCTCGTATTGACCCGCGACGATATCGATCGTGATGACCTGATCCGGCGTTTTGTCGATGACGAGACGCTGGCGTTGCTGCTCGTTGGCAGCCGCGCACGGGGCGATCACGCGCCGTCCAGCGATATCGATCTGGCCCGCCACGTGAAGGCCGGGGGCGCGGGGCAACCGATCCTCTATGTCAACGACGCTGCCGGGCGCCTCATCTCAGTGAAAACGTTTGACCCGGCTAGCGAAGCAGAGGCGCTTGCGCTGCCGGATAGAGCCGTCTGGCAGGTGCCGACCCTGGCGTCGGCGGTCGTCCTCCACGATCGCGACGGCGATGCCGCACGGCTTATCGAAAAGGCCCGCCGTTTCGACTGGGCAGACCTGGGCGACGCGCCGGATCGCTACGTCGCGGATGAGGTGACCGGCTATGCCGAGGAAACCCTCAAGATCGTCGACGGGTTGGAACGGGGCATCGAGTCCCAGATCATCTATGCCACGATGGGCATGGTGCTCGGGCTTGCCGAAACCATGGTGGTCCACCGCCGTGGTTTCATCATTTCCGAAAACCGCCTGTTCGAGACGGCGCTTTATCTGATGGCCGATCATGCCGAGTGGGTGTCGTCGATGCGCCAGGCGGCCGGATATGACGAAGCCGGTCCCGTTGAACGGGCCACGGCGGCGCTGGCGCTCTATGCCGCGACGGTCGCGCTGGTCCGGCCGTTGCTCGACGATGAGCAATATGCGGTCGCAGAGGGCGCGCTCAGTCGGCGGCGTCTTTGAACAGGTCCTTCGGGCTGCCCATCTCGTAATAGCCGAGCACGCCGTTGCCGCGTCCGGTGCCGTCGTAGACGTCGTAACCCAGCAGGGCGCGGGCGGCTTCCGGCATGGCGCGAACGGCCTCGACATCCAGGTTCAGGTAGTGGTTTTCGACCGGCCGCAGCCAGCCCGCGCAGTAGGATATCGAGAGGCCGCGCCGGATACTGTCGGACGTGCTGGTGCCGCCGGCGTGAATGGTGTCGCCGGAAAAAATGGCGACCGATCCCGCCGGCATGACGGCCTTGGCGATGTCGTCCGGTTCGGGCAGGTGGCCCTTCGCCCACAGGTGGCTGCCGGGAACGACCAGGGTCGCGCCGTTGTCTTCGGTAAAATCGGTCAGTGCGACCATGGCGTTGGCGACCAGCGGTCCCATGTTCTGGATCGGCGTCGGCCAGGAGTTGTTGTCGGTGTGCAGCCGCTGCGCCGTTTCCTGGCTTCTGATCTCGATCAGCTCGCCGGCCGACAGCAGATAGCTCGTGCAGACCGGCAACAGCAGGTGATCCATGACCGCCAGCAGCCGGTCGTCGACGAGCGCGTCGATGAACGACGGTGTCTTCGCCGCAAGGCCCTGCATCCTGACCGTCTTGTAACCCAGGAAGTCGTCGAACGCTTCGACGCCGGTATAGGTGCGGTGGTGGTTGTCGATCAGCGGTTGGACCTCGCCGTTGTAGCGCTCGAGCCAGGAAGTCGAGAAGAAGTCCTCGACAATGACCACACCGTCGCGGTCCAGAGCCTCGCTGATCGTGGCGGCCGTGCTGTGTCCGGGCAGGCGGGTTACCGCGGCGCTCATGGTGTCACCTCATGTTTGGATCGCTGGTTGGCGTAACCTAGCAAAACTTGGACGCTTGTCCAGGAAAAGTCGGACACGCCGATCAGATCGATTGGGGCGGATCATGGTAGGGGGAGCCGTTCGACGGCCCCACTACCATGTGAATCCGCTCTCCATCCATCAGGTGAGCAGATTCATCTGTCTCGATGTCATCGCGAAGCGATTCCACCAAAACCGGATCTGCTCTAGGTTCTGCCACGAACCAGCGACCCCCAGGACCCCGAATGGCGAAGACCGAGCAGCGGCCGAGAACCCAACCGGAGATCAACGAATACCGGCGGCGCTTGTTGATGGAGGCAACCATCGACATGCTGGCGAAGAAGGGTGTCGCCGGCGCGACGGTCAGGGCGATCACGGCGGCGGCGGGTACGTCGCACGGCCTGATCGGGCACTACTATGCCAACAAGGACGAGCTGCTGGTCGCCGCCCTGCAACACCTTTTCGGGCGCATTGTCGACGATACCGCGAAGGCAATCGAAGCGGCCGGCGACGACATGGTGGCCCGGCTCTATGCCTGGCCACGCGCCATGTTCTCGACCAGCGTGTTCACGCCGACCAACCGCGCCGCATTCCTGGCCCTGTGGCACGAGATACGTTTCAACCCGGCCGTGCGCGACGCCAACCGGGAGCTTTATCGCGGCTACCGCGAACGCGCGGAGAAACGCTTCGCCCGGGCGGCGGCGCAGCTCGGACGCGACATCGATGCGTCACGCGCGACGCTCGGTCTCGTCGCGCTGATCGACGGCCTATGGCTGGATTTGTCGCTTGAGGTCGGCGCCGTCGACCGCAAAGGCGCGATCCAGATATGTCACGATTTCATCGACGAGCGGCTGAAGGCCTGACCGCGGCTTTATCCCTGACTGTTCGCGGAACGTCGCGCGGCGGAGGTCGCGACGTAAACGCCGGCGGTGAAGAACATGACCAGGCTGTAGACCGCGCCCGGCACGACCATCAGTTCGTTGCCCAGGAAGGTGGCGGCGATCAGGACGGCGAGTGTCCCGTTCTGCAAGCCGGCTTCCAGCGTGATGGCGACCGACTGATCGCGCCCCAGCCTGCCGGCTCTGGCCAGCGACCAGCCCATCGCCATGCAGACCAGATTGAGCACCAGGACCGGCGGCCCGATCTCATCAAAATGGGTGATCAAAAGCTGCCATTCCGTCGCGACCGCGGCGATGACGATGATGACGAAGAGCGCCGCCGCGACGTGGCGGCAGGTTGGCTCGATGCGTCCGGCGAAGGCCGGGCCGATGCCTTTGATGACCATGCCGATCAGGACCGGCACGGTCACGATGCCGAAGATGCCGATGATCGTGCCGAACAAGGGAAGCGGCGGTGCTTCGGCGCCCAGGAACCACGCATTGGACGCGGACACGATCAGCGGAATGGTAATGCCGGCGAGCACACTGGTGACGGCGGTCAGGCTGATCGAAAGCGCGGTGTCGCCGCGCGCCAGGTGCGTCAACAGGTTGGAGGTGACGCCGCCGGGACAGGCCGCAATGATCATGAAGCCGACCGCCAGCACCGGGTCCATCACCCCGACCGCGCGCCAGGCCACGATCATGACAAACGCGAGCAGCGGGAGCGCGATGATCTGGGCGATCAGGCCGATGACGGCGGCGCGCGGCTGGCGCACAACGCGGAAGAAGTCGCCCGGCGTCAGCGCCAGCCCCATGCTGAGCATGATGAAGGCCAGCGCCAGCGGCAGCAGGACATCGGTGACGAAGTTCACGGTAAGCGTCCATACGCCGAGGATGGAGCGGCCGGTCCAACCCTCACCCTCCCAACGCTAACGCGTCGGGCCCCACCCTCTCCCGCAAGCGGGAGAGGGGTCCATGGCTCAATCCAGGTCCCCTCGCCCCCATGGTAGTGGGGGAGAGGGATGTGGAGGCTTGGGCGCGTCAGCGCCCTAGTCGGAGCTGGGTGAGGGGGTTTGGTTGCGCGCGGCACGGAACGATCGGGCAGCTCAACCTGCCTTGCGGCGGCGGCGCCGGCGCGGGCTTTCTTCGTCGGTCGCCGCGAACTTGGGTTCCGGCAAGGTGACGGCCTTAGAGAGATTCGGGTAGGGCGCGGTCTTGTGCGGGATCGCCATCGCCTCGACGAAGTGTTCCTGGAACTTCGCCTCGACCGCCGTCTCGATCTTCTCGATATCGCGGACGACCTCTTCCAGCTCGCGCCGGGCGTCCTTGTTGAGCAGGGCGATGCGCGCACCGGTGCCCGCCGCGTTGCCGGCGCTGCCCACCTTGCCGAGGTCGCAGTCCGGGATCATGCCCAGGATCATCGCGTACTTGGTGTCGATATGGCTGCCGAAGGCCCCGGCCAGGGTGACGCGGTCGACGGTCTCGATACCCATATGGTCCATCAGGAGACGCGCGCCGGCATAAAGCGCGCCCTTGGCAAGCTGGATCTGGCGGATGTCGTTCTGGGTCACCGTGATCGTCGGGTTGCCCTCGTGGATCACATAGGCATAGGTGCGGTCCTGCTGGATCAGGCGCGGCGTGCGCTCGGCCATCGCACCGTCGATCACACCGTCGGTGGTCAACAGGCCCGCCAGATACATCTCGGCCAGGACCTCGATGATGCCGGAACCGCAGATGCCGGTCGGCGTCGACGCGAAGTCCGGATCGTTGGACCATGTCTCGTCGCCGATCACCTTGAAGCGCGGCTCCAGCGTCTCCGGGGCGATGCGGACACGCTCGGTGGCGCCGGGCGCGGCGCGCTGGCCGCTGCTGACCTGGGCGCCCTCGAACGCCGGGCCGGTCGGGCTGGAGGCGGCGAGCAGGCGATCCTTGTTGCCCAGGATGATCTCCGCATTGGTGCCGACATCGACGATCAAGGTCATGTCGTCGGCGTGATAGGGCATTTCCGACAGCACGACGCCCGCGGCGTCGGCGCCGACATGGCCGGCGATGCAGGGCAGCACATAGACCCTGGTGCCAGGATTGAGGTGCAGGTCGATCTCGCTTGCCCACAACTCCGTCGATTCGTCGGTCGACAGCGCGAAGGGCGCGAACCCCAGCGGCGTCGGATCGATGCCCAACACCAGGTGATGCATGATCGGGTTGCCGGCGATCGTGACTTCCATGATGTCGAGCGGGTTGATGCCGGCTTCCTTGGCCGTCTCCAGCGCCAGCTCGTTCAGCGCCTCGCGCACGGCCGCCGTCATCTCCTGATCGCCGCCCGGGTTCATCATGACGTAGCTGACCCGGCTCATCAGGTCTTCGCCGAACCGGATCTGCGGGTTCATGCGCCCGGCCGAGGCCACGACCTCGCCGGTCTGCAGATCACACAGATGCGCGGCGATCGTGGTCGAGCCGACGTCGACCGCCATGCCGTAAAGCTTGTCGTAGAAGCCCGGGCGGACATCCAGGATGCGTTTGCCTTCGCGCAGGAAGACGGTGACCTTGTACTCGCCTTCCTCAAGGGTCTTGTTGAGTTTCTGGAGGAGCGGGATGTCGGCGGTCTCCGCGTCGATGTTCCACTGCTCCTTCAGTGCCTGCTTCAGGCGCCGCAGGTGGGCGGCCGGCTCGTGCATGTCCGGCGGCGTGACTTCGACGTAGTGCAGGTGGACGACCGGATCCAGCTTGACCGCGCGGGCTTCCGCGCGTTTGCGGACGACCTGTTTGTGGACCTGCGATTCCGGTGGCACGTCGACCACCAGGTCACCGCCGATGCGGACCTGGCAGGAAAGCCGGCGGCCGGGTTTGAGCTGTCCCGATTTCTGCTGGCGAAGCTCCGGCTCGGTAAAGGGCGTCAGATGATCGTTGGACGACGATATGCCGTGCTTGGCGTATTCGCCCTCGCCGATGGTGCACTGGCAGCGCGTGCAGATGCCGCGGCCGCCGCAGACGGAATCCAGGTCGACGCCCAGTTCGCGCGCGGCCTGCAACAGGTTGGTGCCGCGGCGGAAGTTGCCGCGACGCCCCGACGGGGTAAAGACAACGAGCGGATCGTCAGCCACGGCGGCGGCGGCCCTCCCGGCGTCGGGCGCGGGCTTCCGCGACATCGGCGCCACCGGCGGCGCGTGTCGCGCCGGAGTGTTTGCCGATCCAGGCGCGGCAGTTCTTGTCGGTGCCCATCATGACGTCGGCCGCCATGATGCCGTTCATGATTTCCTCCTCCAGAGGATTGGTGATCGCCGAGGTCATGCCGTTCGCCATGGCCATGGCCAGGAACGCCGCGTTCAACTGCGGGCGCGCCGGCAGGCCGAAGGAGATGTTCGAGGCGCCGCAGGTCGAGTTGACCTTCAGCTCCTCGCGCAGGCGGCGCAGGATCGAAAACGACGTGCGTCCGGCCTCGCCGATGGCGCCGATCGGCATGACCAGCGGGTCGACCACGACGTCGGCGCGCGGGATGCCGTAATCCTCGGCGCGCTCGACGATCTTCTTGGCGACCGCGTAGCGTTCGTCCGGGTCCTCGGAGATGCCGGTCTCGTCGTTCGAAATGGCGACGACGGCAGCGTCGTACTTCTTGACCAGCGGCAGAACGACTTCCAGGCGCTCTTCCTCGCCCGTCACCGAATTGACCAGCGCCTTGCCCTGATAGACCGACAGACCCTTCTCCAGCGCGGCGACGATGGAGCTGTCGATCGACAACGGTACGTCGGTCAGCGACTGCACGAGCTGGATGCTGTCAGCCAGCATCTGCGGCTCGTCGGCCAGCGGCACGCCGGCGTTGACGTCCAGCATGTGGGCGCCGGCGTTCACCTGGGCGATGGTGTCGGACTCCACGCGGCTATAGTCGCCGGCGGCCATTTCCTCGGCCAGCTTCTTGCGGCCAGTCGGGTTGATGCGCTCGCCGATCACGGTGAACGGACGGTCGAAACCGATGACGACTTCTTTGGTCGCCGAGCTGATGACGGTGTCGGTCATTGAGGGGCCTTTGCTCTTTCCTGCATATAGCCGGGAATGGTTGGATGAACGGCATGGGGGGCACGGCCCCGCAAGACGCCCGATTGTTCGATGATTTCCGCGACGGCTTCTTCCTGGCGATACGCCATCAGATGAATGCCCGCAACCCCCTCGATCTCGCGAATCTGCTGAATCAGGTCGACGCACAACCGTTTGCCTTCCAGTTTCTGCTTCTCAGCGCCTTTCAGGCGGTCGATCACGCTGTCGGGGATGTGGACGCCCGGTACGTTGGAGCGAATCCATTGCGCCGCCTTGGCCGAGGCCAGCGGCCCGACGCCGACCAGGATGAAGCACTTTTCGTGCAGGCCCATGTCGCGGACCCGTTCCATATAGCGCTCCAGCATGGGGATGTCGTAGCAGTACTGCGTCTGCACAAACTGCGCGCCCGCGGCGATCTTCTTGGCCAGCCGCAACGGCCGGAAGTCATAGGGCGGCGCAAACGGATTGGCAGCCGCACCCAGAAACACCTCCGGCGCCTTGTCGAGCTTGCGGCCCGACAGCAATTGCGAATCGTCGCGCAGGGTGCGGATGGTTTCCAACAGCGACATGCAGTCGAAGTCGAAGACCGGTTTGGCCTCCGGCTGGTCGCCGCATTGCACGCCGTCGCCGGTCAGGCACAGGATATTGCCGACACCCATGGCGGCCGCGCCCAGCACGTCGCCCTGAATGGCGATGCGGTTCCTGTCGCGGCACGAGATCTGCATCACCGGCGCGTAGCCGACGCGGGTCAAGAGCGAGCAGACGCCGACGCTCGACATGTGACAGTTGGCGCCGGACCCGTCGGTCGCGTTGATCGCGTCGACCCAGCCGTCAAAGATGCTGGCGCGCTCGAAGACGTCCATGGGATTGGCCGAATCCGGCGGCGACAGCTCGGCCGTGACGGCGAACTCGCCGGCGCGCAGGGTGCGTTCCAGGCGGCCGCGCGAGGTGTGGCCGGGCAGGGGTTCCAGCGGCGCGCCCGGGTCGATCGGCCCGGGATCGACCATCTCCGGATAGGCCATGCCCTCATTGAGCGGGCCGACCGGCTGATCGCGATCGGTATCGTCGGTCATCGGATGGCATCGCCGGCGAAGTCGCGCGCGCTCGCCTTGGCCGGCGCTATCTGGCCGTCCTTCTTGGCGCGGATCTCGCGGATGACCTTCAGCCACGACGACCTGCCCTTCAGCCGGTTATCGACCGGCTTCTGAACGTCAAGGATGCTGGCCTCGCCGAACATGTCCTGGCTGCCTTCCCACGCCTTGACCCAGACGCACGGCATGTCCGGCTTCACCTCGCACATCATGTCGGCGCGCACGCCGCCGCACGGCCCGTTGCGTAGGTTCTTCGGGCAGTTCATCGGGCACGACATGCCGGTCGACGACAGCGCGCACATGCCGCACATCTGGCAGTCGAACATCGCGCCCTTGATGCCGCGTTCGACGACGGCGACCGGCTTTTCAAGGCGCTCGTAGCCGATGGCGCGCACGATGGGTTCACAGGCCGCGATGGTGCCTTCGAACACGCGATAGAGGCGCATCAGCCCCTTGGCGTTACGGACCGACCAATGACGAAATGCGAGCATGGCGGGTCTCTCCTTCGTGCCCGGCTAACCGCGTATGCCGTATTCGGTGAGCGTTTCGGCGATCGCCTTTTCGCCGCGCGGCGCCATCAGATGGGCGCCGGCGACACCTTTGACCTCGCGGAACTGCTCGATCAGCTCGGCGCAGATCTTGCGCCCCTCGGCGCGCTGATCCTCCGCACCCTCCAGCCGCGCGATGATCGCGTCGGGGACATGAACGCCGAACAGGTTCTCGGTCATCCAGCGCGCCGACTTGGCGGACGCCAGCGGCCCGACACCAACGATGAAATAGGCCTTCTCAGGGATGCCGTGATCGTTCAGCACCGCCATGTAGCGTTTCAGAACCTCGATGTCATAGGCGAACTGGGTCTGAAAGAAATCCGCACCCGCCGCGATCTTGGCTTCCAGGCCGCCCGGTTTGAAATCGGGATCGGGATCGCGCGGGTTGTCGGCGGCGCCGATGAAAAGCTTCGGCGCGGGGTCAATCGCGCGGTCAGACGGCGACGGGAAGGTGCCTTCGTCGCGCATCTGGCGCGCCATCGACATCAGGCCGCGGCTGTCGACGTCCTCGACCGGCTTGGCGTCGGGCTGGTCGCCGTTGGTGATGCTGTCGCCGTGCAGGCACAGGATATTCGGAATGCCGAGCGCCGGTCCGCCGATGAACTCGCCCTGGATCGCCAGGCGGTTGCGGTCGCGCACGGTGAACTGCAGGACCGGCTCGATGCCGTTCTTCGCCATCACCGCGGAACAGGCCATGGCCGACATGTGGGCGCGCGCGCCGGCGCCGTCGGTCACGTTGACCGCATCGACCAGGCCCTTCAGGCATTCGACCTTGGCCATGACGCTGGCTTCGTCGGCGCCGTCCGGCGGTGTCGTCTCGGCGGTGATGACGAACTCACCGGCGGCGAGTTTCTTTTCCAGGGTACCGTTCGACTTCATCAAAAAAGAACCTTGTTGTTAGGACTCGGGCTTCATGCCGCCGGCCTTGATATAGGCCGACAGCACATCGTCCGGGTACGTGTTGTCGATGTCCGCGGCCATACGGTCGGCCTCGGCTTCCAGATCATCGCCGCAATCGACGGCATCGCCGCGGCGCCATTGTTCGAGATAGGCGTCCGTGCCGGAGAGCTTGGCCAGCATGGCGGCCTGATCGATCGCCTTTTCAAAGCGTTCGGGCAAGACGCGCTTGGCGTTTTTGCGTCCCGACTTGACGATGACTTGCGCGGGAATATCGCGCCAATAGACGACGGTAGCTTTGGCCATGAAGGTTTTCCTAGCTGGCGGCTTTGGCGAGCAGGGGCGCGATGCCGCCGTAGCCCGTGAAGATGTAACGGTACTCAAGGCCCAGCTTCTCAGCGGCGGCCTTGGCCTTTTTCTGGAGCGTCTCGTCCTCGACCTGAGCCAGGTAGACGACGGCGGTGTAGTTGCCGAAATACATCCGCAGCAGTTCTGGATGACGGTCGATCCCCAGACCTTTCCAGATCAGCGTGTCGAAGTGCCTGGCCAGGTAATCGGTCAGGTAGAAACAGGTGGGGTCGTCCTCATGCAGGGCGTCGAAATCGTCGGCGCCCATGTAGAACTGATAGCAGTGCGCGCCGTCGATCCGCTCGACGCCTTCTTCTTCCAGCACCTCGTCCAACAGGCCGCCGGTACCGCAATCGCCATAGGCGACGAAGATGTTCTCGAAGCGGTCGCGGTTCTCGTGGATCTTCTGACGCACGCCGTCAGGGATCTTCTCCGGCGTGTTATGCCAGATCGCAGGCAGGCACTGGACTTCCAGGCTGGTCCAGCCATGGGTTCGGATAAGGGCCATGATTTCCCACGCCAGAGCGCCGCAGGCGATGATCAGGCTGCCCGAGGGGCCCGCCATCGAGGTCTCATTGGGCGGCGGCGGAGTTGGACTTGCGCCGCTCCGCGACCAGGGTCTTGGCGGTTTCGACGGCCACCGCCGCGTCGCGGCAATAGGCGTCGGCCCCGACACTGTCGGCAAAGGCCTCGTTCAGCGGCGCGCCGCCGACCAGGACCGTGTAGTCGTCGCGAATACCCTGTTCCTTCATGGTGTCGATGACGACCTTCATGTAGGGCATGGTGGTGGTTAAAAGCGCCGACATGCCCAGGAAGTCCGGCTTGTGCTCCTCAAGCGCCTCCAGGTACTTCTCGACATCGTTGTTGATGCCGATGTCGAAGACGTCGAAGCCCGCACCCTCCAGCATCATGCCGACCAGGTTCTTGCCGATGTCGTGAATGTCGCCCTTGACCGTGCCGATGACGATCGAGCCCTGCTTGGGCGCGCCGGTCTCGGCCAGAAGCGGGCGCAGAATAACCATGCCCGCCTTCATCGAGTTGGCGGCCAGCAGAACCTCCGGCACGAACAGGATACCGTCGCGGAAGTCGATGCCGACGATCCGCATGCCTTCGACCAGCGCCTCGGTCAGAACCTTGTAGGGTTCCCAGCCGCGCTCGAGCAGGATGTTGACACCCTCGACGATCTCGTCGGCAAGACCGTCGTACAGATCCTCATGCATCTGCTGGGTGAGTTCGTCGTCATCCAGGGTGCTAAGGTCGAGATCGTCTTCTTCTTCGGCCATGCCACGCTCCCGCTAAAACGCCGGAAATCCGTGCGAAACAACGTCACGTACGCTCGCTCTGTCCGCCAATCTAAGACACTCGCGACACGGACTGGTCCACAATCGACACCGGCGGCTCGTTTATCACAGGGCGTGATCGCGACACCATAGGGATTCCGTAGGGTTGGGCGATTTTTTGCAGGTGCGAAACTGTTCCAAACCCGAACCCCCCGCAAACCGAGGACGGCGCTTTCTCGGCGGTTTCGGGCGTACCGCATTTCTGTTTTGACAGCGCGGGCGCATAGCCTCCAAATGGCCGAAGGAGGATTTGCTATGGCGGCTACCACGAAGCCAAGGCGCGGCGGCAGGGCAGCACGGCGACGCGAACGCGTCGGCGGACCCTTGGTCCACAAGCGTCACATCACGCGTGAGATCCCGGTCTACGAACTCCTGGACCAGGCCGGCCTCGACCTGATCCACGACACCTCCATGCAGATTCTGGAGGAGATCGGCATCGACTTCCGCGACGAGACGGCGCTGGCCCAATGGAAGGAGGCGGGCGCCGACGTCAAAGGCGAGCGCGTCCACATCCCGCGCGAGCTGATCGCCGAGAAGCTCGATTTGATCCCGGAGACCTATACCCAGCTTGCGCGCAACCCCGAACGCAGTGTCGAGATCGGCGGTCGCAACACGGTCTTCGCGCCGACCTTCGGCTCGCCCTTCGTGCGCGACTTCGACAACCAGCGCCGTTACGCGACGCTGGAGGACCTGCAGAACTTCATAAAGCTGACCTATATGACGCCGGCGCTGCACCACGACGGCGGCATCATCTGTGAGCCGATCGACGTGCCGGTGCCCAAGCGGCATCTCGACATCATCTACAGCCACATCAAGCTCAGCGACAAACCGTTCATGGGTGTCCAGTCGGCGCCGGAACGCGCGCTCGATTCGTGCCGTATGTGCGAGATCCTGTTCGGTGCCGATGTCATGCGCGAGAACGTGGTCATGACGTCGGTGGTGAATTGCAATTCGCCCCTGGTGTGGGACGAATCGATGCTCGGCTCGCTGCGTCACTACGCCGCCCACCGCCAGGCCGTTCTGATCACACCCTTCATCATGGCCGGCGCCATGGCGCCGGTCGCGACCGCCGGCGCCGTCGCCCAGTTAAACGCCGAGGTGACGGCGGGCCTTGCCTATGCCCAGCTGGTCAATCCCGGCACGCCGATGGTCTATGGCAGTTTCCTCAGCACCGTCTCCATGCAGTCCGGCGCGCCGATGATGGGCACGCCCGAGACGCTCCAGATGATCTATTGCTGCACCCAGCTTGCCCGCCGCTACAAGGTGCCCGTGCGCTCCGGCGGCATGCTGACCGGCGCCAAGATCGCCGATGCGCAAGCGGCCTACGAGAGCATGCAGACGATGACGGCGACCTTGAAAGCCGGCACCAACTTCATCCTGCATTCGGCCGGCTGGCTGGAAGCGGGCCTGGCCGCCGGCTATGCCAAGTTCATCATGGATGCCGAGCAGATCGCCATGCTGCAGAGTTTCTCCGAAGGCATCGATCTATCTGAAAACGGCCTTGCCATGGACGCGGTGCGCGAGGTCGGGCCCGGCAGCCACTATCTCGGCTGCGAGCACACGCAGCGCAACTATCTCTCCGGCTTCTTCATCCCCGAAGTCGCCGACAACAACAGCTTTGAACAATGGGAGGCCGAGGGCTCCCAGACCCACGAACAGCGCGCGGTCAGGATTGCCAAGGACAGGCTCGCGCAATACGAACCGCCACCGCTTGACGAAGGCCTGGACGAGGCGATCCAGGACTTCATCATAAGGCGCAAGGCCGAACTGCCTGACGGCGTCGCCTAAGCGGTGGCTGTCCAGACCGACATGGCGACCGCGGTATACCGCGTCGGCGATAACGGTGTCGCGCAGCCGTTCTACGGCAGTCCGCTCGTCATTCTCCGGGATCTCACGCGGTGAGTGCCGACACGGCGGTGCGGCCGCAGGCGGGGTACGGCCGCGGGCTGTTCCTGGTGATGACGGCCGGGCTGTTGTGGAGCACCGGCGGGGTTCTCTACCGCTGGGTCGATACGGCGAGCGACTGGCAGATTCTCGTATGGCGCACGTTCTTCATGGGCGCGGCGGCGCTCGCCTATGTGGTCTGGCGCTACCGCGACGAGACCTGGGGCGCCATACGTGGCATCGGATGGTGGGGCGTGTTCGGCGCGATCGGTCTGGCGACAGCCAACAGCGCGTTCGTCTTCTCGCTGTCGATGACCTATGTCGCGAACGCGCTGGTCATCCTGGCCGCGTCGCCGTTCCTGGCCGCCGTCCTTGCATGGGTCTTGCTGCGTGAGCGGGTGCGGCGCGCGACCGTTGTCGCGATGGTTGCCGTCATCTCCGGCGTGGCGGTGATGGGGATTGGCGGCCTGGAGACCGATCGCATTTATGGCGACCTCTTGGCGGTCCTGGCCGTATCCGGCTTTGCTCTCTTCAGTGTGTGCATCAGGGCGGGGCGCCACAGCGACATGATGCCCACGGTGGCGCTGGCCGGGCTTTTGTCGGTCGTGGTCTCGTGCGTCATGGTGTTGGGCGCCGGCGAATCGCTGATGATTTCGGCCTACGACATGGGCATCGCGTTTTCCATGGGGTTCGCCGCCGTCTTCCTCGGCATGGTGCTCTACATCGCGGGCTCGCACCACATACCGGCGGCGGAACTCGCTTTGCTGTCGCTGACCGAGGTTCTCATCGGACCCCTGTGGGTCTGGCTCGCCGTGAACGAGGTGCCCGTCGCCCATACGTTCTATGGCGGCGCCTTGGTGCTGGCCGGGATCGTCTTTAACGCGCTCACCGGCATGCGCCGGCGCCATCCCATGCCGCAGGTCTAGCTCAGCCGCAGCGCGGCGCGTCGTCTAGCGCCATCAGCCCTCTCGCCACCATGCGCTCGGCGATTGTCTTGCCGAACTCGTCGCGCGCGCAAAGGTCCATGCCGGCGTCGAGCAGCGTGTCGAGCATCGCGCGGAAGGCGGGCGTGTCGACATAGTAGGGGCTCGTTTCATCCAGCTCGATTTGGCTGACGGCGCTGAACGCCAGGTTGGGCGGCAGCGGACCCAGGGCGGTCTGCCCGGTATCGCCAAGCGCGAGGCGCGCCGCCGTCAGCTTCTCGAACAAGCGGGCATCGGCGTCGTTCAAGGTCTTCCAGAGCAAGCTGTCGTCCGGCGCCAGGCCGTTCTGCAGCAAGAGGTCGAACGTCGCCAGACGCGCGCTTTCCTCGTCGGCCGTGCGGGCGTTGGGTTCGAACCTGTCGTGACCCAGGGCGAAGAACAGTGCCTCGCGTGCGCACGGCGTTCCCGCCCGCACGATCGACAGGTTCTCGGCAATCAGCGCCGCGCGTGCGTCGGGCTCGGCCGCCGCGAGGTTCTGATAGAACGTCATGGCCGCCTCGCACGCGCGTTCCTTCTGGAAATTGTTCCACGCCCACACGGCTGCCACGCCGACGACGACCAGGACAACCACCCCGGCGCCGATCCCGATGGGATCGCTTAGGCCGCGCGTGGCCACGAGGTAGACGCAATAGCAGAACGCGACGCCGCCCCAGGCCAGCAGGACGATCACCGCGAAGGTGTAGTAGCTGAGCCGCTCCCACGGTCCGGTCTGGAATGCGGCGATGGCTAACAAGATGCCGGCCACGACCAGGAAGGGCAGGGAGATGTAAACGAAGATCATGAGGGGCCGCGGCAGGCGCACGTATCTACCAGCCGCCACCGCCACCGCCGCCGCCGCCGCCGCCGGACGAGCCGCCGCCGGACGAACCGCCGGAGCTGCTGCTGCTCGGGCGGGTCGAGGCCGAGGAGACGGTGCTGGAAAGGCTGCTGGAGAGTGTCGAGGTCATCGATGACAGGCGCGACAGGCCCTGGCTCGAGCGGTACCATCGCGGACGATAGCTGCTGTCCTGCAATTGCTCTGGCGGGATCTGCGCCTCGAAGTGCTCGGTCCAGGCCTCCGCGACGTCCAGTGCCATGGCGTACGGCAGGTGCCGTTCGAAGAGTTCGAGCGTCATCTCCGGTTCCGTGCCCATCATGTTCATGCGGTCGGCCTCGGCGACGGAGAGATAGAGTTTGTAGCCCTCGATCTCGTCCATGACCTGGCGCCCGTGCATGGTCGGTGCGCGCAGCAGGAACCAGAAGAGGACGACGGTGCCGGCGTTCAGCAGCATGATGATGAAGACCGGCAGCGAGATCATCGTGGCGGCGAAACTCAAGGCGCCGATCGCGGGCGCGGAGAACATGAGCGCGAAGACCATGCCGAAAAGCAGGCCGAGTATACGCCGTAGGGAGAACTCGAACTTGCCGGCGATGAGCGGCGCGAGTCTGATCCACAGCATCGCGGCGCCGAAGCCGAAGGCAAGGCCGAAGAGCGAGAGAAAGCCGACGAAGAAAAGATCGTCCAGGCGTTGCGCGTCAATCACGGCAGCGATCACGGCGCTGATCACCGCCAAAGCCGTGCCGCCTGCCCAGGCGCCCCGGTTCATGCGGAAGTAGACGCCCGTGTATTCGCCGTTGATCAGCTTCGCGAGCGCTTTGACCGCACCGCCGATCTCGGGGTCATAGGTCTTGCTCAGCGTGACCGTGTTTGACCAGCCGCCGAAGAGGTCATCGAACACGGCCTTCTCACCAGGCGACAGCCGGCTTCGGTCGGCATCGTCGGCGCGGGTGACGGTGAAGCTGTCGTCGTCGTTCTCGACGATCGACACCGCGCCCTTGGTCGCCATGCTGGTCATGGCGACCGCGAAAGCGCGCGAGCGGCTGAAGCCGTTGCCAAACCCCCAGTTCGCGGCGTAGCCGACGACGACCGGCGACATGCCGTCCGGTGCCTTGAAGAGCGGGATGACGACGCCCTTTTCAGGATCGCGCCCGACGCGGTTCCAGAGCCTTAGAAAGAAGAGGACGGTCAGGACGAAGCCCAACAAGCCAATCAGGATGGCGAGGTTGTCGGTCAGAAGATTGAAGGCACGGTCGGCGCCGCTGGGTTCGGCGACAAAACCCTTGGGCCATGTGACCGAAATGGTCAGGCCCTGATAAGCAGAGAGCGGACGTGTCGTCGCGATCTGGACGACGTTGTCCGCAATGATCGCGCTCTTATAGTCGGTGCCCGTCTGGCCGTAGCCGCCGGTATAGGCGTTGACCTCAAGTATCTCGGCGCCGGCCGGCAGCGTCACCCGCGCTTCGGCGCGTTCGATGGTGAAGTCCCAGCCGTTGCCGGTCACGTTCCAGTAGAGCTCGTCGAAACCCTCATCGAAGCGGATCTGCCAGTCGCTCTCGTAGACGATGGTGTAGGTATAGTCGCCTTCCGGCAGATAGGTGTTCTCATCGCCGATATAGAGCCTGACGCCGTTCCCGAGCGCTTCGGTGAAGTGGGGTTCCGGCGCGCCGTCGCGCAGGACTTCCACCAGGTCGAAACCGGTCTTTTGCTTCAGCCCCAAGGGGCCCGGATAGATCGTCGGAAAGTCGCGAAAGATACCGCGTTTGATTTTGTAGCCGCCGGCATGAACGGTAATCGTCTCGCGCACCAGAAGCGTGCCGTCAGCCTGGACGGTGATATCGGAGACATACGACTTGATGCGTTCGGGTGTCGACTGGGCGAGAGCCTCGCCCATGCCGAGCAACAGAAACGCGGCCAGCGCGCCAAGCGCTGACCGGCGCAACAACAACACCAAGCCGCGGCGGCGAGACATCGCGCTAGGTCCCGAACTCCACTTTCGGCACGGCCTTGTCGGCGGGATCGTCGATTTCGAAATAGACGGCCTTCTGGAAGTTGTAGCGATTGGCCACGATGTTGCTGGGGAAGGAGTCGACCAGGATGTTCATGTTGCGCACGGCGCCGTTGTAATAGCGCCGCGCCATCTGGATCT
>JANQGO010000010.1 GCA_028277285.1 Alphaproteobacteria bacterium | reverse complement strand
GGACTTCGTCGGCCTGGAAAACTACGAAGAGGCGGCGGACGAGGAGTACCTGCCGGGATCGATGTGGGTCACGGTGAAGTTCGTCCTGGCCTCCGTCGTCATCGAGTTCATCATCGGGTTCTCGGTCGCGCTGGCGCTCAACAAGGTCGAGCGCTTCAAGACCATCTATTATCTGATTTTGTTGGCGCCGCTCCTGGTCAACCCGGTCGTTGTCGGCCTGCTGTGGCGCATGTTGCTGCATTCCGAGCTGGGCATCGTCAACTATGCGATCGGCTATGTCGGCATCGGCCCCGTCAACTGGCTGGGCAACGCGACGACCGCGTTCTGGACCGTCGTCATGGTCGATATCTGGCACCAGGTATCGTTCATGGCGATCCTGTTGCTGGCTGGTCTGGCGGCCCTGCCGCGCGAGCCCTATGAGGCCGCGCGCATGGACGGCGCGTCGGCGATCCGCTGCTTCATCCACATCACGCTGCCGTTGATGCGGCCGGTGATCATCGTCGCGCTGCTGCTGCGTCTGATTTTCGCGATCAAGACGTTCGACATCATCTTCATCATGACCAAGGGCGGTCCGGGCACGGCGACCGATCTGATCAGCTACTTCATCTACCGCGCCGCCTTCTTCGGTTTGGATATCGGACGCGCGTCGGCCATGTCGGTCGGCCTGCTGGTCATCGTGCTGCTTCTAACGACCTACCTCTACCGCTACATGCGTTCGTTGAAATAGGAGTTCGTCGCCTTGGCGCAGATTACCCTAGAGGGCATCACCAAGATCTATGGCCAGGATGTCGTGGCGGTCGACAACATCGACCTGGAGATCAAGGACGGCGAGTTCATGGTGCTGCTGGGCCCGTCGGGCTGCGGCAAGTCGACGACGCTGCGCATGATCGCCGGCCTTGAGGAGATCACGTCCGGTCAGATGTCGATTGGTGGTGAGGTCGTTAACAACGTCGACCCCGCCGACCGTGACCTTGCCGTCGTGTTCCAGAACTACGCGCTCTATCCGCACATGACCGTGGCCGGCAACCTGGCGTTCGGCCTTAAGCTGCGCAAGGTCGAGCGTGACGAGATCGACCGGCGCATAAAACAGACCGCGGGTATGCTGGGCATCGAAGAACTGCTGGCGCGCCGGCCCAAGGAGCTGAGCGGCGGCCAGCAGCAGCGCGTCGCGCTGGGCCGCGCGCTGGTGCGCGACCCCGTCGCCTTCCTGTTCGACGAGCCCCTGTCCAACCTGGACGCCAAGCTGCGCGCGGCCATGCGTACGGAACTGATCAAGATCCACCGCGAGCTCGGCCGCACCATCGTGCACGTGACACACGACCAGGTCGAAGCGATGACGATGGGCGAGCGCATCTGCGTCATGCGCGACGGCAAGATCGTCCAGGTCGGCCCGCCCCTCGACGTCTACCGCAATCCCATCGACACCTTCGTTGCCGGCTTTTTGGCAAGTCCGCCGATGAACCTGCTCGACGCGCAACTCGGCGGGCCGAACGGTGTCGACGAGGTCGAACTTGGCCCCGTCAAGCTGCCGATCCCGCCTCAGCGCCAAGCGGCTCTGGCTGGACAAAAAGGTTCAGCCATCACCTTCGGCGTTCGCCCGGAAGATCTTTACGTCGAGCCGCCGGGTGGCGCCCACGCAGCAATCGACGTCACGGTCATCGCAGTCGAAGCGCTGGGCCCGGAAGTCGTGCTTGTGGCGAGTATGGCGGGCGGACAGGAAGTGTCGGCGCGCTTAAACCGTGACTTCGTGGCCTCCGCCGGCGCCAGCGTTCAGCTCTATGTCGACCTGGATCGCGCCCACTTCTTCGACGCGCAAAACGGTCAGGCGATTTCTTAGAACGCGTCCTTAACACGGAGCGACCGGCAATGCTTGCCCCGACATGCAGACAGGGCCGCAAGATGCCGCGACACCCCCTCACCCTGCCCTCTCCCCCTGAAGGGGGCGAGGGAATGTGGCGATAGCCGGCTTCCCCTCTCCCGCAGTCGGGAGAGGGAGGGGCCCGACGCGTAGCGTTGGGAGGGTGAGGGTCGGGCCAATCGATCGGATGTCAGATCGGCTTAGGCGGGTGGCAGCTTGCCAAGCTCAGGGTAAAGCGTTCTGAGCCGATCGTACGTCTCGCGATAGAGACTGTAGGCGTCGCGATAGACGGCAACGTTCGCCGCATCTGGTTCAAACACCCGGTCCGGCTCGACATAGGCGTTGATCGCGGCCCAATCGTCGAGCGCGCCGACGCCCATGCCTGCGACAAAGGCGGCGCCCAAACTGGAGCCTGGATGTGACAGCAAACGCTGGATCGGCCTATCCAGCACATCCGCCGTAATCTGTACCCATAGGTCACTCGCGGCACCGCCATCGCAGGCAAGAACGCGTCCGACCTCCAGGCCCATGTCGGCAAAAACCTCGGTGTGGTGCCGGAACCCGAAGGCGACCGATTCAAGGGCCGCGCGCCAGACATGCGGCAAACCATGATGCAGTCCGAGACCGACAAGGGTGCCGCGCGCGAAGGGATCGTGCAGCGGCGTCTTCTCGCCCAGGAAGTAGGGCAGCAGCACGACACCGCCGGCGCCCGGCGGCAACGCCTCGGCCTGATCATCGAGATAGGCGTGCACCGTTTGACCGGCGGCCCGGGCCTCTTCCGCCTCCGCCTTGGCCAGGTGGGCGGCGATCCAGTTCAGCACGCTGCCGCTGGCGGCCATGCAGCCGTTGGTGAAGAAAAGGCCGGGTACGATGTGATAGTCGATGAACATGCGGGGGTCGGTCACCGCCCGGCTTGTCGACAGCATGATGTCGCCGGCGCCGCCATACTTGACGACGAGATCGCCGTCGCGCGACGCACCGGCGACGAACGCCGACGCAATGTGATCGGCACAACCGGCGACAACCGGCGTGCCTTCGGCCAGACCTGTTTCTACCGCCGCCTCCCCCGTTACCGCACCCACCACGTCGTGGGACGCACGCAGCGCCGGCAGATGATCGGGCGTGATACCGCCCAGACCGATCAACCCGTCATCAAGCCGGCCGGCGTCAAGATCCAGGAACCCTGCCTCCAAGGCCCAGTTCTGCTCGACCGACAACGTACCCGTCAGGCGCGCGGTGACGTAGTCATAGGAGCCCAACACCGTTTTGGCCCGCGCCATGTGGTCGGGCTCATGGCGCTCCAGCCATCGCAGTTTCGGCGCGACAAGCTGCTGGTTGATGCTGCCGCCGGTCCGCGCGAAGTATTCGTCGGGCTCGATGGCCTGTTTCATCGCCTCGATTTCGTCGATCGCGCGCGCGTCGTTCTGCTGGATCGAGTGGCGCAGAGGCTCGTTCTCTTCATCCAGCAAGATGACGGTGGGTACCATGCCGGTGACGCCGACGGCGGCTATCTGATCGGCCGTGGCGCCAGCAGTCGTCAGCAGCTCCGGCACGATGGCTGAGACGTTCGACCACCACTGTGCCGGATCTTCCTCGGCCCAGTTCGCATGTTTGGAAATCAGCTGGCTCGGTCGCGACGCCGCCGTGACGACGCCGCCATCGGTATTGATGACGATGCCGATGGTCGATGTCGTCCCGATGTCCAGGCCGAGCAGCAGGCTCATCAGGCGCGAACCTTCGCGACAACCTCCATGAAGCGCTCGACCCGGCCCGGGTCGACCGGGTTCCAGGTATCGCCATCGACCTTGAAGTGGGTGCCGATCACGCAGCCATCGGCGGTCGACAGGATGTCGGCGATATTGTCGATGTTGCAACCGGTATTGGCGAAGACCGGCGTCTCGCCCACGGCGTCCTTCACCCGCTGCAGATTGGATTGGTCGACCGGCTGGCCTGTCATGGGCCCCGAGACCAGGACCGCGTCGGCAAGGGATGAAAAGACGGCGCTCTTGGCGCGCCCCTCAATCGGCCGGTCGCCGACCGGGGCGGCAAACTCCGCGTTGATGTTGAACAGGAGCTTCAGGTCGTCGCGACCGAGGTCGTGGCGCATACGCAAGGCACTCGCCGCGTCGGGCTGCCACAACCCCATGTCGGAGTCATAGACGCCGGTAAAGATCTCGCGCGCGAACACCGCGCCGGTCGCGACCGCCAGCGCCACCGTCGCGACGGGGTCCCACAGGTAGTTGACGCCGAAGGGCACCGTGATCTGGTCCTTCACCGCAGCGACCGCCGCCGTCATCGCCGCGAGGCTCTGCGGTGTGGCTTCCAGCAGGTAAGGCCGGTCGCCCTCGTTGCCGAACATGATGCAGTCGACGCCGCCGGCCTGCAGCGCCTCGATGTCGCGCGATACATAGTCGATGATGGCGTTCATGCCGCCTTCGGCATCATAGAGCGGCGCGCCTGGCAGCGGCGGCAGATGCGCCATGGCAATCACCGGCTTGTCGCTGCCCAATTGTTCCTTCAACCAACCCATCGATATCCCCCAAGAAAACAGACCTAATCCATCAAAACGCCGCCGCTGGCATTGATCGCCTCACCGGTTAGGAAGCCTGAGAGGTCGCTGGCCAGGAAGACGACGATCTCGGCGACGTCTTCGGGCTCCTCGATGCGCCCCAACGGTGTCGTCGCGATGTACTCGTCGAAGACCGCCTCCGGCGTCATGCCGCGCAGCTTGCCTTCCCAGGCAAGTTCCCGCTCCTGCATGGACGTGCGGACATAGCCCGGACACACGGCATTGACCCGGATTCCGTGTTCGCCGACCTCCTTGGCCAGCGACTGGGTGAAGCCGACGACGGCGAACTTGCTGGCCGCGTAGTGCGCCAGAAACGGCGCGCCGATCTTGGCGGCGAGCGATGCCGTGTTAACGATGACACCCTTGGTGCCCGTCGCCAGAAAGTGGCGCACGGCTTCGCGGTTGGTCAGAAAGACACCCTTGGCGTTGACCGCCATGTTGGCATCCCACTCCTCCTCGGTCAGATCGACGACCGCGTTCATGGTCGAGATGCCGGCATTCGCGGCTACCAGATCCAGCCCGCCGAGCCGCTCGACGGCGGCCGTGACGACCGCCTTGGTCTCGGCAGCATCGGTGACGTCGAGGCGAAACGCGTATCCCGCCGATCCGATCTCGTCAGCCACCGCTTGTGCTCGATCAAGATCGACGTCGCTCACCGCAACCGATGCGCCTTCGCGCGCAAAGGCATGCGCAATCGCCTGTCCAATACCACTTCCAGCTCCGGTCACAAGCGCGCGCCTGTCGCGCAGTAAATTGTGTCCTGCCATGTCCGCTCTAGTTCGGTGAAATCTGATCGGGAAATCAGCTTACTACGCCAAAGCCGTAAGCGGCACTGTCAACTTGATGATTTCCCATGACCTGGACGCAAAAAAAGGGCCGGCCTGAAGCCAGCCCCCTTCGCACATCGACGCCTGGTGGCGCCGGCCGGCCGGAGAGACCTCAACCCTGCGGCGGCGCCGGGGTGAGATCCCTCTGGGGCCGTAGGCAAGAACGTCAGTTCTGCGCCGTCGGCACATCGACGAAGGACAATGTGCGGTGGCCGCCGGAGCCGTCCTTGGTCTCGATACCGTTGCGGATACTGCCGACGAGCCGCTCCTTGCCCGAATCCATCTGCACGGTGACCAGACCGCCATCGGTGGTGATGGCGCCCGCATGGACCGCGGCGCGGCAGATCATGCTGTCGAAGGCGTAGGAGTCGGTGCCGACAACCCGGCGCGAGTTCATGTTGCTCGGCGCCTCCGGGCAACTGAAGACGAAGTGCTGGCCAAGCAGCTGTTCATAGGCAAGGCCGGTGCGCGTGAACTTGGTATCCCAATCGATCCGCTGGACGTTGTCGAGCAGGACCTGGTCGACCGCACCGGTTTCGGTGCCGTTCACAAAGACGATGCTGCGCTGTGTCGCGGGCAGGCTTTCCGTGACGATGCCGTTCCTGTCGCTGCCGACATACGCGTCGGCGCCGGGATTGAGTTGAACGGTGACGACACCGCCGTCCCGGTCGATCAAACCGGCGTGGACGGCAGCCACGCAGATCGAATTGTTGCTGGGATAGACATCGGTGCCATAGACGGCCTCGTCCATGTCATCGACATTGGCCGGTTTGCATTTGGCGGTGAAACGCTGGCCGAGGAACTTGTCGTTGTCGAACTGATACGTCACCAACGTGGTGTCCCATTCGATAAGCGGGATCTCGTCAGACGTGTTCTGGGCCGCCTGGGCGCTTGACATGCTGCCGAGCGAGAGTCCTGCGGCAGCAGCAAGAACGATAAGAGCTGATTTGCAACGGGTCATGGCAATCTCCATCCGTAAGAAAGTGCGGCACGCGCACGGAAAATTGTCCTACGGTAGGGAAGATTGTGATCACGGTTTTCAGTTCGGTGTCAGCGGCCGCGGATTATTGTTTCATTTGTATGTGCGGTCGCCGGCAGCGCGAAACCGGCTGGTTTAACCGTGTCCGCCTTAACGCGGCGTCACGCAGAAGCTCTATTGTACCATAACAAAACGTCGTCGACGCGCGGCGGTAAGACCTGACCGGCACCGCCGACAAATCTCTCGAACGTCTCACGCTCGGCGTCGCCGATACCGACCAGCACGGGGATGTTCAGGTCGATCGCCCGCGAGATCGTCTGTCTAAACCCCGCGCCTTCGCCTTCGCGTTTGCCGAACTTGTTGATGATCAGGACATCGGTCGACGGGTCGATCGAACCGTCAACGAGGCCGACCACATCTTCAAGGGCTTCGTGATCCAACCGGCATCCCGTCGCATGTCGGCCCAGGTCTTGCCAGATCGGCAGTTCCGGACCGTCCGGCAGAACACTGAGCGTCATGATACAGGTGCCCTGACGGGCCTGTTCCGGGTCGGCCGTCTGAACCGCGCCGGCCAGTCGACATCCCTCGCGTTGCAGATGTCGCGCGACGTCGGTCAAGACCATGCCGGCCGAGTTGGAGGCGTCCGAGAGAACAGCGGCAATCGGTATCACATCATCCAATGCAGCATCTTCCTGTGTGTTCACGGTCATCGCGGCGATCCCTCATGACCCATCGGCTTGAAGGCGCAGCGCCAGTGGCTGGCGGCAAGCTCCTTGACGCCGGATTCATAACCTCGCCGCGCCAGAAGACGGCGCAACGGCGCCGGGCAGAACGGCGCATCGACGATGAGGATATCGTCGCGATCGGCTGCGGCCACCATCTGAAGAATGGTCGCCAGCGGTTCCTTACCGCTCTCGAAGATAGGCCTGGTGTCAATGAGGCAGGCGTCGCTGACATCGACGTCGTCGAACCACGACACGGGCTCGGTATCGGAGATCATCGGTTTCGACGGCGCCGCCTCGACCTCGTCCCCATTGGCCAGGGCGATCAGATCCTCTTCGGGGCTCGCGACCATGCTGGCAATGTCGGCCAGCGACAGCTCCCGGGCCACGTCCTCGTCTCCCAGCACGCGCAGGAACTCCTTGAATGCCGGGTTGTAGGCGCGAAACCGGTCGAGCAGATCCTCGCGCGCCAACCACGCATCGATCAGTTTGGTCTGACCGTCAATCACCATAGGGGTCGCCACCATAACCTCCCGCGCGATGAGAAAGGGAAACGGCCACTCAGCCCTTAAGAATACGACACCTTCGGATCGGTCCTTTGATCCAGGTCAAAGGCACCCCCATCCCCTAGAGCGCGATCAGACGTCCCAGCCGCCGTCGACGACGATTTCCTGACCGGTGATCTGGCGTGCCTCGTCGGTCGCCAGGAACACGACGGCATGGGCGATGTCTTCAGGCGTCGTCACGCGCTTCAGCGCCATCTCGTCAACGTACTCCTGATAGACCTGATCGAAGGTCCAGCCTCGCACCTTCGCTTTTTCCTCACACAGCTTGTGCATGCGCGGTGTCTCGACGATACCCGGCATGACCGCGTTGACGTTGATGTTGTATTGGCCGACATCGAGCGCGGTAGTGCGGGTCAGACCGCGGATCGACCACTTCGACGAGCTGTAGGCCGCGCGGTAACGGTAACCGCGCATGCCGGAGCTGCCGCCGATATTGATGATCTTGCCGTAGCGTCGCTCCACCATGGACGGCAGCACGTGTTTGATCGGCAGGAACGTGCCCTGCAGGTTGGTCCTGACGAGATCGTCGAAGGCCTGCTGGTCGATCTGCCAGACTGGTGTTTCGATCGGCCCGGTCGCGCCGGCCACGTTGACAAGAATGTCGAGTTTGCCGTCGAAAGCCTTAAGGGCGGCATCGACCATGGCGGCGACCTGATCTTCCTGGATGACGTCGCAGGTCACGACGTCGGCCTTGCGGCCCGTGGCGCCCAGCTCATCCGCCAACTCGTCGAGCGGGCCCTTGGTGCGGGCGGCGAGCATGAGGTCACAGCCTTCCGCCGCCATCGCCTTGCAGATGGCGCTGCCCATGCCTTGCGCCGCGCCCGTCACCAGTGCCGTCTTGCCGTCCAGTCTCATTGTTTCCTCCCCGTTACGTGCTCACGCATCGGCGGCGCCAAAGCCGCCGCCGCCGCTGGTTTCGATGATCACCTTGTCGCCCTTCGCCAGGCGCGCCTCGTCCTTGCCGCCCAGTTGTTCGACCGTTCCGTCGGCGCGCCGCAGCGTGATGCGATAGGGCGCGCCGGCTTCACCGCCTTGCAGGCCATAGGGCGGCACCACCGCCCGGTCGACCATCGAGGTCAGCCACATCTCGTCGGCGATGATTTCGTAGACGCGTTCCTGGCCCTCGCCGCCCCGGTGACGGCCCGCACCGCCCGAGCCCTGCCGCAACCGCTGGCGGAGCAGGCGGATCGGGTAGTTGGTTTCGATCACCTCGGCCGGCGTGTTCATGACGTTCGACATGTGCGGGCGGATGACCGGCATGCCGTCGCGGTCGTGGCGCGCGCCTTCGCCGCCGCCGTGGACCTCGTAAAGCGTCGTCCATTCACCGGTGCGCGGATCGCGGCCGCCGAACAGCAGCAGGCCCGATGTCGCCGCGCAGCCCGCCGTCAGCCGCTCCGGCACGACCGGCTCCAGCGCGCGGAAGATGGCGTCCGCGACACGTTGGGTCGTCTCGTGGTTGCCGCCGACGACCGGCTTGTCGACGGGCGGTTCCAACAGCGAGCCGGGCCGGGTGATGATGTCGAGCGGGCGGTAGCAGCCGGCGTTCGGCTGGATGTCCGGCCCCGCCACCGCTTTCAAGGCATAGAACACGCTCGCCGCGGTCGAGAACGGCGTCGCGTTCAACGGCCCGGGCGTGGCGTCGTCGGACGCGGAGAAGTCGACGACGGCACGATCGCCGTCGATGGTCAGCGTGACGCGGATGGCGACAGGCGGACCGCCCGCCCCGTCGTCGTCGAGCAGATCCTCGCCCGCATAGGAGCCGTCCGGCAGGTCGGACAAGGCCTGGCGCATGGCGGCCTCCGACTGGTCGTGTAGCGCGACGATCGCCTGCTGCACGGTGTCGGCACCGTTATCGGCGAACAAACCCTGCAGGGCCTCGTCGGCGGCGCGGGTCGCCGCCATCTGCGCCAGGATATCGCCTTCGCGCTCGACCGCGCCGCGTACATTGGCGGTGACGAAGCCCAGCTTCTCGCGATCCGTTCCTTGGGCGGTGAAAAGCCGCGTGGGCGGAATGCGCAGGCCCTCCTGCCAGGCGTCGCGGGCGTTCGGCACGTAGCTGCCCGGGCGCCCACCGCCGATATCGGCCCAGTGGGCCAGGCTGACGGCGAACGCCTGCAACGTCCCGTCGAAGAAGACGGGTCTGATCGCCTTGACGTCCGGCAGATGGTTGCCGCCGACCTCCGGCAGGTTGACGAACCAGACATCGCCCGGGGCCAGGCTCTCGGCCGGCACCCGTTTCAGGAACTCCTGCACGGTCGCGGCCATGACACCCATGTGGACGGGAATGTCGCGGCCCTGGGCGATCAGCTGACCGGCCGCGTCGGTCAGGGCAGAGGAGAGGTCACCGGCCTCGCGCAACAGCGGCGAACGCGCCGCGCGCATGACCACATAGGACATTTCCTCGGCGATCGCCGTGATGGCGTGGCGGATCACCTCGACGGTGAAGGGATCGACACGGGCGGTCATGGTTTGGCCTCGACATCGATGTGCAGATGGCCGTGTTTGTCGGCCCAGACCGTCGAGCCCGGCGGCACGATCACCGTCGACCACGCGTCTTCGATAACGGCCGGACCGTCGTGCCGGACGTCCGCCGTCAGACCATCGCGCGCCAACCTCTCGGTCTCAACGGGACCGGCGGCGTCGAACCAGCACAGAGGCGTGCCCGACGCGACCGTATCTGTCCCGTCTGCCGCCGGCGAGAGCGACGATAACGCCACGGGTGGCGGCGCCGTTACCGTGACGCGCAGGGTATCCAGAACCCACGGTTCGTCCGTCGCAAAGCCATAGAGGCGTTCGTGCCGGTCGATGAAACCGGCGCCCAGGGTCGCGGGGTCCGCCGGGCGATCGAACGGCACCTCGATGGCGTCGCTCTGCCCGGCATAGTGCATCAAGGCGACGCAGGAGACGCCGATCTCACCGTTCGCCACACCGGTCGCAACCAACGGCGCCGATAGCCTGGTCACCATGCCGTCGCACAGCGCCGCCACGTCATCGGCGTTCCAGTCGTCGCGCGCCATACGCACGGTCCGCTGCTCCGCATAGGTCAGGCGCGCCGTCACGCAGCCGAGTGCGGAGAAACCGCTGGAAAGACGCGGCACGACAACGTGGTCGATGCCGCAGGCGCGCGCCAGTTCGACCGCATGCATCGGCCCCGCGCCGCCAAAGGCAAGCAACGTGCATTGGCGGGCATCGATACCGCGCTCGACCGTCACGCGGCGCAAGGCACGCACCATGCTGGCATTGGCGACGCGATGAATACCCAGTGCGGCTTCTTCAATGCCGACATCGAAGGCGTCCGCAATGGCGCCGACCGCGCGCCGCGCCAACGCCGCATCCAGCGTGACCGTGCCGCCAAGTTGCCGGTCAGTGTTGATGTAGCCGAGCACCAGGTTCGCATCGGTGACCGTCGGCGCCTCGCCGCCGGCGCCATAGCAGGCAGGTCCCGGATCGGCGCCCGCGCTGTCGGGCCCGACACGGATCGCCGAGCCGTCGACGCGCGGGATGGAACCGCCGCCGGCGCCGATGGATTCGACGGCGACCATCAACTGCCGGATCGGGCGCCCGGCAATCCGTTGATCGCTGTCGATCTGCACCTCGCCGTCAATGACGACGGCGGCGTCGGTCGTCGTGCCGCCCATGTCGAAGGCGATGGCGTGGTCCAACCCCAATTCCCGCGCGACGATACCGGCCGCTTGGCCTGGCGCTTTCGGGTCCCGCGGCCGGTGTCACGG
>JANQGO010000313.1 GCA_028277285.1 Alphaproteobacteria bacterium | reverse complement strand
ATGGGCATGGGCGCGATCGGCCAGACGCAGATGGCTGGTCAGCACCCGCATGCCGAAGGCCGTGCAGAATTTCGCCAACGTCTGGCCGATCGCGCCCATGCCCATGATGCCGACCGTCTTGCCGGAAATATTATGGCCGGCGAAATCCTGCCGGACCCAGTTGCGGTCGCGGCGCAGCGCCTTATCCGACTGCACCATCTGTCGCGACAGGCACAGCATCTGCGCCAAGGCGTGTTCCGCGACGCCCTCGGCGTTGCTGCCGGCCTGGTTCACGACCGCCACGCCCGCTTCGGTGCAATCGTCCAGGTTGACCACCTCGTAGCCCGCGCCGCTGGTCGAGATCGCCAACAGGTTGGGACAGCGCGCGATGAATTCCTTGTGGCCGCTGAAGGCTTCGGGCAGCGCCGTGCGGTTGCCGCGGATCTGATAGCCCACCGCCGTATCGAGCTGCGCCTGCAACGCATCGTCGGGCATGTCGTAGGCCAGTTGGGTCAGTTCGATGTCGCCTTCTTCGGCGATGATCCGTTTGAATTCCTCGACAATTCCCATGATCTCGAAATAAACGATATGCTTGCGTGCTGCCACGGCGTGTCCTCGTCGACTTTGGGGGAAAGGGATGCCCGCGGCGGCGGCCACGGGGAGACGCTACACGCTATACCCGTTGATCGTTAAAATCGGAAGTCATTCATCCATCGCTTTTCGGCGATTCCTCCCGCGAGCCGGACCGTGATCGACCAACCGCCCTTGAGGCTGTCCATGAGGCCGTGCTTGCCCTGTCGCCGATTCCATCCCCCGACCGGAGTCTTCGTTTGACCACGCAACCGGCCACGCACCGCGTCAGTCCCTGGGAGCTGTTCCGCGATGCGAACTACAGCTGCCTCTGGCTGGCGGGCGGATTCATCGGTACGATCCGGTGGCTCGAACTGCTCGTCATCAGCATCTACGTGTATGAGGTCACGGGCTCTCCCTTTCTCACCGCCTTGATGACCTTCTTCCGGCTGCTGCCGATGGTGTTGCTGGGCGCGGTGATCGGTGCGGTGGCGGAACGGCTCAACCGGCGCGTCCTCATGCTGGCGGGCCTCGGCGTGCTGATGATTACGACGACCGGGCTCAGCGTGCTGGCCTATACCGGCAACCTGACGATCTGGCACGCGGCGCTCGGCGCGTTCCTCGGCGGCACCGTGCACACGTCCGAGTTTCCGATCCGCCGGATCATGGTGGCGGAGATTGCCGGCTCCGAACGGTCCTCGGCCGCCCTGGCCTTTGATTCCCTGACCAACAATCTGACGCGGCTGATCGGCCCGATCTCGGGCGGCGTGCTGTATGACGTCATCGGGTTGTACGGCGCGTATGCCCTCTGCGCCGTGCTCTACGTGGTCAGTTTCCTGCTGGTCTGGCGTGTCGATTACACGGCGGACTCTCAGTCGAGCGTCACGTCGGGCTCTTATCTCACGAATATCATCGAAGGGTTCCGCTTCGTGCGGCAACGGCGACTGATCGTCGGCACCTTGTGCGTCACCGTCATCATCAACATGTTCGCCGTGCCTTTCTCGGCGATGGTGCCGGTGATCGGCAAGGAAAACCTCGACCTCAGCGCGTCGCTGATCGGGGCCTTGGCGACGACCCAGGGCCTCGGCGCGTTCCTCGGCGCGGTTTTGATCGCCCTGTTGCAGCCGAAGAACTTTCCCCGGACCTATCTATTGGGGTCCTTCCTGTTCCTGGCGGGCATCGCGGTGTTCGCCCAGTCCAATACGCTAATCCTCGCCTTCGGCGTGTTGCTGGTCGCCGGGTTCGGCCATGCGGGATTTTCGACCACCCAATCGGCGATCATCTTCGGGGCGGCGTCCCCGGAAATGCGGTCGCGCATGCTCGGCGTGCTGGCGACCAGCATCGGCGCCGGCCCGCTCGGCGTGCTGCATTTGGGCTGGCTCGCCAACACGATCGGCGCGCCCTGGGCGCTGGCCATCGTCGCGACGGAGGGATTCATCCTGCTGGGGATCGTCGCCGCGATCTATCCCGAGTTGTTCCGCGGCGGCGCGCGACCGGTCAGCGGTAAAGCAGCAGAATGACGATGCCGACGACGATCAGGACCATGCCCAGAATCTCGTAGCGGGTGGACCGCTCCTTGAACACGATATAGGAGGTCAGCAGCGAGAAGATCAGCTCGATCTGACCCAGCGTCCGGACATAGGCCGCATTCTCCAAGGTCATGGCGTTGAACCACGCCATCGACCCCAGCACGCCGGTCAGCCCGACGAGAAAGGAAAACTTGAAATTGCGAAAGATCGCGACGAGCTGGTCGCGCTCGCGCCAGACCATGTAAATCCCCATCACCGCGACCTGGATCGCGGTAACCCAGATCAGCGTCAATGCCGCCGGCAACAGGAAACCGTCCAAACCCAGCGACAGGCTGGCGGCCCGGATACTGACCGCGGCGACCGCGAAACCCGCGCCCGACACCAAGCCGATCAGCGCGATGCGGTTGGTCCAGCCGGTCATGAAGCCGCGTAAGGTCGCCTGGCCATGCGCGACCGAGATCATCATCACGCCGACCACGCTGATGACGATTGCCGACGCCCCGGCCAGACTCAACGCCTCGCCGAAGAAGATCAGGCCGAACAGGGCGGTCTGAACCGCCTCGGT
>JANQGO010000181.1 GCA_028277285.1 Alphaproteobacteria bacterium | reverse complement strand
GATCCTCGAGATCGCAGAAGCGCTGGGAGACGCGGTCGCAGAAAGCCTGTGGCTCGACCCCGGCGTGGTGGGCCGATTTCTCGACCTTCTGGCCGTGCTCGTCGGTGCCCGTCAGGAACATCACGTCATAACCGTCCAGGCGCTTGAACCGCGCCATGACGTCGCAGGCCAGCGTCGTATAGGCGTGGCCGATATGCGGGTTGTCGTTGACGTAGTAGATCGGCGTCGTGATGTAGTAGCTGCGGTCCCCGGTCATCCGAGACTCCCGTGCTGGCATTTGTTCTTCGGGCAGAACATAGGGCGGTTAAGAGCGGGCGGCGTGTTCCATCGCATCAAACGTGCTCAACACCACCTGTTTGCGGTCCAGATTGACGCTGATGGCCCGTTCCTGGAGCCGGCCCACCTTTTCCCATACGTCTATCCAGCGTTCAAGGCCGTCAGGGGCGGTCAAGCGCGCCATCAGTTCCCGTTCGCTATCGGGTACGGCAGCGGCGTTCGCGCCACCGGCGCCGAAGCGAACGAGGTTCGCCAGCCACCAGCGCAAGAGATCGAGCGTGGTGCGGAAGGCCAGATCGTTGGTCGGGCGGCCCAGCCGGTCGGCCAGGCCATGGACGTCGAGCGCGCGCGGCTTCGGGAGCTGGGCCAGCAGGCCCAGCAGATCCCGGTAGAGGCCGAGCCCGCCAAGGTCGGCCAGCCTGAGCGCCCTGCCCGGACTGCCGTCGGCCAGCCGGGCGAGCGGCGCCAGGTCGGCGGCATCGAGGTCCGGGCGATAGCGTTCCAGCAACAAGGCGACCTGTTCGGTTTTCAACGGTTTCAGCGTCACCGCGCGGCAGCGCGAGCGGATGGTCGGCAGCAAGCGCGCGGGCGCGTGGCTGACCAAGAGCACCAGCGACTTGGCCGGCGGCTCCTCGATCATCTTCAAGGCCGCGTTGGCCGCGCTGGTGTTCATCAGTTCGGCGCCGTCGATGACGGCGACACGCCAGCCCCCCTCGCCCGCCGACGTCCGGAAGAACGGCGTCAAGCGGCGGACATCGTCGACCACGATTTCGCTGCGCATCCGGCCGGTCTTCGGGTTGGGCACGCGCTCGACGGTCAGGAGATCGCTGTGGCCTTCGGCGGCAATGCGTTGAAAGACCGGATCGGCGGCTTCGACGTTCAGGCTCTCCGGCGCGCCGAACAGGTCTTGGCCGGCGCCGTCGGCCAGCACGAAACGCGCCAGCCGGTACGCCAACGTCGCCTTGCCGATACCTTCCGGGCCGGTCAGCAGCCAGGCGCCGGCGAGCCGATTGGCCATCACGGCATCCAGGAACAGGCGTTCGGCGTCCCGATGACCGATCAGTTCGGGATTGGCCCGGGGCGCCGGTGCCAGGTCGTCGTCGGCTTCGGTCTCGTTTTTTGGCGGCTTGCTCATGGCACGCCGAATTTGGCGGCGACCGCGCCCAAGATCAATGCCGCGACGTCATCCTCGCTGCCCGTGGCGTCGATAAGGCGGCAGCGCTCGGGGTTGCCGGCGACGATATCCAGGAACGCCTGGCGCAGACGCTCGTGATAGGCCGCGCCCATGCGCTCGTAGCGATCGGCGCCGCCGCGCTCGGCCGCGCGGGCCAGGCCGGTCTCGACAGGCAGGTCCAGTACCAGGGTGAGGTCGGGGCGAAGGTCGCCGACCGCAATGGTGTAGAGCCGGTCGACGGTGTCGCGCCCGGCGCCCTGCAC
>JANQGO010000142.1 GCA_028277285.1 Alphaproteobacteria bacterium | reverse complement strand
GGGGGGTGGCCACCCCCCGAGGACCGGATGGGCGGGACCGAGCATCCCTTGGTTAGAGCCGTGGGAGAGCGTGGTCCGTCCATCCTTCGCGCTTGGTCTGAACAGATGACAGGGAGCAAGTCCCGTATGCAAGGCAAGAACCTGCCCGAAGCAAGCGCTCACGCGCGAGTCTATCTGGGGATCGATGTCTGTAAAGCCTGGCTCGACATCTATCTCCACCCCACCGGCCAACGCCAGCGTGTGGCCAACAGCCGCGACGGGCTGAGACGGCTGAGAGGCATGCTGGCCGGTGCCGACGTGGCGCTGGTCGTCATGGAGGCGACCGGCAAGTATCACCGCCCGGCCCAGCGCACGCTCCATGCCTGGGGCCTGGCCGTCACCGTCGTCAACCCGTTGCGCGCACGCCTGTTCGCCCAGGCCAGCGGCATCGTCGCCAAGACCGACCCCGTGGATGCACGCATGCTGGCGCTCTACGGCGCCTGCCTGGAGCCGGCGCCGACACCGGTAACACCGAAGCTGGTCGAGGACCTGCAAGAGCTGGTGCGCGCCCGCCACAGCGCCACCGTCCAGGCGACCGCGATTACCAACCGACTGGCGGCGACACACGACGCCTTCCTCAAGCGTGAACTCAAACGCCAGGTCAAAAACGCCAAATCCCACATCAAACGCCTCCACGACGAGATCCAACAGCGCATCAAAGACGACCCCGCCCTCAAGCGCCGCTACACCATCCTCGCCTCGATCCCCGGCTTCGGACCGGTCACCGCGGCAACCCTCGTCGCAGGTCTCAACGAACTCGGCGACGCCTCCAACAAGGCCATCGCCATGCTCGTCGGCTTGGCCCCCATCGCTTGCGACAGCGGTGACACCAGCCGCGAGCGGCACATCAAAGGCGGCCGCGCCCACCTCAGACCGCCTCTCTACATGGCCGCCCTGGCCGCCATTCGAACCAATCCCCACCTCGAAGCCTTCTACAGACGACTGCGTGACAAAGGAAAACCACCAAAGCTCGCCATAACAGCCGTCATGCGAAAACTCGTCGTGCTCGCCAACTCTCTCATCAAACAAAACCGACAATGGATGACAACGCCACCTTGACTTCAAACACAGATGCTCTCCCCTTGAGGGAGAGGGAGCGTTGCGGGCGTTATCGCAACAGCCGTGACGGCAGCGTAGCAATGCCGGATCAGTCAATACGACCGCAGATCTGCCGTGCGAGGTACTGGCCAAACTCATAGTTCGGCCTTTCCAGATGGCTGAGCCGGCCGGGCCGGGCGAGCGGCGCCTTCAGCCCGCGATAGACGCGTTCGACGCCGGTGCGGTCTTCGTCGTTGACCTCGTCCAGCAGCGTCTTCATTTCGGCCATGTGGGTCTGGCCTTTTTCGTCGTCGACGAAGTGACGGGATAGACCGCCGCCATAGAGGATGTCGACCTGGTCGACGCCTCTTGGCCGCAGCACGAGATACCAGAAGTAGCCCGGCGTCAGCGTGATCATGTGGCTGGGATAGATCGTGATCAGCGCGGTCGTGCGCCGCCACTCGCCCTCCAGATAGTCGTTGTCGGGATGGGCGTTGCCGATCGCCAGCGCCGACTCCTTGGTGATCCAATGGTAGTTGAAGGTCGGCTCGCCTTCCGGGCAGTCCATTTCCTCGACCTTGGAAAACGGCCCGACCGTCGCCTTGTGCAGCGCGAACAGGTGGTAGCTCTCCATGAAGTTCTCGGCCAAGACCTTCCAGTTGGTGTCCCAGACGTGCTCCTCGCGGAACGTCTCGACGTAGTCGCCCATGCGATAGCGCCCGGTGACCTTCTCGCTCAGGCTCGCCAGGCGTGTGGCGACCGGTTCGATATCGGCGTTCAATGTGACATAGATCCAGCCTTCCCAGACTTCCGAGCGCACGTCCGGCAGCTTGCAGCCCTTTTTGCTGAAGCCGGGGCTCTGATCCATGTGGGGCGCGTTCTTCAGCGTACCGTCCAGGCCATAGCTCCAGGCGTGGTAAGGGCAGACGATCATGCGCGTGTTGCCGCTGCCGTGTAGCAGCGTGCTCATGCGGTGCAGGCAGACGTTGGAATAGGCGCGGATCTGCTTCTTGCTGTCACGCAGCACGATGATCGGCTGGCCGGCCAGCTCGAAGGTCAGGTAGTCGCCGGCCTTGGCTAGCGACTCCGCGCGCCCGACACAGACCCATTCGCGCCCGAAGATGTGAGCCTCCTCCAGCTTCACGAAATCCGGCGAGGTGTAGATCGCCGGCGGCAGGGCGCGCGCCTCGTCAAACGGTTGCCCGTCTATGGCGCTCAAGGCGGCGTAGGCATCGCCGGTCATGTCGACAGCCTTGTCCATGGTCGATTCCCAGGTTCGATGTCGTGGACATTGTAGGGGCCGCCCAAGATCATATAAAATACATTTAGTCGTATGATGGACCATATTGGATATGGTTAATTTCACGCTGAAACAGCTGACCTATTTCTCCGCCGTCGCCGAACATGGCGGCATCGCCCAGGCGGCGCGGGCGCTCAACATCTCCGAGCCGGCGATCGCCAGCGCGGTCGACAAGCTCGAGCAGATGCTGGGTTTCACGCTCTTGGTGCGCCGTCACGCGCGCGGTACCGAACTGACCTCCGTCGGGCGCGAGGCCGTCTTGATCGTGCGCCAGCTTCTGGCCCGCGCCGACGAGGCCGACCGGCGCATGCGCGAACTGGGCGCGGACCTGGAAGGCGAGTTGCGGCTTGGTTGTTACGAGACGCTCGCGCCATTCTATCTGCCCGGCCTGCTGCGCCTGATGCGCCGCCAGCATCCCAACATCGACTGCGTGGTGTCGGAAGGGCGCGGCGACGAACTGACCAAGGCCCTGTCGGGCGACGCCATCGATCTGGCGCTGTGTTACGACATGAACCTCGACCGGCGCGGTCTGGTTCTGGAGCGTGTCGCCAGCCTGGAGCCCTATGTGCTGTTGTCGGGCGACCATACGCTCGCCAACGAAGGCGGGATCTCTCTAAGAGCGCTTGCCGACGAGAGCTACGTGCCGCTCGACTGGCCGGCAACGCGTGACTTGTTCGCGGCGATCCTGGACCGCGGCGGTCTGGCGCCGGCCATTGCCCTGCGTTCCCAATCGTTCGAACTGGTCAGGAGCGCGGTCGCCAACGGCCTCGGCTTCTCGCTGCTCTACGCGCGTCCGGCAAGCGATATCGCCTATGACGGCAAGCCGATCGCCTGTCTGCCGATAAAGGAACCGATGCCGCCTTTGGACATCGTCCTGGCGCGTCCGAGCCGCAGCCGTTCCGCCGATGTGCTGGCCGCCTTCACCGCAACCGCGCGGGCTTACTTTTCGGGTCTGTGAGAACGATCAGGCGATCCCCGACGGCGCTTCCGGCAGGATCTGGCCGCCATCGACGATGATGGTCTGGCCGGTGACGAACTTGGCTTCGTCGCTGGCGAGGTAAAGCGCCGCATAGGCGATGTCCTCGGGTTCGCCTAGCTGGCCCATGGGTATGGCGGGGGTCATGGACTCCTCATGCTCGCGGCCCGCCGCCGTGTTGGCGGGACGGACGCGGATATTGCCGGGCTCGACGCCGTTGACGGTGATGCCGTTCTTGGCGACTTCCAGGGCGGCCGAACGCATGAAACCGTTCAGGCCCGCCTTCGACGCGCCATAGTGGGTCCAGCCGGGGTAACCGACGCGCGGTCCGGTGATCGACGAGGTGATGACGACGCGCCCGTAGTTCTGCTTGATCATCTGCGGCAGGCACGCCTTGACCGCGCGGTAGGCGCTCGTCAGGTTGGTGTCGATGACATCATCCCACTGCTCCTCCCGCATTTTGACGAGTTCCGTCGACGGGAAGATGCCGGCGTTGTGGGCCAGGATATCGATGCGCCCGTAGCGTTTCTTTGCCTCGCCCGCCATCGCCTTGACCGCCGCGCTGTCGGTGACATCGACTTCAAGAAACGACGCTGTACCGCCGGCGTTGACGATATCGCGCGTCGTCTTTTCGCCGCGCCCGGCATGGCGGTTCGTCACAAGCACATGCGCGCCTTCCCGCGCGAAGACCTTCGCGATCGCTTCGCCGATACCACGCCCGGCGCCCGTGACGATCGCGCACTTGCCGTCAAGTCTGCCTGTCATGCCGTTTCCCTTGTCGATGATCCCGCGCGAACCGCGCCGGCGCCATTGTGGAACGGATGGACGCAGAGATCGATGGGGACGCAGAGCTTTTCTTGCTTACGGTGTTCGTCGTGTAGGGTCTGTAGAGATAGACGCGCCTGTCGACGACGGGTGGGTCGCCCTCACCCAGCTCCGGCTAGGGATCTTACGATCCCAAGCCTGCGCAACCCTCTCCCCCACTGACGCGGGGGCGAGGGAGAAAAGGTAGGCGACATGTCCCCTCGCCCGCTTGCGGGAGAGGGAGGGGCCCAGCGCGAAGCGGTGGGAGGGTGAGGGGCCGGCGCCGATCCCGTGTGAGCGGGACTTGAACTACGGCGTCAGTGACACCACCGGCTTGACGCCGGGAACGCGGATGCCGCCGCGCACCGCACCCTCGTCGAGCGGTCCGTAGCGTTCGGCAAAGCCGGGCGGCAGTCGGCGCCCCGGCCGCGCGGAAAGCCACAGGCGGAGCAGATGGCGTTTGTGCGCGGAGTCGGGATGGTCTTCATAGGCCGTGCGCGCGTGCAGGATCTGGTGGTTGTGCAGGAACTGCATGTCGCCGGGACGAAAGTCCATGTCGAACCGGAAGGCGTCGCTGGCGGCCAGCGCATCGACCATATCCATCGCTTCGTTCTGGGCCTCGGTCAGGCGCGTCACCTCGGGCCTGGACTGCGCGGCGCGGATGAAACTCCTGGCGTAGATCGCCGTGATGTCACCGGCGAAGTCGTGGAAGATCGGCAAGTCATAGGTCGGGCCCTTGCCATCCGGCACCTCGCCCTTGCGGTCGACCGTGAAGGGCTGCATCAGCACGCGGGCGAGGTCGGGGCGTTTCTCGGCGATCTCGTTATAGATCGCGGTCGAGCTTGCCAGGCTGCTGGCGCCGCCCTTCGCCGCGGGTTTCAGGCACAGCAGGCCGACGACATCGCAGCTATCGGTGTGAAACTCCTGGGCCGCGCGCGTGGTATAGATGCGTGTCTTCGGGCTATCCGGGTCGTTACCCAGATCACGCACGTGACCCAGCAGGTGGCCGCGCGCGTTCTGCGACACCGGCTGACCCAGGCGCGTGCCGATAATCCAATAGGCCGCCGCCGTCGTCTCGAGAGCCCAGCGTTCGACAGGCAGGCCGCGCAGCAATACGAAGCCGCGCCCGTTGAGAACATCCGATGTCACGTCGGCCAGGAGCCGGTCGAGCTCGGGCAGGGAAACATCATCGACGCCGATGGTGTCCAGAGATCTGCCGTCGGCCAGCAGCCCGCCGGCGGCCGCCTCCAGCTCGTCGATGTGGTCGTCGGATAGCGCCACCAGCCAGTCGGTGCGCTCAGCCATCTCCGGCCCATGCCACACGGCCGGACCCTCGGCGCGTCTGAGCGTTGCGTTAGCCATCTGGCAGATGCCCCGATTTGACGTAAAGGCGGCAACCCCCGTCGGTCACCGGCGTGTGGCGGCTTCCGGCGGGATAGCGCACCCAACTGCCGGTGCCATAGCTGCCGTGTTCGTCGCGGTAGCCGCCCTCCAGCACGAAGATCTCTTCGCCAGCCGGATGGTCGTGTTCGGGCACGCTCGTGCCCGCATCGATCCGCACGTGGGAAATCCGTTCGGGATGATCGGGCTCGTGATAGAGGTCCTGCACGCTGATGCCCGCGACCGAGCCGGCACGCCACGGGGCGCTCGCCGTGTCGACCTTGATCTGGTTGCGGCCGAGGCCGGGGTACTGGCGCAACTTCACGAACAGGACGCAGCCGTCTTTCGAGCGTGGCGCATGGCTGAAACCCTCGGGGTTCAGCAGAAAACTGCCGGGCGGATAGTCGCCGTGCTCGTCGGAGAAGATACCCTCCAGCACGAAGATCTCCTCGCCGTCGGGGTGCGGGTGCTCGTGAAACACACTGTCGGCGTCGTAGCGCACGACCGACGTGACACGGCCGGCCTCCGCCGGGCCGCTCAGCTCAAGCCGCTTGCGCCAGACCGACGGGCTGGGGCTTGCCTGCCAGTCCATGGCGGCGGTGTCCATGACGGCCAGCGCCGCAAAGTCGTCGTTCAAGGCATTGTCGGACATGGTCTCTCCGTCCGTGTTCGCGTTGTTAGATAAGCCATCTTCGCGCCGATCCCAAGGCCCCTGCGGCTTGGCTTGGGCCCATTCAACCTCTAGCGTTGGCCCATCCCTGCACGGAGAGGCACATGGACAGCGGATTGTTTCCGCCCGACGAATACGAAAGCCGCTGGACGGCGGTCAACGAAGCGGTCAGCGATGGCGGTTACGATGCCGCGGTGGTCTGGGGCCGGGGCGGCGGCACCTATGACCGCTGCGGCGACGTGCTTTATCTGACCAACCACTATTCCTGCGCCTCCGGCCAGGAGGTCGACAACCCGCTCAATACGGCCCGCGCGTTCTACGCGGTCATCATGCGGCCGGGCGAGGTGCCGGAGCTGATCATCGACGAACCGGATCCCCGGCGCGAGCTGATCGCGACCGACCGGGTCGAGGGCACCACCAACCCGGTCGCCGCCACCGGCCGCCGCCTGACAGAGACCGGCGCGCGCAACGTCGTGCTTGCCGGCAGCGACTTCCTGCCGATGCGCTATTGGTCGATGCTGCAGGAGGCCGCGCCGGATGTCACCTGGTCGACGGACGATCTGCTGGTCCAGCGGCCGCGCCGGATCAAGAGCGCGCGGGAGCAGGACCGCTTCCGCGAGGCCGGCGACATCGCGACCCAGGCGCTTGACGCGCTGATGACCGGCCTGGTCGGCGGCGCCAGCGAGGCCGACGCAGTCGCCGATGCCGTGGCGACGCTGCTGCGCCGCGGCGCTACGTGCCAGATGATCCCGGTCGCCCATGGCGAACAGATCTCGCGCTGGGCGACCAACCCGTTCACCGGTTGCTCGACCGACGTGCCGCAACAAGGTGACCTGGTGCGCGGCTGGCTCGACAGCATCATCTATCAGGGCTACTGGCTCGATCCCGGCCGCACGGCGGTCGCCGGCGGCAAACCGAGCAGCGACCAACGCGCCCTGATCGAAAACTGCATCGCCATCGTCGACGCGGTGATCGACGCCGTCAAGCCGGGCGTTCTGGTGCACGATGTCGCGCGGTTGGGCGACGAGATGAGCGCAAAGTTTTCTGAGGGCGGCAGCCAGATGAACGACCAGTGGCCGCTCTACGGCCACGGGACCGGTCTTTACTGGGAACATCCTTATGTCGGCTTGAAGATGTCGGCGGCGGACGACCGTTTCGATGCCGGGATGGTCCTGGGTGTCGAGGCGTTCCTGCATATCGATGGCGTCGGCACCGCCGCGCACGAACAGAACCTCATTGTCCATGACGGCGGCAACGAAATCATCACCCACTCGCCGATCACGTGGTGGTAGGCATCGCGTTCTCATAAATCGCGCGCATGAAGTTGTAGCGGCGCGATGATTGGACGCCTGCCACGGCGCTTCGATAGGGTTCGTTTCTAGCCGTTGGATCCGCGTTCAGAAGGTGGAGCCGCCCGATGCACGACATTCTCGATCTCGATCGTTATCCGCTGGACCGGTCGGACTCCGATGGCTACGCGGCGCTTGTCGCGCGGTGTCGCGGCGACCTGGACGCCGACGGCCTGTTCAATCTTGAAGGTCTGGTGCGCGAGGGCGTTCTCGATGGCATCGTCGCCGAAGTCGCGCCGTTGCTGCGCGACCACGCGTTTACCCACAGCCGTTGGCACAACATCTATTTCCTGCCCGAAGTCGAAGGTTTGGCGCGCGATCATCCGGCGCTGACCGAGTTCGAGACGGTCAACCACACGGTGTGTGCGGACCAGATTCCCGACAGCATGGTGTGCCGGATCTACGAGTGGCCGCCGCTTGCGGCATTCCTGGCCGATGTCATGGAGAAGCCGGTGCTTCATACCATGGCCGACCCGCTCGCGCGCGCCAACGTCATGGCCTACCACGCGGGCGAGGCGCTCAACTGGCACTTCGACCGTTCGGAGTTTACGACCACGCTGTTGCTGCAGGCGCCGGACGCCGGCGGCGATTTCCAGTACCGCCAGGGCCTGCGCAGCGACAGCGATCCCAACTATGGCGGCGTTGCCGACCTGCTCGAAGGCCGCGATCAGGCGGTCACCACACTGCCGCTGGCGCCGGGCACGCTGAATGTCTTCAAGGGCAAGAACACCGCGCACCGGGTGACGCCGGTCGAGGGCGATCGCGACCGCATCATCGCGGTTTTCTCCTATTACGAGGACGCCGGCGTCATGTTCAGCGAAGCCGAGCGCATCGGCTTTTACGGCAGGGCGGGTTGAGCGTCATGGCCGAGGTGTTCAAGGATCCGCGCAAGGCGACCTATCTGAACGAAGAGGGCGCCGACAAGCCGCTCAAGAGCCCGTTGCCCGCGTCGACGCTGGAAGCAGCGTGCGCCTACCGCCTGGGCCGGCTGCGCGGCGAGCTCGCGCGCCACGATTGCGCGGCGATCCTGCTCTATGACCCCGTCAACATCCACTATGCGCTGGACGTCACGAACATGCAGCTCTGGGCGCTGCACAATGCCGTCCGATACGCGTTGATTTTCGCCGATGGGCCCGCCGTGTTGTTCGAGTTCAAGGACGCCGAACACCTGAGCGACGGTATTGCGACGGTCGACGAGGTGCGCCGGGCGACATCGTGGATCTATATGGCGGCGGGCGACCGCAGCGATGAACGGCTGACACACTGGGCCGGCGAGATCGACGACCTCATGCACGCCCATGGCGGCGGCAACCGGCGCCTGGCAATCGACAAGATCGAGCCGCCCGGCCTGAAGGCGCTGGAAGACCTCGGCTACACCTATGTCGAAGGCCAGGAACTGACGGAACGGGCGCGCGCCATCAAGAGCGCCGACGAGATCGATTTGATGCGCTGGACCATCCGCGTCTGCGAGGCCGGCATGGCGCGCATGTACGAGGCGTCCGAACCCGGGCGCACCGAACAGGAGATCTGGGCCGAGCTGCATCACGAGAACGCGCGCTCCGGCGGCGGTTGGCTGGAGACCCGGCTGTTGCTGGCCGGACCGCACACCAATCCCTGGTATGCCGAGTGCTCGGATTATGTGTGTCGGGAAGGCGACATGATCAGCTTCGACACCGATATGATCGGGCCCTATGGCTATTGCGCGGACCTGTCGCGGTCGTGGACCTGCGGCCATGTCGCGATGACCAACCGCCAGCGCGAACTCTATCTGACCGCGCGTGAGCAGATCGAGCATAACCTGGCGCTGGTCAAGGCCGGGGTCTCGTTCGCCGAGTTCAACGAGAAGTCCTGGCGTATCCCCGAAAAACATCAGCCCTACCGTTATTCGCTCGCGGTGCACGGTGTCGGCATGGCCGACGAGTGGCCGGTGGTGCTGCTGCATCCCGACTTCGAGCACGGCTACGACGGCCATTTCGAGGAAAACATGACGGTCTGCGTCGAGAGTCTCATCGGCGAAGAAGGCAGCGAGTGCATCAAGCTGGAGACCCAGGTGCTGGTTACCGAAGACGGCGCCGAGCGTCTCGACAGCTTCCCTTGGGAGGACGTCTAGCGCGTCACGTGCTCATGAGGCCTGGGCGAGGTCTTTGTGTATGTGGGCAAGCTTTTTGCCGATCGCGCGTCTCAATTGAAACCGCGCCCAGGGGCGAAAGAAGAACCGGGTAACCGGACTAATGCCCTGCATCCTGATCGTGGCGACGGTGTAGGTGAGGCGCGTGCGCGTCGGCGCAAGGGTTTCCAGTTCGATGACTTGCTGGTGGTCCGGCGTGCGTTTTGAGCCGGCCGCCTTGTCGATGTTCAACTCGGCGACCGCTTGGCGTTTGAACGGCACCCAATCCATGATCACCCCTAAGAAGCGCTGATCCGGCATGGGCCAGGGGATGATCGGATGGTTGGTGTGGAGCATCTCGAAGTAGCTGCCGACACCGCCCGATCCGTGCATGTCGACGATCTCGTTGTGGAAGGCGTCGGCTTCCCAATGCCGCGGATCCTCGATGACCCGCCAAACGTCCTCGACGGCGTAGTCGAGGACATACGTGCGCCGCGCCATGACCTCAAGCCCTGGGTTTTCGCTCACGCGGGTGCGTGCCCGCACCGTCCAGTGTTCCGAACGTTCCGCAGCTTCCGGTGACCGTGCCGTGTCGTCCTCTGTCGTCACGGCGGCATACTACGTTCCCCGCGATTTCCCGTCGACAGGACTCGCCGGAGCTTACGGTTACGTGATTGTCATGCAGCCGTCATGGGCTGGTGGTCAGGGTGGTCATCGACACGTCGCCAACCTGCTGCCGGCTTCGCCCATCCCTTTGTCCGGCGAAGCGCGAGCGCTCCTTGCAACGGACGGCAACGACATTTGCCGGACGGCCCGACTGGACGATCGTTCAAGGGGCGGCCGCGACGGTGACGGTCAGGGTTGCGTCGTAACCGGCGGCGTTTGCTTCCTTAAGCGACAACCCTCCTTCGGCGGTGTCGACGGCAATCGTTGCGTTGCTGTTTCCGACACCGCCGCACGTGGGTGTCGTCGATGCGGCGGGCACGAGCGGCATCGCTGTGTCGTACGGAATGGCGGTGCCGCCGGTCCCGTCCGCCAGATCGTCCCACCGGACCGTAAAGCCGACATCGTTCGACGCCGCGCCGTTGGTCAGATTGTAGCCGCCGGTATCGGAGACGACGGTTACCTGGTACCCGCCGGCGCCGCCTTGCGACCAGACGCAAAGATCGACCGTGCCTTCTTCGTCGCGGGCAAGGCCCGACGCACCCGGGCTTGCCTGCGCGACTTCCTGGACGCTGACCCGTTCGGGAATGATGATCGAGATCGTCGTGTCTTGGCTTTGCGGCGACTCACCCGTATCGGCAAGGGCCGCCGCGGGCGTTGCCAACAAGAGAGCGGCGGCAAGACGACTTGCCAGCGTTGCGTTGCGCGTTCTCGATCCGCTGTCCATGACCCAACGTGCTCCCTCGGCGCGCTTTATCCGCCAAGGGTCAAGTGTAGTGGATCGTCAGACGTTGCGTTGATCTCAATTGGATGATTTCCACACCTTCGGACTAACCCTGTGGCATAGGGAGGGGTGATGCGGCCTATGGCCGCCATCCGACATGCTTATCGTTTCGTGCTTTGTGTCTCGTCGTCGGTTGTCATCTCGCCCAGGTTCCTGTCGCCGGGGGTCGCCCATTGGGCGTTGAAGTCACCGGTGGTGCCGTAGGTTCCCCACATTTTGTAGCCCATCAGGCTGCGCTCGTGCTCGGAGAGCTCGGTGGCGACTTCTGGTCTCAAGCCGTAGGTGAAGTTCAGCAGCTGACGCAGGAACGGCGCGCCCCAATAGGTCGTGATGCCGAGCCGCGGCGTCGTGCCGGTGTTGAGGCTCGCCGCGTGCCAGGTGCGTCCTTCCCAGATCACCAGGCTGCCGGCCGGCGCCTCGGCGTAGACGCTGTCATAGGCCGTGTCGGGCGCGGGATGGTGCCCCGACAGATGGCTCTTGGGCACGAGCCGCGTCGCGCCGTTTTCGCGGGTGAAGTCGGTAATGGCCCACATGGCGTTGGCGACGACAGGCACGTTGATCATGCGCTCCGCGCGCTCCGGGCCGCCGAATGGCTGATCGGCGCGGCTGACATCGGAGACCCTCTTATAGGTTTCGCTCGGCATCGCCGGCTGGGGCAGGAACCACTGGTCGATGTGCAGGCCCATTTCCTTGTTGCCGGGCCAGGTGATGTGGGCGGAGAACTCCGACAGGATGGCATCGTCGCCCAGGATGAAACGCACGAGATCAAGGCAATCGTCGTTGTTGATCAGCGCGCGGAACACGCGGCCCTTGTTGGGCAGCATGGCGACCCACTGGTTGACGTCATCGTCGGGCTCGACCGCCGAGTTGCTGATGTTGACGGCCTTCTGGCGTTCGGCCGCGGCCTGATCCAGCAGGCGCTCGCGGATCGCCGCGGTCGTCGCCTCGTCCAACGCCCCTTCCAGGATGCCGAAGCCCGCATGGGCGATATCGGCCTTGACCTGCGCGATATCGCGGGTCGGGACCGGGACGTCGTTGGCGTTGATCGCGGTCATGACCGGGTCAGCATAGGACGACTTTTCGGCGATAAACAGTCCCGCCATGCATGTGGCCATGCTTGTGGTCTTGCTTGTGGATAGACCGGGCATGACGGCGGTGACGCCATCGCCTTATGATGCGCCATGCTGGTTCAGCAATTGCTTCTGGGGTCGGGCATGGTGGCGCTTTGCGTCGCCATCCACATTGCCGCCATGATCATTCTGCTTGGCGTGTTGAAGCGCCACGCCGGTGCATGGCTCAAGTCGAACTATTACGTCGGCGCGACGAGCACCATGGTCGTGATCGTGTTGGGGCTTTTGGCCGCGCATACGATCGAGATCTGGCTGTGGGCCGCTCTCTACATTCACCTGGGCGAGTTTCCCAACATGACGGACTCGCTCTACTTCTCGACCGTGACGTTCACCACACTGGGCTATGGCGACATCGTGCTCAGCGAACGCTGGCAACTCCTGAGCAGCTTGGAGGCGGCCGGCGGCATTCTGCTGTTCGGTTTGTCGACCGGCCTGGCGGTGGCCGCGGTGTCGCGCATCATGGTTGCCCACGAGGTGCCTGAGAAAAACAAACAGCACGGTTAGGTGCCGTGCGCAGTTACCTGGGTTACGGCGGCAATGGCATTGCACGTCTTGGCTAAGCTAACAGCCTTTTCAGCGCCTGTTTGTCGATCTTGCCGATCGGCAGGCGCGGCAGCTCGGGGCGGATGTCGAAGATCTTGGGCACCTTGTAGTTCGCCAGTTGATCGCGGCACCAGGCGCGCAGGTCGTCCTCGGTCGCGCTGTGGCCGGGCGAAAGTTCGATGAAGGCGTGGCCGACTTCACCGAACGTTTCGTCCGGCACGCCGAGAACCGCGACGAGACCGGTGGCCGGATGGCTTTCCAGAACGATCTCGACCTCGCGCGGATAGATGTTGAAACCGCCGGAAATGAACATCTCCTTCAAGCGTCCGACAATCTCCAGATTGCCGTCCGATCCGACCTTGACGATATCGCCGGTGCGGAACCAGCCGTCCGCGGTATAGGCCTCGGCGGTCGCTTCGGGGTTGCCGAAGTAACCGGCGAAGAGCCAGTCGCCGCGGGCCTGGATTTCGCCTTCCTCGCCAGGTGCGGCGACATTGCCCTCGGCGTCGGCGACGCGAATGTCGTAGCCGGCATGGGGCCGGCCGATGGTGGCGCTGAGCACGTCCAAGGGCGTGTCGAGGTCGGAGTAGGTGGCGTAGAGACCGAGTTCGGTCATGCCGAAGGCCGTGCACAGGTGCCCGGGCAGACCGTTGAGACGCGCGATCAGGTCCTTCGCCATCGGCGCGCCGCCCCAGACCGCATAGGCAAGGCTGGAGAGGTCGCGCCGATCCAGATCGTCGTGGTGGGCCATCATGTGAAACTGCACCGGCGAGCCGAGCAGAAAGTTGATCGACTCCTGTTCGATCAGGCGCAGCAGGTCGCCGGCCTCGAACCTGTCCTGAAACACCAGCGTACCGCCGGTATAGAGGCCGAAGACGCCGACCATGCCGGCGCCGGCAATGTGGTTGACCGGCATCATGTGCAGGATGCGTGGGCGGCTGCAGGGCCAGTGCTCCAGCTCTGTCTTGGCACCGGTCAACAGCGCGCGGTGGCGCACCATGGCCCCCTTCGGCTGGCCGGTGGTGCCGGAGGTAAAGATGATGATGGCGGTATCGTCCGCTTCGACCGCGTCTTGCCGGTTTGCGAGATCGTCATTGGAAACGTCGTTGCCTGCCGCCAGAAAGATCTCGGCATCGTCCAGCATGACCAGTTTCTCGACGCCCGGCGCCGCATCTTTGATGCCGTCCAGTTCCTCGCTGTAGTCACGGTCATGGAGGTTGCGAAAAGCGACGACCACCTTGGGTCCGGCAAGGTCCGTGACGTGCCGGAACTCGGGCAGCTGGTAACGCGGGTGATAACCGAGCCAGATCGCGCCGATGTCGGTGACGGCCAGCATCAGCGTCAGCCACTCGATCGACGGCGCCGTCAGCATGGCGACCCGGTCGCCCGGCTCGATGCCGGTCGCCATCAACGCCTTCGACCAGCGCGTGACATCGGCGTGCAGCTCGCCGAACGAAACCCGGCGATCGTGATGCACGCAGGCCTCGGCGTCGGGCATCTGCGTGGCGTGGTGGGCGAGGCAGGCGCCGATGCGTTGGGCGTCGGTGGGAAGCGTTGTCATGGACTTGGACGTGTGGCGGCGGTGTCGTGACGCAAGGTCGATGGCCTATAGTCGGCGAGAGCGCCGACCAAGGAAAGGGCCATGTCACTCAACCGTATCGCGATCATTTCCGTGCCCGTGTCCGACCAGGCCGAGGCCAGGGACTTCTATGTGGACACGCTCGGCTTCCAGGTCATTCGCGACCACCCCATGGGTCCGGACCGGCGCTGGGTCCAGGTCGGTCCAGAGGGCGCCGAGACGAGCCTGACGCTCGTCAACTGGCCTGACGGTATGCCGGCGGGATCATTGCGAGGTCTGGTCATGACCTCCGACGATATTGAGGCAGACCGCGATGCGATCGCCGCCAAGGGTGTCGACATCACCGAGGTCGGCGACACGCCCTGGGGCCGCTTTGCGATGTTCAGCGATCCCGACGGCAACGGCTGGGTTCTGCAGGAAGCGCGCGACGGGGACTAGGGCGGTGGCGCCTGTAATGGCATCACCCGCCCGCTCCCCCTCCCGGCCACCCCGAGGATGCTGCCATGGGTGGCCGGGCGGGGGAGCGGGCCGGCGCCGGTTTTGCAGACAAGCAATACTCTAGCGTGTGTCTTCGCTTTCCAGGCGCGCCCACAAGGCCTGGATATCGTCCTTGAACCGAAGGGCCTCGTCCCAGCGGTCCGACAGTTCGCGGCCGTCGGCGCCGGTGATGGCGTAGGGCGGCGGGCCCAGTTCGCACAGGAAATTCATGATGGCGTCGGGTCCTTTTCGGGCGCGCCAGTAACGAAAGCCCTGTTCCCACCACGACCAGAACAGATCGACCCAGGGTTTGTGGCGCGGAAAGGCGGGCTGGATCTGCACCTGCTCGCGTGTTGCGATACGGCCCTGCAGGCCGACGCAGCGTTTGAGAACACGGTCGATCTGTGCCGCGTGAAACTCGTCGGGCGGCACCTCGAACTCGCGGGCGACGACGAAATGGGAGAGGTCGCAGATGAGCTCCATCTCCGGCACCAGCTCCATCACCTGGATGGTGTAGAGCATGTCGGTCGTGAGTGTCAGGCGGTGGGTTTCGAAATGCGCTTCGATGCCTGACGAGGTGGCCAGATCGAGCGCGCCACGCACAAAGGCCGCGCCTTCCTCCGGCGTGAACGGAAAGGTCACCGCGTTGATCGCGACGAAGCGCGCGCCCAGTTCGCCCGCCATGGCATAGACCGGTTTCAGGTCCTCGACCGTGCGCGGGAAGGCGACGATGAGGCACTCAAGGCCGAATTCCTTGAACAGCGGCCGGGCCTCTTCGACGGTCGGGATGTCGCTCGCCGCCATGTCGATCGATAGCCCGTCATAGCCGGCCTCGGCGATCATGCGAAATTTTTCCGGCAGCGGCCACTCCTTGCCGTCGGGCGCGCGCCGCTCCATCGCCCACAGGGATTGAAACACCTCTAACTGCTGCGCCACGCGACACCTCCGAGGAAAACCAGGTGGCCGAGGTTAGGGTGCCGAACGATCCCGTCAACCGGCTTGCGCAACAGGGTAGGCCTTGCCAAGCTCTGGAGGGTCCTCTTGGGTGATATGCGATGGCTTACGATCTGGACAGCGAGACGGTCGAGGCGTTCCGCCGCGATGGCGCGGTGCCGCTTTATGGGTTGTTCTCCCAGTGGGTGGACACCTTGCAGCGCGGCATCGAGACAAACATGGCGACGCCCAGCCCGATCGCGCGCATCTATGACGATGACGAGGGCCGCCGTTTCTTCGGCGATTACTGCAGCTGGGATCGTATCCCCGAATACCGGGAGTTCCTGTTCGGCTCCGACGCGTCAGGCATCGCGGCCGCGCTGATGGGCTCGACCACGGCGCGCCTGTTCCACGAGCATGTCTTGGTGAAGGAGCCGGGCACGTCGATCGCCACGCCGTGGCATCAGGACCAGCCCTATTACTGTGTCGACGGCGCGATGACCTGCAGCCTGTGGCTGGTCCTGGACCCCGTGCAGCGCGAGACGACGCTGGAGTTCGTCGGCGGCTCCCACGCCTGGGGCCGTTTCTTTGCGCCCGAGCGGTTCAACAAGACGCCGCTCTATGACGACAGCACGTTCGAGGCGTTGCCCGACATCGACGGTCACCGCGACGATTACACCATCCTGGGATGGGCGTTGGAGCCGGGCGACGCGGTCGCCTTTTCGTTCCGCACGCTGCATGGCGCGCCGCTCAACCGCTCGCTTAAGACGCGCCGGCGCGCTTTCTCGTCGCGCTGGGTGGGCGACGACGCGACGTTTGCCGAGCGGCCCGGCATGACATCGCCGCCGTTTCCCGGTGTTACGCTCAAGGACGGCGATCCCATGGATGCGGCGGAATTCCCGCTTGTCTGGCCCAAGGCGTCGTGAGCCCGTCCATCACGTTCTGGTTCGATGTCCACAGCCCCTGGTGCTACTTGGCGAGCCGACGCATCGGCGATCTCGCGCGGCGGACGGGCTCGGACCTCGTCTGGCGCCCTCTGCACCTGGCCAACCTGATGACCCTGATCGACGGTATGCAGCCGCTCAACCAAAGTCCCGCGCGGGTCGCGTGGTACGAACAGGATCTGAAGGACCACGCCGCGCTCTATGGTCTGCCCCTGTGCACCCACCCCGATTATCCATTGCGGCCGTCACGGGCATTGCGCGCGTGTGTCTATGCCGCCGAGCGAGGGGTGGCCGAGCCGTTCGTCTGCGCGGTCATGACCGGCTATTGGTCCGAAGAAATGGATATCTCGGATCTCTCTGCGCTGCAGGCCGTCGCCGACACGGTCGGCCTGGGGCCGCGGCCGATGGCCGAGATCGCTGAGGACCCCGATTACAAGGCCGCGGTTGAGGCCAACACCAAAGCGGCGGTCGACGGGGGCCTGTTCGGCGTACCGAGTTTTGTCGCGGGCGGCAAACTCTTCTTCGGGACCGACCGGATGGATCTGTTGGAGCGCTATGTCACCGGCGGTTCAGGCGGCTGAGCGGCCGCGTTCGCCATAGATGATCCACAAACCGCCGCCGATGATCAGCGCGATGCCGCCTAGGGTCACAAAGTCCGGCAGCTCGTCATAGAATACCAGGCCGAAGAGGGCCGCCCAGACCAGAGCCGTATACTCGAACGGCGCGACCATCGATGCCTGGGCGTGCCGGTAGGCGGCGATGATCAGGAAGTGCGCGGTGCCGGCGACCACGCCGCACAGAGCAAGCAGCAGCATATGATCGACCGTTGGTGACACCCACGCGCTGGGCACGGCAACCACGAAGGGCGCGGCGCCGAAGAAGAACATGATGCCGGTGAAAAACGCTGTCGCTGCCGGCGGGTCGGTGGCGCCGAGCCGGCGCGCCAGAAGCGATGCGCTGGCATAGGCGAGCGCGGCCCCGAGCGGAAACAGCGCGTCCGGGTGAAAGGTGTCGGGATGGGGTTGGACGATGACCAAGACGCCGACGAAGCCGACGACGACGCCGACCCAGCGGTTTAGCGAGACCCGCTCGCCGAGCACCAGCGGCGACAGGGCGGCAACGAAGATGGGCGCTGAAAAGGTCAACGCGACCGCCGTCGCCAGCGGCATGACGGCGAGTGCCTCCAGGAACAGCGCGTAGGAGACGACGATCAGGCCGCCGCGCACGATCTGTGCGACCGGTCGCCGCGTCTTCAAACTCGACCACGCCCGCTGCACGTGAAGGATGACCAGCACGGGAATCAACCCGAAGAAGCTGCGGATCGCGATGATCTCCATGGTCGGCAGATCGGCGCGCACGCCCTTGATGATGGCGTCTGACGACGACAACAGGAAAACCGCCGCCGCGATACAGGCGAGGCCGAGTAAGGGGCCGCTCAGGCCCTTCGACGCGTGGTTGGCGGACGACAAGGATCGGGAACTCCCGAAACACGGAGGCAGGCGGCGGAAGTGTAGAGGCTCGGTGCCGGACGTGCGACCATGAAGTGTAGAGGTGGCGGGCGTGTTGTCAGGATGGTTCAACGAGCGGAGGCGTCATGTCATTCGAGGACATGAAGACGGAGGAGTTTCGGCGCCAGGCGCACGACTTGGTCGATTGGATGGCCGACTACCTGGCGGGTGTCGGCGACTATCCGGTTCGCGCCCAGGTCGCGCCGGGCGCGATTGCCGATCAATTACCGGCCGCGCCGCCCAAGATCGGCGAGCCGATGGCGGCGATCCTCCAAGACTTCCAGGACATTGTCGTGCCCGGTATGACGCACTGGCAGCACCCCAGCTTCTTTGCCTATTTCCCGGCGAACGCCAGCCCGCCCTCGGTGCTGGCCGAGATGCTGACGGCGACGCTGGCCGCCCAATGCATGCTGTGGCAGACATCGCCCGCGGCGACGGAAATGGAGACGCGGGTTCTCGACTGGCTGCGTCAACTGCTGGGCCTTCCCGATGGGTTCCACGGCGTCATCCAGCCGACGGCGTCGGACGCCACGCTCGCGGCGCTGTTGATGGCGCGTGAACGCGCGACCGGCGACAAGGCCAATGACGTCGGCATGGCCGCGCTGGGCGCCGACGGCGTGCGGCTTACGGTTTATGTTTCCGAGGAAGCGCATTCGTCGATCGAGAAGGGTGCCAAGATCGCGGGCTTCGGCCGCGCGGCGGTGCGCAAGATCGCGACCGACGACCGCTTTGCCATGCGCCCGGAGGATCTGGCCAGCGCGATCGCTGCCGACCGGGCCGCCGGCATGACGCCGGCTTGCGTCGTCGCCACGTTGGGCACGACCGGCACCGGCGGTATCGATCCGCTGCTGGCGCTTGCCGCGATCTGCCGCCGCGAGGGGCTGTTTCTTCATGTCGACGCCGCCTGGGCCGGATCGGCTCTGGTGCTGGACGAGCATCGTTGGATGATCGAAGGCATCGATGCGGCCGACAGCATCGCCATGAACCCGCACAAGTGGCTGCTGACCAATTTCGATTGCACGGCCCATTGGGTCCGCGATCCCGACGCCTTGCAGCGCACCTTCGCGATCAACCCTTCCTATCTGACCTCGGCGGAAACCGGCGAGGTCATCGACTACCGCGATTGGGGTGTGCCGCTGGGCCGGCGCTTTCGCGCGCTGAAGCTGTGGTTCGTGCTGCGCTACTATGGGGCGGAGGGACTGAAGGCGATGATCGCCGACCACATCGCCTGGACCGAAGAGCTTGCCGGCGCGGTCGCGGCGCATCCGGACTTCGAGATCACGTCGCCGCGGTCCCTGGCGCTCTTCTCCTTTCGCTACAGACCACGCTCTTTCGACGCACAAGCCGGTGAGGATGCGGCGCTCGATGCGCTGAACGAACGTCTGCTGCAAACACTGAATGATTCGGGCGCGCTCTATCTGACCCAGAACAAGGTGCGCGGCCGCTACGCCATCCGCTTCTCCGTCGGCGCGCGCACGACGACCCGCGACCATGTCATGCGGGCATGGGAGGTCATCCAGACGACGGCAGCGTCCCTATCGACCGGCGGGTGACGCGCCGGCCGTCAGTCGCGCGTCTCTACCAAAAGGCCGATCTCGTCGTCGTCCAGAACGACCGTATCCAAGGGCGCCAGTTCGTCGTCGCGGATCATGCCTTCGATCTTATGCGCGTAGTCCGAGCCCTCCTCGGAATAGTGGACGAGGGTCGCGGCAAGGGTCAGGCCGTCCAACTGTTCGCCCTTGGCGCGCTGTTCGGCGCGCTTCTCGCGCAGCGCTTCATAAGCGTGCTCGGTGTTCAGGTTCAGCATGTAGGCCTCGACCGAGTCGATGAGCTGATCGAAGCTGGCGACCCGGTTCGTCGAGTCTTCGGCCTGGATACCGTCATCGCCCCAGGTCCACTGACCGAACAGCGCGTTGCCGTCCAGGGCGAAACGCGACTGGCCCCAGCCGCTTTCGACGGCGGCCTGCGCCACGGCGAGAGAAGGCGGCACCGTATCGACACGAGGCAACAATGCCTGTGCCAGCGCGGCGTCATCCTGGCCATCCGTGTCGACGCCGTATTGCGACGCGAGCTCCTGCAGCCACGCATGGTCGTCGTCGCCAAGCGAACCGCCGCCCGACAGCGTGTCATTGAGTTCCACGAGACGCTTGCGGTCATCCATGATGTCGCGGTTGGCCAACAGCACGAGCGGCAGGACGGTGCGGATGAAACCGTCCTTCTTCTTGTCGACATCGGTCACGTCCGCCCAATCGGCGGGGATCTCGATCACGTTGATGCGCGGCGCATCGGGGTCACTTTTACCGAGCACGGCGAGGATGTAATCCTCGGACTGATAGAGGTCGAGCAGACCGTCGGTGCCGTCGACCTCGACCGTCTCCCATCGCGACGTTTCCTGCTCATAGATGACGACAACGGCCAGGACGACGATGACGGCGGCGACAGCGATCGCCACCATGGTCCAACGCCTGTGCCGGTTAGTTGTGCTTGACATGGTTTGTGCACTCTACCCTAACGTGTTCGGATAATCAGCCCCGTTCCGCCGCTGTCGAGGACGGCATGGTCAAGCTCTGCCAACTGATTGCCGCGAATGATGCTGTCGACCTTGGCGGGATAGACGGCACCTTCCTGTGAATAATGCACCAGCGTTGTGGCCAAAGTCAGCCCGTCGGGGATGTCGCCCTGGGCGCGTTGCGCGGCGCGAATGCGCCGGAAGTCGCCATAAGCGCCCTGGCTGTTCAGGTTCAGCATATAGGCTTCGACCGAGGCGAGCAGGTTCTTGAAGGTGGCGACGCGGTGGGTCGTGTCCGCGCCCGCCTCCAGCGGTCTCATGCCCTCACCGTCCCACGTCCACTGGCCGAACAGCGCGTTGCCCTCCAGCGCGAAACGCGAACCGCCCCAGCCGCTCTCGATCGCGGCCTGGGCCAGCGCCATGGACGGCGGCACGATATCGACACGGATCAACAGCGCCTTGATGAGCGCATCAGGCGCTTCGTCGGCGTCCACGTCCAAGCGGTAGCGAGCCGCAAGCTCGTGCAGCCAGTCAAGGTCGCTGCCGCTGAGCGTGCCGCTGTCGGCATAGGCGTTCTTGAGCGCTTCGACACGCGTGCGATCCTCGACGATGCTCCGGTTGGCCAGCAACACCAGCGGCAGGACCGTCTGAAAGAACCCGCGTTTCTTGTCGTCGGTCGACGCGATGCTGTCCCAATCGTCGGGCATGGCGAGCACGTCGATGCGCGGCACCGGGCTGCCGTTCTGGCGGATCGGTTGCAGGTCATAGTCCATGGACTCATAGAGCGCCAAGAGCCGCGTCGTGTTCGTGATGGTCACGTGACGCCAGCGTGACGTCGTCGCCAGCACGATGACGATCGCCACGATGATAAGAACGCCGGCGGCGGCCATAAGCAGCCGCTGTACGCGTCGGTCAGCCAGATAGGACCTGATCGGCATCATTGGCTATAAGGTGTGCCCCGATTGTTGGCGGCATTTTACCGTCTCGCCGTGGATCCGTGCAAATTAGTGGTAGAGGTGCCGCCCGTGGCCCAAACAACGCTGTATCCGGCCCTGCAGGCGTATGACTCCGGCATGCTGCCCTTGGACGACCTCCACACCATGGCGTGGAATCAGGCCGGCAATCCCGATGGCGTGCCGGTCGTCTACGTTCATGGCGGGCCGGGCGCGCCGACATCGCCGGATGTCCGGCGCCTGTTCGATCCCGATCACTACCGCATCGTGCTGTTCGACCAGCGTGGTGTCGGCCGGTCGACACCGCATGCGGAGATCAAGCACAACACGACCTGGCATCTGGTCGCCGATATGGAGCGCCTGCGCGAACATCTGAAGATCGAACGCTGGCATGTCGCCGGCGGGTCGTGGGGCAGCACCCTGTCGCTCGCGTACGCCGAAAGCCACCGCGAACGCTGCATCAGCCTGATGCTGCGCGGCATCTTTCTGTTCCGCAACAGCGATATCGACTGGTTCCTGCACGGCATGGGCCGGTTCTTCCCCGAACACGAGCGGGCGTTCCTGGCGCCGATCCCCGAAGCCGAGCGCGGCGATCTTCTTGACGCCTATCATCGCCGCCTGCTCGACCCGGACCCGGTGGTCCATCAGCCGGCCGCCCGTGCCTGGTCACGCTATGAGGGGTCGTGCGTCACGCTGCTGCCCAATCCCGGACTGGTCGACGATTTCGGCGACGAGGACAAGGCGCTCAGTCTGGCGCGCCTGGAGTGTCACTACTTCGCGAACAAGGGGTGGCTGGAGCCCAACCAGCTCCTGCGCGATAGCGACCGGCTCCGCGCCATCCCCGGCGCCATCGTCCAGGGCCGCTATGATGTCGTGTGTCCGCCTTCCGGCGCCGACGCGCTGGCACAGGCTTGGCCCGAGGCCCGCTATCTCGTCGTCACCGACGCCGGTCACGCCGTCAGCGAACCGGGCATCGCACGGGCCCTGGTCAAGGTCGCCGACGATTTCAGACGGCTGTCTTAGTGCAGGTGAGTCCGCTCTAGCGAACCGGCTCACCGGATTCGCGATGCGAAGGTGGTGGTGCTCCAGAGCGTGTCATCACTCATCGGCATAGGCGATTTGCTCGGCGCGTCCGCCGGGATGGGTGACGGCGCCGAGGTGCGCCGGGCCGACCTCTTGCGCGTACTTCCAGATGGCGCCGCTCGGTACTTTTGGCGGCTTCGCGGCCCACGAGCGGCGGCGGCGCGCCATCGTCGCCTCGTCCACCTCCAGATGGAGCACGCCGGCATCCGCATCGATGTCGATCATATCGCCGTCCTCGACCAAGGCGATCGGGCCGCCGACGGCCGCTTCGGGTCCGACATGGCCAATGCAAAATCCCCTGGTCGCCCCTGAGAAGCGGCCGTCGGTGATCAGTGCCACCTTCTCTCCTGCGCCCTGGCCATAGAGCGCGGCGGTGGTCGCCAGCATCTCGCGCATGCCGGGACCGCCTTTCGGCCCCTCGTAGCGGATCACCAGAACATCGCCGGTTTGATAGCGCCGCTGTCTGACCGCTTCGAAACAATTCTCCTCGCAGTCGAAGACGCGCGCCGGCCCGCGATGCCTGGTCTTGTTGAGGCCGGCGACCTTCACGATGGCGCCGTCCGGCGCCAGGTTGCCTTTCAGGCCGACGACCCCGCCGGTCGGCGTGATCGGATCGTCGGCCGGCCGGACCACGTCCTGGCCGTCGGGAAACACGACACCTTCCAGGGTTTCCGCGATCGTGCGCCCGGTCACCGTGACGCAGTCACCATCCAGATAGCCGGCGTCGAGCAGCGTGCGCATCACCACGGGAACCCCGCCGATGGCGAACAGATCCTTCGCCACGTAACGGCCCCCGGGTTTCAGGTCGGCGATATAGGGCGTGCGCCGGAAAATGCGGCATATGTCGTCGAGGTCGAACGCGATACCGGCCTCATGCGCCATGGCCGGCAGATGCAGACCGGCATTGGTCGATCCGCCGGTGGCGGCGACGACGGTCGCCGCGTTCTCAAAGGCGGCACGGGTACAAATATCGCGCGGACGCATCCCGCTGCGGATCATATCCATGACCACGCGGCCGGCTTCCAGCGCGAAGGCTTCGCGGCTGTCGTCGGCGGCCGGCGGGCCGGACGAGCCGCTTACGGCAAGACCGATGGCCTCGGCGACGCAGGCCATGGTGTTGGCGGTGAACTGGCCGCCGCACGCGCCCGCGTTGGGGCAGGCGACATGGGTCAAACGCGCCAACCCGTCACCGTCCATGGTGCCCGCGTCGTAGCGGCCGACCGCCTCGAACACGTCGACGATCGTGACGTCGCGGCCCTCGAAACGGCCGGGCAGGATCGAGCCACCATAAAGGAAGACCGACGGCACGTTGAGGCGCAACATTGCCATCATCATGCCGGGCAGCGTTTTGTCGCAGCCGGCCAGGCCGACCAGCGCGTCGTAGCAATGGCCGCGCATCGCAAGTTCGACACTGTCCGCGATGGCGTCCCGGCTGGGCAGCGACGCGCGCATGCCGGGCGTTCCCATGGCGATTCCGTCGGTTACGGAAGCGGCGGTAAACTCGCGCGGCGTACCGCCGCCCAGAACGACGCCCTTCTTCACCACCTGGGCCTGCGCGCCGAGCCGGATGTTGCACGGCGCCGCGTCGTTCCACGTCGAGGCCACGGCGACGATCGGTTTGGCGAGGTCCTCATCGGTCAGGCCTATCGCGTGCAGATAGGCGCGGTTGGGCGCGCGGTGCGGTCCCTCCGTGACGTGGCGGCTGGGCAGTGAGGACTTGGCAATCGCGTCGCTGGTCACGTGTCTCGACCTCTCGGAATCCGGCGAACGGCGGCTGACGGCCGCGCGTCGAGGCCCTGCATATCGAGCGTCTGAAACGCCGTCCAATCCCGATAGAACAACGGATCAATCCGAATTCTATATTGATAAGGATAATATTGATCCAATATTAGAGGGGTTTGAGCAATCGGCGGGGGCCCGGCGGTTCTCGGTGACCAGGCGAAACGACATGGACGGCACAAGGACGATGCGACCCCTCGATAGCCGGCGTCTGCGGTTCTTCGTGGCCGTGGCCGAGACCCTGCATTTCGGCAAGGCGGCCGAGCGTCTGAACATGACGCAGCCCCCTTTGACGGCCCAGATCAAGCGCTTGGAGGAAGAGCTGGAGACCCAGCTCTTCGACAGGACCAGCCGGCGCGTGGCCTTGACGCCGGCCGGCGCCGTCCTGCTGACCGAGGCCAAGCGCATCCTTGCCGATCTCGACCACGCCGCGGAGATCACCCGCCTGACCGGCATGGGGCGGGCCGGGCGGCTCAGGATCGGCTTCGTCAGCACCGCCGATTACAGCCTGCTGCCGGTGCTGCTGCGCCGTTTCCGCGAGACCTATCCACGCATCGAATTGATCCTTCTTGAGATGACCACCGATGCGCAGGTCGAGGCCTTCGCGCGCGGCGAGCTCGATATCGGCCTTCTGGTGCCGACGTCGCATCTGGGTGGTCTCAATAGCGCCTTGCTGCTCAGCGAGGACCTGGTTGTCGCCATTCCGGACTCGCATCCGCTGGCCCAGGAAACCGGCGCGATCGATGTCGCGCGCCTGGCGCCGATGCCGTTCGTCTTCTTCAAGCGGGAGACCGCGCCGGGCTATTTCGATCTGGTCATGGCCTTCGCCCGGGCCTCGGGCCTGCGTTTGCGGATCGTACAGACGGCGGTCCAGATGCAGACGATCATCAGTCTGGTCTCGGCCGGTCTTGGGCTGGGGATTGTGCCGGCATGCATGCGCAATCTGCAGCGTACCGGCGTTATCTACCGTTCGATCACGCCGCCGCCGCCGCCGTTCCAGACGGCCATCGCCTGGCACGACGGCACGCTGCCCGCCGTCGAAAAGTTTGTCGACATGGCGAAGGCCACGGCGGCGTCATGGACCGGCTGACATGGGACGTCTTGCCGGCGAACGACGGGCCCGACAGGCTTGGACGCCACGGGCGTGGCCGGGGCGAGACGATTTTGACGACAAGCCCCTGGTCCGCTGCCGCACACGTCACCACGTTGTTCATGACGGAACCGGCTGGCCGTCCGTCGAACGTCGCCGCGATCAACCAACAAGGGAAGGATGCCCCATGCAGCTTCATCGCGTGACAGAAGAATTGGATGTCAATGACGCCGATCTATCGAAGTCGCGCTTCAACGACGCCAACCTTTCGAGCTCGAACTTCAACCAGATCAACTTCTCTGGTGCGCGCTTCAATGACAGCAACATGTCGGGATGGCACATCAACGACGTGAATCTGTCAGGCGCCGTGATCCAGAACGCGAACCTCTCTGGGGCAGCAATCAAGGACTGCAATCTCAATGGAATGACCATCGACGGCATCGATGTGGCCGACCTGCTTGCCGCCTATCGCGCGCAGTCCAGCGCTTAGGCCGAAACCTGTGACTGTGTCGGAGGGTCGCACAATAGTTATCGTGCGGGGCTTGGACGCGGTCACCGACGGCTTTCGCCGACTGCGCTAGCCCCGCATGTTGAAGCGGGGTTTATGAATCCGGTTTCCCATGATTAGAATGCGACGATGTCGCGCCCGCGATAAGCCTTTGCGATGGGCGAACGCACCGCGAGATGACGCGAAACATGTGGGAGGTAGTTTGATGGGATTGTTGCGAAGAAGACTGTTCGGCGTCGTGGCGGGCGTCGTCTTGGCCGCCGGTCTGTCGACCGGTGCGCTGGCGCAAAACGTTCCGGAGTCCGATGAACCGATCGTCATCGGGATCAACGAGTGGACCGGCCAGCACATCTCGGCGCACATCGCCGGCCAGATCCTTGAGCGCATGGGCTACAAGGTCGAATACGTGACCGCGGCGGTGTTGCCGATGGCCAATGCCATCGCCGACGGCCAGATTCACCTGGGCATGGAGCTGTGGGACAACAATCTGGGCGAATACTTCCCCAGCAAGCTCGAAGACGGCAGTGTCGCCGATGTCGGCGATCTGGGCCTCGACGCGCGCGAGGGCTGGCTCTATCCCAAACATGTTGAGGAACTGTGTCCGGGCCTGCCCGATTGGGATGCGTTCCTGGGCTGCTCCGATCTGTTCGCCACGCCCGAGACGCTGCCCGACGGGCGCCTGGTCTCTTATCCCGCTGACTGGAGCAACCGCTCCGAGCAGATCATCGAGGGCACCGGCATCCCGTTTGTCGCCATTCCCGCCGGTAGCGAAGGCGCGCTGGTCGCCGAGCTGAACAGCTCGGTCGAGCGCGAGTCACCGCTGGTCATGATGTTCTGGGCACCGCACTGGGTCCTCTTCACCCATGACTACGGCTGGGTCGAGATGCCCGAGGATGTCGTCAACGAGTACAGCCTGCAGAAACCACGGGTCTTCAAGTCGGCGTGGCCGGGCATGGAAGAGCAGTGGCCGGCGGCTTGGCGCTTCGTCAACACCTATCACCTGAACAATCAGATTCAGGAGGAGTTGATGGGCCGTATCGATAATGACGGTGAGGACCTGGAAGTCGTCATCAGCGAGTGGGTCGACGGCAACCAGGACTACTGGCAGCCGTTTGTCGACGAGGCGATGGCCGGCGGTTCCTGACGGAGAATCTGCTGCAATGATCACGGGCCGGGCGGCGACGTCCGGCCCGTTTTCTTTGTCGGTGCTGGTCGGTACCCGCTCACGTAGGGAAGAGGGCTGGTGATGCCAATGAAGTCAGGACGCACTAGGACGGACCCGAGCTAGCTGGAAACAGTCTCAACCCACTCCATCCCTCGCATGCCGGACAAGCGCAGCGCAGATCCGGCATCCAAGCACACGTGACCTGGCGAACAGGGCGCCGTCCCTTGTTCATGGGCGCCGGGTCAAGCCCGGCGCGCGAGAAGGAAGATGATCCGCACCGCTTCCATGTAAGCGGAGGGATGCCCTAGACGTCGTTGAGTTCCAGCGTCGTCGTGTTCTTCAGTTCGCTCAGCACGATGCTGGAGCGCACGTTGCGCACATGGGGCAGCGGCATGATGTCGTTCATCAGGAGATCGGAGAAACTCGCGAGGTCGCGGCTGACGATCTTGATCAGAAAGTCCGCGTCACCCGTGGTCGAGTAACACTCCAGCACCGCCGGCAGTTTCAGCATCGCCTGATGGAAGTCGTGCGCGGTGTCCTTGGTCTGTACGTCAAGGGAGATGCTGGTAAACGCCATCAGGCCGAGACCCAGGGCGGCCGGCTCCAGCAGCGCGGCATAGCGGCGGATCACGCCGGTTTCCTCCAGCCGTCTCAGCCGTCGGGTGATCTGGGAGGACGACAGGTGAACCTCGTCCGCCATGGCGACGCTGGACATCCGCGCGTTGGCCTGCAGCGCGTTCAGGATGGCGACATCGAAAGGGTCGAGATCGGCTGTCTGCATGATTTCTTCCTACTCAAACACTTTCTTGCAAGATTTTTGCATACACTTGAGTTTAGGTCCAAGACATCGCAAGGACTTCGCGCGGTCATGCGCCCATATTGGTCGGCACGGGGGCAATTGGATGGCGCCCTGCGCGCCGAAGGGAGTGATGGGAGCATGACCCAAGCAGCGCTAAGTCACGCGGTATCGTCGTTCGATCTGTTTCTCGATCGCCTGAAGACGGAACTCTTCAGCCACCCGGTGATCACCGACAACCGCTACTGCACGTGGTTCGCCGGTGCCGCTCCGAGCAAGGACGACGTCGTCGATTTCACCCGGCAGTTTTCCGTCTTCTCGAACCAGTTTCTGATCGCCCAGACCCAGCGCGTCATCAACGCCGCCAACGTGGAGGAGATGCGCGCCGCCAAGGAGATCCTGGCCAATGAGCTGGGCGTCGTGTTCCGTGCCCGGCAGAGCGACACGCAGAGCGCGTCCGGCGACGACGTCGATCCCGACATCGTCGGCATCGAAGGCACGGTCGACGGCGGCACCTTCCGCTTCCGCGCGGCCCACTATGAGTGGCTGCTGCACTTTGCAGCACCCCTGGGCCTGGGTTTTGGCGATCTCGGCCGGCGCTCGGTCGGCACGCCCGCGACGCTCGCGTTCTGCGACGAGTTGATCAGGCTCTACGGCAGCGACGACTTTTCGGTTTCCGCCGGCGCCGGTTTCGCGGTCGAGAACTGGGCGGCCGCGGGTTTCTGGAAACAGCTGATCGCCGGACTGGAGAGCTTCAACACAAGCTCGGGCCTTGACCTCAACCTCGGTTTCTTCCGCTGGCACGACAAGATCGAGGACCAGCACGCCGCGCACACGATGGCCGAACTGAAGGACCTCTATTTCGGTCCTCTCGACTTCGACGAAGAGAGCTTCATCGATGCCGGGCGTCAGATGCTGGACGGCGTCCAGGTGTTCTGGAACGGCCTCGACGAGACCCGCAAGCTCAGGAGGCTGTCATGAACATGGCGGGCAACATCTCGGCTGAGAACCCGATGGGAACGGATGGGTTCGAGTTTGTCGAGTACACCGCGCCCGACACACGCGAGCTCGCCGCGCTTTTCGAACGTCTCGGCTTTCGCGCGATCGCACGACACAGGTCGAAGAACGTGACCTTGTGGCGCCAGGGCGACATCAACTTCATCGTTAACGCGGAGCCCGACAGCTTCGCCCAGTCGTTCGCCCGGGTGCACGGCCCCAGCGCCTGTGCCATGGCGCTGCGCGTCGCCGATGCGGGCAAGGCCTATCAGCGTGCCATTGAGCTGGGCGCGCGTGGTGTCACCTCGCGCATCGGGCCGATGGAGCTCAACATCCCGGCGATCGAGGGTATCGGCGGCAGCCTGATCTATCTGGTCGACCGCTACGGCATGAAGGGGTCGATCTATGACATCGACTTCGTGCCGATCGACGGCGCCTCGCTCGACCCGGTGTGGGCGCCCAAGGGCGTCGGCCTCTCAAGCGTCGATCACCTGACCCACAACGTGCACCGCGGCCGCATGGACGATTGGGCGGGGTTCTATGAGCGGCTCTTCAACTTCCGCGAACTCCGCTACTTCGATATCGAAGGCAAGCTGACGGGGCTTAAATCGAAGGCGATGACCAGCCCTTGCGGCAAGATCCGCATCCCGATCAACGAGAGCGCCGACGACAAGAGCCAGATCGAAGAGTATCTGAAGGCCTATCACGGCGAGGGTATCCAGCACATCGCGCTCACCACCGACGACATCGTCGCGACGGTAAAGGCGCTGGAGAGTGCGGGCACCGACTTCATGGCGCCGCCGCCGGAGACCTATTACGCCATGACCGACGAACGTCTGCCGGGTCACGAGGAAGATGTCGCGGCCCTGGCGCGCCACGGCATCCTGATCGACGGCTCGCCGGGCGGCGGCGTGTTGCTGCAGATCTTCACCAAGACCGTCATCGGGCCGATCTTCTTCGAGATCATTCAGCGCAAGGGCGATGAGGGTTTCGGCGAAGGCAACTTCCGCGCGCTCTTCGAATCCATCGAACGCGACCAGGTCGAGCGGGGCGTGTTGAGTTAGAGCGTTTTGTTGTTTTCCCTCTCCCCTTGAGGGCCTGTTGCGTAATGGTTGTTTGCTGTGATTCTCTTAGTTTGAACGGTGGGAGTTGCATAGATGGCGATTAAGCGGACGGGTCAGCTTGGATTT
>JANQGO010000066.1 GCA_028277285.1 Alphaproteobacteria bacterium | reverse complement strand
GGTCATGCGCGGTGAGCATCCGGTCGGCGGCATGACCACCATGGGCGTCCATATTCTGGATATGATGCTGAATCTGGTCGGGCCTGTCGCGGCGGTGCGCGCCGTCAGCCGCCGCCAGGTGCTTGAGACCGAAGCCGACGACACGACGACCCTGCTGCTCGACTTCCGCGACGGCCCTTCCGGCACGCTCTCAACACTCACCATCACGCCACGTCACTGGCGTGTCACCGTCTTCGGCACCGAGGGCCAGATTGAAATGGACGGCTACCGGCAGGTGACGATCAGCCGCGCGAACGGCGAGCGCGACGTCCTGGAGTTTCCGGTCGAAGATATGGAGCGGGCGGAACTCGAGGCCTTCGCCCGCGCCGTTCAGGGCGAGGCGACCTTCCCGCTTCCCGTGGACCAGGCGGTCCACAACGCCGCGGTGATGGAGGCTGTCATCCAGTCCGCTCGTTCAGACGGTGCCGTTCGACCGGTGCCCGAGGGCTGATAGCCGGCAAGCGGGCTCTTGGCCCGGTCGCCCGACAGGACGTATTCTGGCGCCATGGTCGCGCGAACACTCAAGACGCTGTTGCCACAGGTGAAAGCAGCGACCGGGCGGGACCACGATCTCGACCTGGCGATCGCTCATGCCGTCGCCCACATCACCCATGACGAGGCGGCGCCGGCCTACACGGCCTCGGTCGATGCCTGCATCGCGCTGATCGAGCACACGCTTCCCGGCTGGCACTGGCATGTCGGCTACGGCCCGGACGGCGTCTTTCCCTACGCCTCCGTGCGCAAGGGCAGAACCCAGTTCGAGTCCCAGGCGTCCACCGTGCCGCTGGCGTTACTGACCGCGCTGCTCGAAGCGCGCCTGTCGGTCGCAGACGGGGCTTAAGGTAATCGTCAACCGGCAGCCTTTGTCGCGACAACCGATTCCACCCACGCGAGGACCTCGCCGGCAACGACATCCGAGTTCGCGTCCATCATCGGTACATGAGAGTTGCCGTGAATGCCAAGCGCGGGCAGATCGAGCAGGTGAACGTTTCCGCCCAATGCGACAAGCTTGTCGGCATAAGCATCGACCGATTGCCGGTACGCCACCCATGCCGGTGCCTTGTCGATGTTGTCGCACCAGACAATCAGGTGGGGAACCCGGTTTGCGTCGCCAGGATCGGGAGGGGCGCTGGCCGGCTCGACCGCCACGACGCCGCGAAAGAACTCCGGATGCCGGGCCGCCGCCTCCAGGGCCAGATTCCCGCCCTGGCTGTGTGCAATCAACCAAACGGGACCCGTTCTCCGGAGCGCCTCATAGTAGGCGTCGAGCGTCTCGTGGCCGTGTTCGGTCCACCGGGGCACGAACTGCGCGCCGAGATCGTCAAAACCATCGAGCGGGAAAAGGCTGCCGGGAAAGGGCTTTCGCTGCGCCGGATCCGTCGCGTAGCCATCGGCCTCACCGATACGGAACATCGACCAGGCCTCGTTCAGCGTGCGATGAATGGGGGCCGTGGCATAGATGTCGGGATAGGGTGACCAGCTTGCGCGCCCGCGCTCCATCGCGTCACAGACATAGGTGTCGAAGCCCGCGTTCAGGAAATAGCTCTGCCAGCCCGGGCGGCCATCCGGGGTCGCCTCCCACATCGCACCGGTCATGGCGCCGCCGTGCCAGAACATCACCGGCGCATCGAAGCGCGGTGCGACATGGTGGACAAACTGGACATAGCTCTGGCCGGTGACGTAGTCGCCGTTGAGGTCGACCTCCCGCTGCGGCCCGTGGCGGGCGACCTGGATCTGACGCTTCGGTTGACCTGAAAGCGTCGCGATCCGTCCACCGGCAAAGAAACTGCCGATCGCGCGGATATGAACGCCGGGCCGTGCAACGTCGTCGGTCATTTCAGCCGGGTCCGTCCGTATCGAGCGCGTGCAGGGAAGCCTGATCGATATCGAAAGCCCGGATGTGGAGGCCGCATTGCAGCGAAACGTGCAAGACGCTCGCCACATGGTCCATGGCCTCGGCGACGACCGCGCGCGTGCGGTGCGCCTTCGCCCGGAATTGCAGGGCCACATGGACGGGCTTGGGCGAAGAATGGCGCGCGGCAACCATCACCACCTGGCAGTTCGCGGGATCGGCGACCAGCACGTCGCGCATCATGGCCTCCAGCCCATCCTGGATGGCGGCACGGTGCGCGCCGACGGCCTCGTCCAGGCTTTCGTCGTAGTAGATCGTCAATACCGGCATGGGCGGTCCTTATCTGTGACGACGGTCAGGGCAGATTCACCCGCCTTGCCGGAATCGCGAAGCGATCCCGTCAAAGCGGGATCCGCTCTAGCGCGGGAACGCGGTCTCGAACGCCTCTTGCGTGACGTCCTCAGGCAACACCTCGCGCACGCTGGCGTCGAGCTCGATCGGCCACGTGTTCACCATGGTGCCCAGAATGACATACATGCCGTGGATCGCCATGACGTCCATGATTTGGCGCACCGTGAAGTGCGCGCTGAGGCGCGCCTTGAGTTCCTCCGACAAGCCGCGTTCGGCGATCAGCGCGTCGACCGTTTCCAGCAACAGCGACTCATCGGCCGGCCACGCCGGGTCGGCCGGACCCTGCTTCACGCGCTCGATCTCGTCGCGCGTCAGCCCGCACGCCATGGAAGT
>JANQGO010000311.1 GCA_028277285.1 Alphaproteobacteria bacterium | reverse complement strand
GCCCAGCGCCTCAGCCAGGCTGACGCCGTTGATCAACGCGAAGAGCAGGACCGCCATGGCGCCCGCGGGGCGGAAACCGCCAGGATGGCCGTGGGTCAGGGCGGCCGCGCGCTCCGCCAGATCGTAACGCGCTGAGGCATCGCCCAGGCCGGGCATGACGCCGATGGGCGCGACACGCATGACCCCGCCGCAGCCTTTGCTGTTGTTCATCGGGAAGGCAGGCGTGCCACGCCCGCCCTCGGCCAGGGCCGCAAGACACGTGCCGCCGGGTGCGCGCTGACGCCACATGACGGGCTGGGCGCCGAGGCGGCCGTGGTAGTCGGCGGCACGCGGATCGCCGGTTTGGGTCGCATACCAGTCCAGATAGGCCTCGCGGATGGCCTCCAGCACCGCGTCGCTGTCGCCGAGGTATGCTCGACTGAGGACGAGCCCCTCCAGGGTGAACAACGTCATCTGGGTATCGTCGGAGACGACCAGCTTGCCGTCGTCGCGCACCGGCTCGGTCACGCCGCTTGCGCCGAACCGCGCGCGGATCGCGTCCAACCGGCTGAACTCGACGGCGTAGCCGAAGGCATCGCCGATGGCGCCCGCGACGATGGCGGCCACCGCGCGCTCGGCCCTGCCGCCGGCCGGTGCGTCGGCCAGACCCAGTGTTTCGCGGGTCGACGGGTCGCCGGTCACGCCGTCACGTCTTGTCGCCGCGCTGCGTTTCGGACAGCGGTCCGGCGGCGCTGGCGGCGGCCCCGCTGGTCGCGCGCTGAGCGCGGATCCGGGCCTCGCGATGGGCGACGTAGACCGAACTGGCGGCGATGATCGCCGCTCCGACCCAGGTCCAGATATCGGTCACCTCGCCGAAGAAGATCCAGCCCAACAGCGCGACGAACGGCAGGCGCGTGTAGTCGAACGGCATCAGATAGGTCGTGTCGGCCATGGAAAAGGCGTGGGTGAAGGCGACATGGGCGATGCTGGCGAAGATGCCGAGCACGATCAGCCAGATCCACATCTCAGGACTGGGCCAGCTCCAGACGAAGAGGGCCGGCACAAGCGAGATCGGCGTGATCAGCAAGGTCTGCCAGGCGACGAGGCTCGCCGAGTCCTCGGTGCGGGTCAGGAGCTTCATGGTGACGATGGAGAGCGCCATGGTGACGGCCGAGGCGATGACCAGAAGCTCGCCCTCGCCGATGGAGTCGACGCCGGGCCGCAGGATCACCAGCGTGCCCAGAAAACCGATGACGAGCGCGGTGATGCGCCGCACGCGGATGACCTCTTTCAGGATCACCACCGCGGCGATGGCGGCAAACAGCGGCGCGGTGAAGCTGAGCGCGACGGCGTTCGAGAGCGGCACGATGGCGAGCGCGGAGAACCACGTCGCCATGGCCAGGAAGCCCCAGAACGAGCGCAGCAGGATCATGCCGAACCGCTCGGTCTTCATGGCGCTGAGGCCATGGCTCATCAGCCACGGCATCATGGCGAGGAAACCGAAGAGGTTGCGGAAAAAGACGATCTCCAGCGGGTCCACCTCGGTCGACACGTGGCGGATGATCGCGTTCATCGAGGCGAAGAAGACGCAGGCGAAGATCAGCAGACCGGCGGCTTTGACCGGAGGCGAGGGGGAGATGGTGAGAGCGCGCGGGAACCGCATCGAGGTTCAAGCTTAGGCGCCCGCGGCGGCGAGGACCAGTGCGGTTCCGTGGACGCAGCCATGTGTGATAGGAGGTCCAGGCGAACAGGCACGGGCTTAATCACGATGACAAAACCTCTCTGGATCCCGGATCCCGCGCGTGCGGCGGCGACCAACATGACCGCTTTCCGCAACGTCGTGGCCCAGACCCACGGCGTCACGCTGCCGGACTATGCCGCGCTGTGGTCGTGGTCGGTGGAGAACCGGGCGGCGTTCTGGGAAACGTTGTGGCGCTTCTGCGATATCCGCGCGTCCAAGCCGTGGGACGCGGTGCTGGTCGACGGCAGCAAGATGCCAGGCGCCAGATGGTTCATCGGCGCGCGCCTGAACTATGCGGAGAACCTGCTGCGTCGCCGCGACGGCAACGAGGCGATCGTCTGCTGGCGCGAGAACGGCACGCGCAGCGCCATGACCTATGCCGAGCTTTACGACACCGTTGCCGCGCTCAGAACCTGGATGGCGGCAAGAGGCATCGGCGAGGGCGACCGGGTCGCCGGCTTCCTGCCCAACCTGCCGGAGACCATCGCCGCCATGCTGGCCACCGCCAGCCTGGGCGCGGTCTGGTCCTCATGCTCGCCGGATTTCGGCGTGCGCGGCGTGCTCGACCGCTTCGGCCAGATCGAACCGAAGCTGCTGGTCACCGCCGACGGCTACTTCTACGGCGGCAAGACCTTCGACAGCCTGGCGCGGGTGAAGGAGATCGCCGCCGGCTTGGGAAGCGTCGCGGACATCCTTGTCGTACCCTATGTCAACGACGCTCCGGATCTGGGTGCGCTCGACAACGCGACGTCGTGGGCGGACGCCATGGCGGACATGCCCCCGGGCGATATCGACTTCGCCCAGGTGCCGTTCGATCACCCGCTCTTCATCATGTATTCCTCCGGCACCACCGGCGCGCCCAAGTGCATCGTGCACGGTCACGGCGGCACGCTGCTGCAGCACGTGAAGGAACTGCGCCTGCACACCGACCTCAAGCCGGGCGAACGCATCTTCTACTTTTCGACATGCGGCTGGATGATGTGGAACTGGCTCGTCTCGAGCCTTGCCTGCGAAGCGACCGTCATGCTGTTCGAAGGCAACCCCGCGCATCCCGGGCCGGACATCCTTTGGGAGTTCGCGGAAAAAGAACGCATCAACGTCGTCGGCGTTTCGGCGAAGTACCTCTCCGCGATCGAGAAGGCCGGCGTCAAGCCGCGCGAGACCCGCGACCTCTCTGCCGTGCGCGCGGTGCTGTCGACCGGGTCGCCACTGGCCCATGAAGGTTTCGACTACGTCTACCGCGACATCAAAGAAGACGTGCAGCTCTCGTCGATTTCCGGCGGTACCGACATCATTTCCTGCTTCACCCTGGGCAACCCGACCGGGCCGGTGTTCAAGGGCGAGCTGCAATGCCGCGGCCTCGCCATGAAGGTCGAGGTCTTTGGCGACGACGGCAAACCGCTGCCGACCGGCGAGAAGGGTGAACTCGTCTGCTCGGCCGCGTTCCCGTCCATGCCGGTCGGTTTTTGGAACGATCCCGACGGCGCCAAGTATCACGCTGCCTACTTCGACGTGTACGACAATGTCTGGCGCCACGGCGACTGGGCGGAAATCACCAAGCATGGTGGCGTCATCGTCTATGGCCGCTCCGACGCGGTTTTGAATCCGGGCGGTGTCCGGATCGGCACGGCGGAGATTTACCGTCAGGTCGAGCAGTTCGACGAGGTGCTCGACGCACTCTGCATCGGCCAGGATTGGGACGACGACGTGCGTGTCGTTTTGTTCGTCGTCATGCGTCCGGGCCACGCACTGACCGACGATCTGATCGCGGCGATCCGCAAAAAGATCCGCGACAACGCCTCGCCGCGCCACACGCCGGCCAAGGTGATCGCCGTCGCCGACATTCCGCGCACCCGCTCCAACAAGATCAGCGAACTCGCCGTGCGCGACATCGTGCACGGCCGCCAGGTCAAGAACACCGAAGCGCTTGCCAACCCGGAGGCGCTCAAGCTGTTCGAAGGCATCGCCGAACTGCAGGTGTAACGCCTCGGCCGAACGGCTAGTCTGAGTGCCCGGGCGCTTGTCGTGTTGAAAAAACGTAGATTGGGGAAACGATGAACGAGCTGGCCAAACTTCGCGTCGGCCTGACCGGGCTGTCGAACGATGTCGCCGAGGTGCAGGTGCCGGTGAACCGCACCCACCTTGCGGCAAAGATAGCCAAGTCGGTGATGGCCAAGCCCAGACAGCTGTCCCGCGCGATGAAAGGGCTGATCACCAAGGCCGACACCTTGAGCAACTCGGCCGTCGTCCTGACGCCGTTTCCGGTGATCGGTACGCTGGCCAGCCGCATCGGCACGATCATGCGCAAGGTGAAGTCGACGGCGGTGACGATCAAACGCACCGCCGACAAGATGGACAAGAGCAGCAAGCCCGCGCAGAAGGCGGTCGCCAAGATCCTGCCGCCGGTCAACAAGGCGAAGATGTCGCTGGATCGCGCCCAGGCGCTGCTTCAGGGCTGGCTGGCGATCGTCACCGAACTGGAGCGGCGGTTCGGCGAGACCCCGCCGCCGGAGGTCGAATCCGCCTGCGCTACCATGAACCTGTCGCTGGCGCCCGACATCAAAGCGATTGCCGACGCCAAGCCCGGTTTGACGAAGAACCTGGACGTCGTCAGCAGTGCGCTTGAAGGCGTCGCGACGGCCATGAAACCCATCGACCCGGCGCTCAAAGCCGCCAACGACGTCACGCAGAAACTGCGGCCGCTGGAAGGTCCCTTGCGGGAGCTGCGCAAGGCGCTGCAGCCGGTGCGCTGGGCGCTCGATGCGGTCAAGTGGGTGATGCACAAGGTCATCGATCCCATCGTCAACGAGATCTTGAAGGCGGTCGGGCTGAAGAAGCTGGTCGACAAAATGGAGCGCGCGCTCAACCCGCTCGCCGCCAAGCTCGCGCCGTTGCAGAAGGCGGTGGCGCCGCTGACCCGCGCGATCAAGGCGATCGGCCGCACCGACCGCATCGTCACGCCGCTCACCCGGATCCCCGAACTTGAGAAGCGGATCACGGCCTCCATGCGTCCGCTGAAAAAGCTCTCGATGACGACGCTGGCGGCGGCGGCTTAGGCGCCTGGCTTGACCCAGAAGGTTTTGGCGACGACCCGCCACGCTCCATCGACCTTGACCATCGCGAGCTGGTCCTCGAACCAAAGCTCGGCGTAGCGTCCGCCGACCACGGCAAGCGCCGTGTCGCCGTGTATGTCGACCCGCTCGATCCGTCTTTCTTCCTTGCCGTGTTTGCCGACGACCTCCCGGGCCTCGGCAATGAACTCGTCAAGGCTCTGCCACAGAAACTCGCCATCGAAGTGGCCGACGATCGGCGCGCGCGCATCGAAGACGCGGCGCATGCCGGCTTCGTCAGCCGCCACCATGGTGTCGTAATAGGCCTGCGCCAGCTCTCGGACCGCCGCCTCGTCGGTTTTGTCGTCGCTCATGCATCGTCCCTCTTGTTACGTCCTCGTTTTCGTGGTCCCGCGCAAACGCCGCGAAGGTAAGTCTGTCCCTTAGCCCAGGCCATCCAAGATAGCGTGATGTCGAGTTTGGCCGGATCTTATCAGTTGCGGACTTCGGGTCTGACGGGACGATGCGCGACATACGCCGTCCGTAGTCCCGGCTCAAATCCAATATCTTTGTAGAATCGATGGACGTTCGGGTCGTCACGCCCGCTTTGAAGGAGGACATGATGGCAATCGCAAGACCATGCCTGTGTCAACGCGGCCTGGACGACGGCGCGACCGTGACCTTGCCGCTGAAACTTTGGGTGCGTCACAACATTCTCAAGAAAAGCGTGTTGCCGACCGCCGCGCAAGAGATTGGGTGACGTGATGAGAACGCAGCTCGCGACGATCTTGTTGTCATACTCCGAAACGAAGACAGTTACCCCTTCCCTCGTCAGTATGCTCTCCCAAATCTGCCCGGCTCGATGGTCTGGCTGAGCGGCCGCGCTCACGTCGCTGGCGCTGTACAACTCCAGAATTGAATCGAGATCAGCCAAGACGGCATGTCTGATGTTGGGCATCGGTGAATCGCTCGACTCGTGCAACTCGGGTGTACTGCTTCACAGAACTTCATAAACGAGCAAACGCCGTAAACACGCTGACGACAAACTATCTGCCGGGCACCGTCAAACCGAGCTCGCTCAGCGCCTCGGTAGGGCGAAGAGTGCCGACCTCGGTGCCCGCCCAGTTGCGCAAGGTGGATTGGCCGAGGCGCTTCATGGTCTGCCAGCCCTGATCGTCGAGCGCACCAAGCTGGCGCAGCACATGGGCGATGGTGACCTCCGCGGCACGGCTGGCGCCATCGTCGATTTTGATGGCGACGCCCAACCCTTGTTCCGGCCACGCCGCGCAGTAGATGCCCTCGGCGCCAGTCTTGCTGACGAAACGCCCGCGCCCGGCGTGAAGCAGCGCGGTGCCGAACCGTTTGGTACCGGCGACCATGACCGGATGGTCCGCCATCGCCTTCACGATGGTACGGCATGCATCGGCGCGCGCATCGCAGAAGCCTTCAGGTTCGGCGAGGCGCGCCATGCCGAGCGCGAGCGCGTGGAGCGGCATCGCGATGGTCGGCACGCCGCAGCCGTCGATGCCCGTCTCGGCGCGGGCCAGGTCGACGCCGCACATTTCTGCCATGGTGCGGCACACCTCAGCCTGGGCCGGATGGTCGATAGCGAGATAGCCCTTGGGCGCGACATTGCGATGCCGGCAGATGGTCAGGAAGCCCGCGTGTTTGCCCGAGCAATTGTTGTGTTCCGGCCCGGCGGCGCCCTGGGCGCGGTAGAGATCATAGAACGCGTCACTGTCACCGGGGTCATGGGGACCACATTCCAAGTCGTCGACATCGAGCCCCAGACGCAGCAGCCATTCGCGCACGGCGACGACATGAACAGGCTCGCCGTCGTGGCTGGCGCAGGCAAGCGCCAGCTCCTCGTCGCTGACATCGAAGGCATGGGCGGCGCCGCTTTCGGCCATGACCAGCGCCGACTGGATCGGTTTGATCGCCGAGCGCGGATAGACGGGGCGCTCGACATCGCCCACCGCGAGCTTCACCGTACCCCGACTATCGACCACGACGATCGAGCCGCGATGGCGGCTTTCGACCATGCCGCCACGGGTGGTCTCGACAAGGATCGGCGTCTCATGCGCCATGGGCACTTGCCTTCGGGTCGGTTTCTACGTCAGGGTCCGGGGTCATGCGTGGATTCTTTGGTGTTGGCGTCGAAGGTATCAGCAAA
>JANQGO010000135.1 GCA_028277285.1 Alphaproteobacteria bacterium | reverse complement strand
GGTACGCATGTTCGATCTCGATGGCCATCGCACCCGATACCTCCGCGCCCATTCAAACATTTTTCCATATGCAATCGCCCTGCCCTCAAGGGGAGAGGGGATCATGATCGATCATGGACCATATACAACACCGATGCTCTGGTCAGGCCGGCGCCTCGTCGTCGCCGTTCAGTATCTCTTCCAGGGGCGTCAGCTTCAGTTCGGTCAGCTGGTTGCGTTGACGCCCGGTGACTTCGAAGCGGAAACCATGAAACACGAAGGTCTGGCCGACTTCGGGGATTTGCCGGGCTTCGTGAATGACCAGGCCGGCAATGGTGTTGGCCTCGTCGTCGGGCAGGTTCCAGTCGAACTCACGGTTCAGGTCGCGGATCGTCGACGTGCCGTCGACCGTAAAAGAGCCGTCTTCCGAGATGGCGAAGTCCTGGATGTCTTCGTCGTACTCGTCCTCGATCTCGCCGACGATCTCCTCGAGAATGTCTTCCATAGTGACGACGCCCATCAACGTGCCGTACTCGTCGACCACCAGCGCGAAATGTGCGTGACGTTCGCGGAAGTTGGTGAGCTGCTCCGACAGCGTCGTGGTGTCCGGCACGAACCACGGCTCGCTTGCGATATCGACGATGGCAAGGCCTTCGGTGCGGCCTTCCGAACGGCGGAGTTCGCGCAGCAGGTTCTTGGCGTGCAGCACGCCGATGATGTTGTCGGGCTCGTCGCGCCATAGCGGAATGCGCGTATAGGGGCTGGCCAGGATCTCGTCGATCACGTCGTCGATCGGCCCGTCCGCGTCGACGGTGACCAGCGATCGCCGGTGCGTCATGACTTCGCCAACCTCGACCTGGCCGAGATCCAGGATGCTGTCGAGCATGTCGTGCTCGTCCTTCACCAAACCGCCTTCGTGTTTGTAGAGCGCCAGGGCGCCTCGGATCTCTGCCTCCGATGTTGCGTTGCCATCGCTATCGCGCACGCCGATGAGGCGGAAGAGGACGATCACCAACCACTGAACCGCAGAGGTGATGGGTGCGAGAACACGCACCAGGACGATCATGACCGGCGCGATGGTGAGCGCGAAGCGCTCGGGTTTGCGGATCGCCAGTGTCTTGGGCATGACTTCGGCAAAGACGACCACCAGGGCGGTCATGACAATGGTCGCGTAGACGATGCCGGCTTCGCCGAACAGTTGGCTGAACGCATAACCGGCAAGCGTCGAGGCGAAGATGTTCACCAGGTTGTTGCCGAGCAGGATCGTGCCGATCAGGTGCTCGCGGTCGCCGATCAGCCGCGACACAAGGCGGGCGCGGCGGTTGCCTTCGGTCTCCAGGTGATGGATGAGCGACCGGTTGGCGGCCGTCAACGCGGTTTCGGAACCAGAAAAGAACGCCGACAGGATGATCATGAAGAAGATCACCACGACGGCTGCTTCCACTATCGGAACCATGAGCGGGTCTCGTTCAGTCGGTGGTTTTCAAAAAGCGGCAGAGCAGCGTTCAAGGGCTGCCGTCCGGATTGGCGAGGCGGTCGGCCAGGTAGCCGTTCATGTCGATCAGGTCGACATCACGACTCAGAAAAGCCTGGCCGATGCCTTTGACAAGAACAAAGGTCAGCTGCCCGTCCTTGACCTTCTTGTCTTGCATTATGTGGGCGGTGATGCGTTCGGCCTCCCACGCGATGCCGTCGATTTCGCAGGGGTGGACGGGCAGGCCGACGGCGGCGAGGTGCCGGCGCACGCGGGATGCATCATCGGCGCTGCACAGCCCCATCTTCGCGGAAAACTCGAATGCCATCACCATGCCGAGGGCAACCGCTTCGCCGTGCAACAGCGCGTCGGAAAACGAGGCTTCGGTTTCCAGGGCATGGCCGAAGGTGTGGCCCAGGTTCAGGAGGGCGCGCGCGCCGGCCTCGGTCTCGTCGCGGGCGACGACATCGGCCTTGGCGCGGCAGCTGGTCTTGACCGCGTGATGCAGGGCCTGGATGTCGCCGTTGACCACTGCCTGGCCGTTGTTCTCGAGCCAGGCAAAAAACTCGGCGTCGCCGAGCAGGCCGTACTTGACGGTCTCCGCATAGCCCGCACGCAGTTCGCGCGGCGGCAGCGTCTTCAGCAAGCCGAGATCGGCGATCACCAGCCGCGGCTGATGAAACGCGCCGACCAGGTTCTTGCCCTGGCGCGTGTCGATCCCGGTCTTGCCGCCGACGGAGCTGTCGACCTGGGCCAGCAGCGTTGTCGGTATCTGCACGAAGTCGACGCCGCGGCGCAGGATCGCGCTGGCAAAGCCTGTGAGGTCGCCGATCACGCCGCCGCCCAGCGCCACCACGATGTCGCTGCGTTCGACCCCTTCGTCCAGCATGGCATTGAGCAGCCTTTGAAGATGATCGAAATCCTTGGTCTTCTCGCCCGGCGGCAGGGTGAATGTGCGATGGCGTATGCCGGCGCCGTCCAGGGCCTTGTGAAGCGTCGGCAAATGGCGGTCCGCGAGATTGCGGTCGGTGACGATGAAGACGGCGTCGCGCTGCAGCACCGGCGCCAGCAGCTCGGGCGCCTTGGCCAACAGGTCCTCACCGATCACGATCTTGTAGCTGCGCTCGCCGAGCGCGACGTCAACGTGGTCGAACGTACTCATGCTTGTTCCTTCAACGCCTCCAAGGCGGTGACAATCCGCTCGACCACGGCCTCGTGCGGACCGTCGTCGCTATCGATGACAACATCAGCCAGCGCGTAGATCGGATAACGCTCATCCATTAGCCGCTGCATGATCTCGCGCGGGTCGCCGGTCTTCAGCAGCGGCCGGTTGTCGCGCCGCGTCACCCGGCTGACCAGAAGGTCCAGATCGGCGCGCAGCCAGACCGATATCGAGCGTTTGGCGATACGTTCGCGCGTTTTTTCGTTCATGAAGGCGCCGCCGCCCGTCGCCAGCACCTTTGGCTCGCCCTGCAACAGGCGCGCGATCACGCGGCTCTCGCCGTCGCGAAATGCCGCTTCGCCGTGACGTTCGAAGAACTCCGGGATCGTGCATCCGGCCGCGGATTCGATCTCGTGGTCGGCGTCCATGAACGGCAGGTTCAGGCGGCTCGCCAAACGGCGCCCCACCGTCGACTTGCCGGCACCCATCAGACCGACCAGCGTGACGGTCTTGGGGAAGGATTGTGAACGTGATTTGGTCAAAACGGCCCGGATGGATTAGGAGATCAGGGCGCCGCAATGTCCTGGATTGCCGTACAAGCGCCATGATGCGACGATAGCACAAAGTTTTCTTAACCGCCCATTTCAGCTACATTATGAGGCCATGGGGATCTTCACAAAACTCTTCCTCTTGCTTGTGGTGATCATTGTCGTCGGAGGTGGCACCTTCCTCATGACATGGGATATCCCGCCGCCGACCGCCACGGTTGAGAAAACCATTCCGGATGACCGTTTTACCAATTAGCCGGCTGGCCCTGGCCGTTTCCTTGTGTTTGTTGTGGCCGACCGGTGCCGTTTGGGCGCAGTCGGACAGCAACGAGCCGCTGTTCATCATCCCCGGTTTTGACCAGGAAAGCACCGGCCAGGGCGTGCCGGAGAACATGGTGGCGCCGGAGGTCGAAATCGAGGCCTTGACCGCGCCCAGCGGCGGCGGCGCCGGCACGTTGGACGCCGCGAGCGGTGGCTTGCCGAGCGACATGTGGCGCGATGCCGATCCGGCGATCGCCCAGGCGCTTCTGCCGAACATCCCGACATCGACCGATTCCGCCGCCATGAACCGTCTGGCCGGGCGGCTGCTGCTGTCGGCCGCCGAGCCGCCCCGCGCCATCGATCCGGCCGAATTCCTGGGCTACCGGGTCGACCGGTTGGTCGCGCTCGGCCGCGGCGAGGATGCCGAGGCCTTGTTGAGCAGCGCCGGCAACCTGACGCGCGAGCCCGCGGTCATGGGGCCGCGCATCAACCAGATGCTTTTGGAAGGCGATGTCGCCAATGCATGTCCGTTGATCCGTGAGATCCTGCGTGCCGATGACGGCATCTATTGGCAGGAAGCGATGATCTTCTGCCAGCGGATCGATGGGCAGGATGCCCAGGCTGATCTCGGCTTGAGCCTGCTGCGCGACCAGGGTGCCGATATCAGCCCGCTATTCCTGCGCCTTGACCGCGCGGTGCGCGGCGAGCCCGGCGCGACGTTGGACTCACTCGCTGGTGTCGATCCGCTGCTGCTTGCCATGGCGCTCCAGGCCGATGTCGCGATCCTTCCCGCCGCCGTCAGCGACGGCGAACCCGCCGTTCTGGCGGCGCTTTCACAGGACCAGGACCTGGCGCTCGAGACGCGCCTGCCGGCGGGCGAGATTGCCGTGGCGCAGGCGGTTCTCGACCCCGCCGAGCTGGGCGCCATCTACGACCAGGTGACGTTTACCGATGTTGAGCGTGCCAACCCGTTGAGCACGGCGCAGAAAATCGGCGGCCCCAAGGGGCGCTCTTTGCTGTATCAGGCAGGCCAGACCCAGCCGACCGAAACGGCGCGCGCGGAGGTCTACCGCGCCCTTCTGGCGAATGCCCTGGCCGATGGCGGTGTCGTCAGCTATGCCGCGATCGCGCGCGTCATCGCGCCCGACCTATCGACGCTGCGTCTGACGCCGGAGCTCGCGTGGTTTGCCGGCGACGCCGTCGCGGCGCTGCTGGTGGCCGGCGATCCGGAAGCGGCCGCGCGCTGGTGGCCGCTGCTGGAGGACCGCGCGCGGTCCGACGGTACCGCGCTGGCCGAAAGCCAGACGCTGTGGCCCCTGATGCGCATGGCGTTCGGCGAACAACTGCCTGATGACGGCGAGCGGATGAAGGTGTGGTGGGAGCAAATCGCCGCCGACACCGAAAACGACCCGCGTGCGCGCGGCGAGGTCTATGCCGCGCTGTTGACCGGTCTGGATGACGCGGCTGTCGATCCCCTGCTGCCGGAGCTTTTGTCCGGGCCGCAGGAAAGCCGCGAGGCCGTGCAGAAGACCGTGCTGATCGACGCCATGATCCGCTCGGCGCGCACGCAACAGATCGGTCAGACCGTGCTTGTCGCCCTGGTCGTGTTAGGCAATGGCGGTCCGTCAGGCGCCGACGCCGTGACGCTGGGCGCCGTCGTTTCGGCGTTGCGTGAGGTCGGGCTGGGCCAGGATGCCCGTCTGATCGCCCTGGAGGCGGCGTTCGCCAACGGCGCCTGAGCCATGACAGCAAACGAACCCGCCGACCGGACCCGGGGTATCGAGACCTTCCTGGAAATGATGCTGGCTGAGCGCGGCGCGGCGGCCAACACGGTCGCCGCCTACGAGCGCGACCTCTTGGATGCCGTCGGGTTCCTGGCGCGCCGCAAGGTCACGCTGGCTGATGCCGGGACCGAGGACCTGCGTGCCTATCTAACGGCGCTTAACCGGCGCGGCAGCAGCGCCAGCACGGCGGCGCGGCGGCTTTCGTGTCTGCGTCAGTTCTTTCGTTTCCTCTATGCCGAGGGCGAGCGCACGGACGACCCAAGCGCCGCAATCGAGGCGCCGCGCCGTGGCGCCTCCATCCCCAAGGTCTTGAGCGAGCAGGATGTCGATGCCTTGCTGGCAGCGGCACGGGCGGGCGAGGGCGCCGATGGCCTGCGCCGACAGGCCGTCGTCGAGCTGCTCTATGCGACGGGCCTCAGGGTCTCCGAGCTGATCGCCCTGCCGGCCTCGGCGGCGGCCGACGACCGGCCCTATCTGGTGGTCCGCGGCAAGGGCAACAAGGAACGCCTGGTGCCCCTTGGCGGACCAGCCCAGGAAGCGGTCGCGGCGTGGCGCGCGGCCTGCGACAGCGGCTCGCCCTGGCTTTTCCCGTCGCGGGCCGCCGGCGGCCATATCACCCGCCAGACCGTGGGCAACATGCTGAAGGATCTGGCGCGCGAGGCCGGCATCGATCCCGTCAGGGTCTCGCCCCATGTCATGCGCCACGCGTTTGCCAGCCACCTTTTAGCCCATGGCGCCGACCTGCGGTCGGTCCAGAAGCTCTTGGGCCACGCCGACATATCGACAACCCAGATCTATACCCATGTGCTAGAAGAACGTCTGAAGCAGGCCGTCGCCGAGCACCACCCGCTAGCACGGGCTTGACAGCCGGAGGTTCCAAAGGCATTGGAGCGCCCCAATCAGGGGTGAGCCCACCGGGAGGATTTGATGAGCTTTACCATCGTCGAGCAGGCGCCGGCGCGCCTTAACCGCAGCGAACTGGCCGTGCCGGGCAGCCGTCCGGAACTGTTCGACAAGGCGGCCAGCGGCGGCGCCGACGTCGTCTTCCTGGATCTGGAGGATGCGGTTGCGCCGGACGACAAGCCGCAGGCGCGAAAGAACGTCATTGAGGCCATCAACGACATCGACTGGGGTTCGAAGACCCTGTCGGTCCGCATCAACGGGCTGGATACCCACTACATGTACCGGGATATCGTCGACGTCATCGAACAGACAGGCGATCGGCTGGATCTGATCATGATCCCCAAGGTTGGCACCGCCGCCGATGTCTACGCGGTCGACATGCTGGTGACCCAGTGCGAGGACGCCAAGGGCCGCACCAAACGGATCGGTTTCGAGATGATCATCGAAACCGCGCTCGGCATGGCCAATGTCGACGAGATCGCCGGTGCCAGCAAACGCAACGAAAGCCTGCATTTCGGCGTTGCCGACTACGCCGCGTCGACCAAGGCGCGCACCACGGTCATCGGCGGCCCGAACCCGCTCTATGGCGTCCTGACCGATATCGACGGCGACAAGCCGCGCGACTATCACTGGGGCGATATGTGGCACTATGCCATCGCGCGCATGGTTGTGGCGGCCCGCGCCAACGGATTGCGGCCGATCGACGGGCCGTTCGGCGATTTCAAGGACCCCGACGGCTTCCGCGCCCAGGCCAACCGCGCCTCGGTGCTGGGCTGCGAGGGCAAGTGGGCGATCCATCCGTCCCAGATCGACATCGCCAATGAGGTCAACAGCCCGTCCGAGGCCGAGGTCGACAAGGCCAAACGCATTCTGGAAGCCATGGACAAGGCCCAGAAGGAAGGCCAGGGCGCGGTCTCGCTGGACGGCAGGCTGATCGATATCGCGTCGATCAAGCAGGCCGAAGTCATGGTGCGCAAGGCCGAACAGATCGCCGGCGCGGCCTGATCCCGGAAACGGCCAGGGCGCCACTGCCATGCAGCACTATCTCGAGTTCGAGAAGCCGATCGCGGAGCTTGAAAGCAAGATCAAGGAGCTGCGCAAGCTTTCGGACGGCGACGGCGTCAACATTGTCGACGAGGTCGCGCGCCTGCAGGGCAAGCTCGACCGTCTCTTAAACCAGACCTACAGCAAGCTGACGCCGTGGCAGAAGGCCCAGGTCGCGCGCCATGCCGACCGGCCGCATACGTCTGACTACATCGCCCGTCTGATCGACGACTTCGTGCCGTTGGCGGGCGATCGCTTTTTCGGTGAAGACGCGGCCATCGTCGCCGGGCTGGGCGCGTTTCGCGGCCAGTCGGTCGTGGTCATGGGCCATGAAAAGGGCGCCGACACGGCAGACCGCGTCAGGCACAATTTCGGTTACGCGCGGCCAGAGGGTTATCGCAAGTCCGTGCGGCTGATGAACCTGGCCGACCAGTTTCGCCTGCCCGTCATCTCGCTCATCGATACCGCGGGTGCGTATCCCGGCATCGGTGCGGAGGAACGCGGTCAGGCCGAAGCGATCGCGCGCTCGATCGAGACGTCGCTGCAGCTTGGCGTGCCCTTTGTCGCGGTTGTGATCGGCGAGGGAGGGTCGGGCGGCGCCATCGCCATCGCCGTCGCCGACCGCGTCTTGATGCTGGAGCATGCGATCTATTCGGTGATCTCGCCGGAGGGGTGCGCATCGATCCTGTGGCGCAGCGGCGATGAAGCGGCCCAGGCCGCCGAGGCGCTGCGCATGACCGCCCAGGACCTCGACAAGCTGGGCGTGATCGACGAGGTGATCAGCGAGCCGGTCGGCGGCGCCCAACGCGATCCAGAGGTCCAGATCGACCGGGTCGGCGATGCCATCGCCCGGGCGCTCGATGAACTGAAAGACGTACCGCCCGGCGAGTTGGTGACCCGCCGGCGCGACAAGTTCATGGAGATGGGCCGAAAGAGCCTGAGCTAGATTGGCTATCGTTCAGTCCGACAATGACCCTCACCCTCCCAACGCTTCGCGCCGGGCCCCTCCCTCTCCCGCGAGCGGGAGAGGGGGCGTATCGACGGCCCTTTATCTCCCTCGCCCCTACGTCAGTGGGGGAGAGGGTTGTGCAGGCTTAGGCGCGACAGCGCCTTAGCCGAAGCGGGGTGAGGGGGCTTTGCGTTCAGCCGCGCTTGCGCGCGACAACGAAGGCCTCGTTGACGAACTCCAGGCCCCGATTCTTCTCAAGAACCTTGCGTGTTTCGGTCAGGTAGCGGGTCGACGACATCGCCTGCTGCAGTTCGGCATCGCCGATCTGCGCGACATAGATGGCTGCGTTCCAGGCCGCCAGCAGCGGCGACGTACCGATCGAACCGGAAAGCTCTTCCGGCGAGAGCTGCAGCTCGAAACGAAACTCAGCCTCGCTCGCGCGCTGCTTCAAGAACTCAAGGTCCGGACACGCCTCGCCGATCTGGCGTTCCAGCTCACGCAGCAGTTCGTGGCGCGGTGTCGTGAAGACGTCGTCGCGCGGCCACACACGACGGATGATGTCCATGCCCGACCCCTTGGGTGTGGACTGCACGGTGATCATGCGCCCGCCCGGCGCCAGCGCGCGCGCCAACGGCGCCAGCACGTTGCGGACCTTGATCTCTGCAGGCAGCCGTGAGCGATAAGGCTGCGATGCGATAACGAGGTCGTAGCCGAGGTCGAAGCGGCCGGGATCGGGGATCACATCGTTCAGCGCGAAACTCTGATCGGCACGGTAGAGCACGAGCACGGAAGGTTCGACATAGAGCGGATTGCCCGTCTTCGTGCTCGCCGTGGTCTGCCAGCAGCGCTCGACAAAGGCGGAGAGCTCGTGGACCTGCTTGTCGTAGTCATGTGCCGTGTTGCCGGCGAGCTGGACTTCGTGCCAGTTCACCTTGTCGCGCATGGCTTCGCGGTTAGGCGAGAGCCACGGCGCTTCCGAATAGAACATGTTGGTCAAAACGACGACCGTGCGCGGATGTTCGGCGAAACGGTCGGGCAGTTTTTCGAGGCTGACCCGCAGGTTCTCAGGGTTGGATTCCTTGCCGACCACAAGGAACGGAATGTCCGGCATGCGATGGTGCATGCGCCGCATGACAAGCGAGAGAACCGTCGCGTCACCGACACCGGCGTCGAACAGGCGGAAGGCGGGCGGCCGCGCGCGCACATGGCCGATTTCGGCGCCGACGCGCCCCGCCGTCACCTGTTTCTCGTTACAGGTCGTGATGAACAGCAGATACTTTTCGCGGTTGTCGAAGAACCGGAACGGGCGCGCGGGTTTTTTCGCCTTGGTCAATGTACCGCGGTCGAAGCCCCGGCGGTCTGCTCGAGCTTGCCGTGACAGTGTTTGTACTTCTTGCCCGAGCCGCACGGACACAACTCGTTGCGTCCGACCTTGCCCCATGTCGCGGGGTTGTTGGGATCGCGATCGTCCGGATCGACGCGGCTGACCGCCTGGCCGGCCTGCCACGACAAGCGATCTGACGCCGCCGGCTGTGCGGGTTGACCGGGTTGCTGGGCAAACGCCGGATCGCTGCGGCCTTCCTGCATCGGACGGGCCGTTTCGCGCGGCGCCAATTGATCCGTGCCAGCATCGACGCGAATCTCGATATGCATCAACACCTGGGTGACGGATTCGCGGACATTGTCGAGCATCCGGTCGAACAGGCTGAAGGCCTCGGCCTGATACTCGCGCAACGGGTCCTTCTGCGCATAGGCGCGCAGGCCGACTGCCTGGCGCAAATGGTCGAGCGAGTGCAGGTGGTCACGCCAGCGCTGATCGATGATCTGCAGCAGCAGGCTCTTTTCCGCCAGCCGCATGACCCTTTCCGTATAGGTCTCTTCCTTCTTGGCGTATTTCTCGTTGGCGGCCGTCATGATGCGCTCGCGCACTTCCTCGTCGGCGATGCCTTCTTCCTTCGCCCAATCGGCAACCGGAAGGTTGAGGCCCAGAATGCGATGAACCTCTTCTTCCAACGACGCGGTCTCCCATTGCTCGGGATAGGCGTCGGGCGGAATGCAGCGCTCGACGAGATCCTCGATCACCTGCTCGCGCATCTCGACGATCGTCTCCGATACTTCCTCGGCGCGCATCAGATCGCGGCGCTGTTCGTAAATGACCTTGCGCTGATCGTTCATGACATTGTCGAAACGCAGCAAGGTCTTGCGCATGTCGAAGTTGCGGGCCTCGACTTTGGCTTGCGCCCTCTCGATCGCCTTGTTGACCCAGGA
>JANQGO010000036.1 GCA_028277285.1 Alphaproteobacteria bacterium | reverse complement strand
CGCATCCAGGGCCTTCGTGGCAGCGAGGATAAGGGCGATCACTGGCTGATCGGCCCCACGACAACCTGGACCGACGTGCTGACGGCCGACCTGCCGCCGCTGTTCGACGGACTGAAGCTGGCGGCGCGCGAGGTCGGCGGCGTGCAGATCCAGAACGCGGGCACCGTCGCCGGCAATCTGTGCAACGCCTCGCCGGCGGCCGATGGCGTGCCGGCGCTTTTGAGCCTGGGCGCCGATGTCGAGATCCATGGCAAGGACGGCTTGGTCTCAACGGCGCTGGCTGAGTTCATCACCGGCAACCGGCAGACGACGCTGCGTGCCGATCAGTTGGTCACCGGCGTGCGCGTCCCGAAGCCGGCGACGGATCGATCCCGCGGTCATTTCCTGAAGCTCGGCGCGCGGCGCTACCTCGTCATTTCCATCGTCATGGCGGCCGGCTGCATCGAGATCGAGGACGAGGTGGTGCTGAACGCTCGTGTCGCGGTGGGATCCTGTTCGGCGGTCGCGCAGCGCCTGGATGATCTGGAGGCAGCTCTGGCCGGCCGCCATGTGGATGGCGATCTGGGCCTTGCTGTGACCGACGACCACCTGGTCGGCCTGGCGCCGATTGACGATGTCAGGGCAAGCGCCGACTACCGGCGCCGTGCCGCCGTGACGCTGGTCCGCCGCCTGCTCAACGATCTGGGTGCCGCAGCGTGAGCGCCACGACCACCTTCGTCGTCAACGGCCGTGCGGTCGACGTCGCCGCTGCCCGCCAAACGCGCCTGGCCGACGTGCTGCGTGACGAGCTCGGCCTGACCGGGACCAAGATAGGCTGCAATGCCGGCGACTGCGGCGCCTGCACCGTGCTGCTGGACGGCGACCAGGTATGCGCCTGCATGGTGCCGCTGGCTCAGGCCGAGGGGCGCGACGTTACGACGGTGGAGGGGCTGGCGGGTGACGAACTGACGGCGCTGCAGAACGCGTTTCACCGGCATGGCGCCGCCCAGTGCGGCATCTGCACGCCGGGCATGCTGATGGCGGCGGCCTCGCTGCTCGAGACGGTGACCAAACCGACCAGCGAACAGGTCGAGGACGCTTTGGGCGGTGTGCTGTGCCGGTGTACGGGCTACCGCAAGATCGTCGAGGCCGTTATGGACGTCGCCACCACCGGCGCACCGGTTCGCCCGGAAGCCGGTCATGCGGTCGGGGCCCGGCTCGCCAAGATCGACGGGTTGCCCAAGCTGACGGGCGAGGAGTGTTACGGCGCCGATCTCGAAGCGGGCGGCCGGGTGGGGCGAGCGCAGCACGCGAAGCCACAGGGCCTCCGGCGGCACCGCGTCGAGATCGGCGATGTCGACGGGTTTCTGGCGTCCCATCCCGGCATCGAGCGGGTGCTGACATCAGCCGACGTGCCGTTCAACGGCTACGGCATCTACCCCGATATCAAGGACCAGCCCGTGTTGGCCGAGGGCCAGGCGCGCTATCGCGGCGAGGCGGTTGTCGCCGTGGTCGGCGAGCGGGATGCCGTCGCGTCGCTCGACCTTGATGACATTCCGGTCAGCTTTACGCCGATCGATCCGGTCATCGGCCTCGACGCTGCCATGGACGAGGCATCGCCGCCGGTTCAGGCCGGCCGCGAGGACAACCTGTTGGTCTCCGGCGGTGTGCGGTCGGGCAATGCGTCAAAGGCGCTGGATGAAAGCGACATCACGGCCGCGGGCGTGTTCGAGGTCGCGTTCGTCGAGCACGCCTATATCGAGCCGGAAGCCGGATGGGCGCGCCGGGTCGGCGACCGGATCGAGGTCCACGTCTCGACCCAGACGCCCTACATGGACCGTGACGAGGTCGCCAACATCATGCAGATCCCTGGCGAGAGTGTGCGCATCGTGCCGACCGCGTGCGGCGGCGGTTTCGGCGGCAAGCTGGACCAGGGCGTGCAGCCCCTGATCGCACTGGCCGCCTGGATCACCGGACGCCCGGTCGCGTGTGTCTGGACACGGCCGGAAAGCATGGCGGCCAGCACCAAGCGCCATCCGTCACGCATCACGACGCGGTTCGGCTGCGACCGCTTCGGCCGCATGACCGCTGCCGAGATGTTCGCCGAGTTCAACACCGGCGCCTATGCGTCATGGGGACCGACCGTCTCCGGCCGTGTGCCCATCCACGGCATGGGGCCCTATCGCGTGCCCCATGTCCGGACGCGCGGCCAGGCTTGGTTTGCCAACGAAACGCCGGCCGGCGCGTTTCGCGGATTTGGCGTACCTCAGGCGGCCATTGCCCATGAGACCATGATGGATGACCTGGCGCTTCAAGTCGGTATCGACCGGCTGGAGTTTCGCCTGATGAACGCGCTGGCCAAAGGCGACCGCACGGCGACCGGGCAGTTGCTCGAGGCGAGCACCGGTCTGTCGGCCTGTCTGGAGGCGTTGACCCAACCGTGGAAGGACGCGCTCGCACAGGCCGACACCATGAACGCCGCAAAGCCCGTCACGCGCCGGGGCGTCGGCATCGGCTGCATGTGGTACGGCATCGGCAACACGTCGATGACCAATCCCTCGACCATGCGCATCGGCCTCAGTGCCGACGGCCGAGTCACCTTCTATAACGGCGCTGCCGATATCGGGCAGGGATCAAGCACGATCCTGACTCAGATCGCCGCCGACGCGCTGGGTATCTCGGTCGAAGACATCGCGGTCATCATGGGCGACACCGATCGCACTGCCGACGCCGGCAAGAGTTCGGCAAGCCGGCAAACCTTCGTTTCCGGCAAGGCGACGGAACTGGCGGGGCTCGACCTGCGGGGCCAGATCCTGCGCCTGGTCAACGCGGGCGATGACGCGCGCCTGTCGCTCGACGGCTCGGTCCTCACCGTCACCGACGGCGATACAGAGCACGTGCCCGATCTGGCTGGTCTGCCGGCGGACGCGAACGGCGACGTCCTGGTCGGCGAGGGCAGCTTCGATCCGCCGGCGACGGCGCTGGACGAGAACGGCCAGGGTTCGCCCTACGCGACCTATGCCTTCGCCGCACAGATGGCCGTCGTCGATGTCGACACCGAGCTCGGCACGGTGAAGGTCAAGCGGATGGTCGCGGCGCACGATGTCGGCCACGCTATCAACCCGATTCAGGTCGAAGGCCAGATCCATGGCGGCATCGCCCAGGGCCTCGGCCTGGCGCTGATGGAGGAGTATGTGCCGGGCGTCACCGAGAACCTGCACGACTATCTGATCCCGACCTTTGGCGACATGCCGGAGATTCGCGTTATCATCGTCGAGGACGAAGAGCCGTTGGGGCCTTACGGCGCCAAGGGTGTCGGCGAGCCCGGCCTGGTGCCGACCGCGCCCGCCATCCTGGGCGCGATACGCCACGCGGCCGGCGCGCGCATCACCCGGGTTCCGGCGCTGCCCCATCGTGTTCTCGAAGCCATGGAGGCCTCTGGTGACTGACACCGCCGACCAGGAAGCCGGCATCGTCAAGTGCGACGCGTGCCCGGTCTTGTGTCGGATCCGTAACGGCAAGACCGGCGCGTGCGACCGCTATGCCAACGCGGACGGCCGGCTGGTGCGGGTTGATCCCCTGGTCGTCGCCCAGCGCGCCGAGAAGCTGGTGCCGTTTCTGGAGGGCGCGGCCAACTGGGACGGCGCCGTCGTCACCGGCAAGGACAGCTTCGTTACCGGCATCGGTTCCGGTACCACCTATCCCGACTACAAACCCGCGCCCTTCATCGTTTCGAGCGAAGCCGACGGTGTCGACATGGTGACGGTCGTCTCCGAGGGCATCTTCAGTTACTGCGGCATCAAGGTGAAGATCGACACCGACCGATTCTTAGGCCCTGAGCAGGCGAACGTGCTGTGCGAGGGGGAGCCGATCGGTCACGTCACGACCGCCGAATACGGTTCGCAGATGCTGTCGCTTGGCGGCGTGCGCCATTTGACCGGCGGGTCGAAGAAGGAAGGCAATGTCACCTGCCAGGCGATGCTGGATCTGTGCGGCGGCAACCCGGTCGACGTCGTGGTCGAGGCCGGGTCGGAGGTCACGATCCAGGCCGGCAAGCCGCCGGTCGTGAACGGCCAGCGCGAGGAACGCATGCGGGTCGGCTGCGGCAGCGCGGCCATGGGCATGTTCGCCAAACAATGGTTCGAGCACGCCGACGAAGTGATCGTCGTCGACGACCACATCACCGGCGTCTTCACCGAACACTATGCCGGCACCTATCTGGATGTGCCGCCATCGGGCATCCGCGTCCGCGGCCGCAAGTCGACGCCCGGGCGCTACTTCCAGGTCGCCGAGCCGGGCCTCGGCTGGGGCGGCACGGACGTCACGGATCCGCTGGAGATCATCGAGAAGATCGATCCGAAGAAGGCGTGGCCGGGCCTGAGGCTCCTGATGGTCTCAACCACGGGTGAAGACGCCGGCTGGTATGTGCTGGATGACGACCTCGAACCACAACCGGCCGCCATGCCGTCGCCGGTCAACACGGTCGTCGAACGTATCGCCGAGAACTGCGAACCCGCGCTGTGCACCGTGCTCTTCATGGCCGGTGCCGGTGGGTCGCTCCGCGCCGGCGTGACGGAAAACCCCGTGCGGCTTACTCGGTCGGTCCGCGATTCGCTCACCCGCGTCACGTCGGGCGGCGCGCCGGTCTATGTCTGGCCGGGCGGCGGTATTACGTTCATGGTCGACGTGACGCGTCTACCGGAAAACGCCTTCGGCTATGTCCCGACGCCCGCCCTGGTCGCGCCGATCGAGTTCACCCTGCGGCTCGACGATTATCTGGCCTTGGGTGGCCACGGCGACCACGTGCGTCAGCTCGCCGATGTGGTCGTTGACGTGCATCCGGCGGCGCACCGATGGCATGACGACAATCCCTGGCCGGTCGGGGCGGGGCGGGCATGACCGCGCAAGTCACAAGGCTGGGTGGCGACCGTCTGCACCTGCATCACGGCCCTATCGATATCGTGCTGAAGGCATGGGGCGAGACCGATGACGTGGCGCGTGCCTATGATCTGGCGGCACAGCGCTTCCAGACGATCCTCGATGAGCTCGTTCGCGAACTGAAACAGCTTCGCCAACCCCTCGGTCAGACGTACCCGCTGTTGCAAGGCCCGGTGGCGCGGCGCATGGCGACCGCAACACGTCCCTTTGCCGATCGGTTCGTCACGCCGATGGCCGCCGTCGCCGGTGCGGTAGCCGACGACGTTATGGCAGCCATGCTCGATGGCACGGCGATCCGGCGCGCCTATGCCAACAACGGTGGCGATATCGCGCTCTATCTGACGCCCGGCGAGACGTTGAAGGCCGGCATCGTCGACAACCAGGATGCGCCGCATCTGGATGCCGATGTCGCCGTCGATTTCGTCATGCCGGTACGCGGTATCGCGACGTCGGGCTGGCGCGGGCGCTCGCAGTCCCTGGGCATCGCCGACGCGGTGACGGTCTTGGCGGCGGACGCGGCGACGGCCGATGTCGCGGCGACGCTTATCGCCAATGCGGTCGACATCGAGCATCCGGCTATCGAACGGGCGCCGGCCTAGTCGCTTCGCGACGACACTGATCTCGGCGACCGGCTCGTCACCGTTGCCGTCGGGCGGCTCGACGATGCGGCCGTTGCCGCGGCGATAAACGCCGGTGTCGCCCTTGCCGAGGCCTGTCGCGCGCGTGGCCTTATCCATAGCGCCTATCTGGCGCTACAGAACCGTCGCCGGGTTGTCGCACACAACAGCTATGTCTTGCCTGAAGGAGTCAGTGCATGAGTCTAGAGGTCGATGTCCGCAAGATCGTCACCGTGGTTGACGAGATCCATCACGAGTTCGGTCCGCCGCCGGAAGGGCCCTATAAGCGCGGCGCCATCATGATGGTGATTGCCAACCCCTATGCCGGTGAGTATGTCGAGGACATCACGCCCATGATGGAGGTTCTGAAACCCCTGGGTCTGGACCTGTCGCACCGGCTGATCGCAGCGCTTGGCGTCAAGCCGGAGAACATCCAGGCCTATGGCAAGGGCGCCATCGTCGGCGAGGCCGGCGAGCTGGAGCACGGCGCGCTGTGGCACGTGCCCGGCGGCTACGGCATGCGCGAGGTGCTGGGCGGTGCCAAGGCGATCGTGCCGTCGGCCAAGAAAGTCGGCGGCATGGGCACGCGGTTGGATATCCCGATCGGCCATATCGACGCGGCCTATGTCCGCAGCCACTTCGATGCCATGGAGATCGGCTTGCCGGATGCGCCGCGGCGTGACGAGATCATCTATGGTCTGGTCATGACGACGGGCGGGCGCATCCACGCGCGTGTCGGCGGTTTGCGTCACGAGGATATCGGCGGCGAGGACGGGCTACGTTGACCGCGCCTTGCCTTGACGGTTCGAGACCATGAGCAACACCTTCTATCAGGTCGCCCGCGACATGATGCCGTTCACCGACGTGGATCAAGCGTTGGAGCGTGTCCGTGAGATCTATGAGGCGGGTGTCGATGAGGTTCAGAACCGCTTCGCTGACTATCTTGCCGGCGGCTCCGAGGAAGCGGGCGAGGCGCCCTGTTACCCCTATGCCGGGATCGTCATCGAGCAGGCGGACATCCATCGCGGCAGCGAACGTTCCTTCGGCATTCTGCGCGGCGCCGGCGCGTTCGGCACGACGCTGACGCGGCCCGATCTGTTCGACGCTTATTACCGCGAACAGTTCGACCTTCTCATCACAAACTACGAACGGCCGATCTGGGTCGGACGTAGCATGCAGCCGATCCCGCTTCCCTTCGTAATCGAGGAGGCGACCGCCGATCTGACGGCCGACCGGGTGCACGGCCTGAGCAGCCGGTTCTACATGCCCGACCTCTCACGCATCGACGACACGGTCGCCAACGGCACCCATAAGGCGCCGCCGGGCCATCCGGAGCCGCTGTCGCTGTTCACGGCGTCACGGGTGGATTTCTCGCTGCTGCGCCTGCGCCACTACACCGCGACGTCGCCGGAGCACTTCCAGAGCTTCGTCATGTTCACGAACTACCAGCGTTACGTCGACCGGTTCATCGCCTACGGACGCCAACAGGTCAGCGACGGCAGCGACTACACGGCGTTTGTCGAGCCGGGCAACGTGGTTCACCCGAATGCCAGGCTGACCGACGATCCGCCATCGGGTGAGGCGCCGCCGCATCTGCCGCAGATGCCGGCCTATCATCTGGTCCGCGAAGACGGCGACGGGATCACGTTGGTCAACATCGGCGTCGGACCGTCCAACGCCAAGACCATCACCGACCACGTCGCCGTGCTCAGACCCCATTGCTGGCTGATGGTCGGCCATTGCGGGGGCCTGCGGTTGACCCAGCGCCTGGGCGACTACGTTTTGGCGCACGCCTACGTGCGCAGCGACAACGTGCTGGACGAGGATCTGCCCGGCTGGGTGCCGGTACCGCCGATCGCCGAAATCCAGATCGCGCTGACCGCCGCGGTAACAAACGTCACGGGGCTCGAGCGCCATGAGCTCAAGACGAGGCTGCGCACGGGCACGGTCGTGACGACCGACGACCGTGATTGGGAATTGCGCCATCACGAGCTCGCGACCCGTTTCAATCAGTCGCGCGCCATCGCCATCGACATGGAATCGGCGACCATCGCCGCCAACGGTTTCCGCCTGCGCGTGCCCTACGGCACGTTGCTCTGCGTGTCGGACAAACCGCTTCACGGCGAGATCAAACTGCCGGGCATGGCGGATGCGTTCTATCGCGAACGGATCAGTCAGCACCTGCAGATCGGTATCGCGACGCTGACCAACCTTCGCGAGGCAGGCGTCGAGTCCCTGCATTCGCGCAAGCTGCGCAGCTTCGACGAACCGGCGTTCCGTTAGATACCTGCACAACACCCCCTCACCCAGCTCCGGCTAGGGCGCTTTCGCGCCCAAGCCTGCACAACCCTCTCCCCCCAATGGCAGGGCGATTGCATATGGAAAAATGTTTGAATGGGCGCGGAGGTATCGGGTGCGATGGCCATCGAGATCGAACATGCGTACCGGATTTGATTCGGGT
>JANQGO010000494.1 GCA_028277285.1 Alphaproteobacteria bacterium | reverse complement strand
AGGCCGACCAGGGCCGCGACCTCTTCATGCAGCTTGTCGCCGACGCCGATGTGGTCGCCGAGAACTACGCGCCCGGTGTTATGGATCGTCTCGGTATCGGCCCCGACGTGCTGCGGCGGGCCAACCCGCGCCTGATCGTGGCGTCGGGATCGGGTTACGGGCAGGCGGGCCGCTATCGCGACTTTCCCGCCATGGATCTGACCGTCCAGGCGATGTCCGGCGTCATGAGCGTCACCGGTTTCGCCGACAACCCGCCGGTCAAGTCGGGCGCGGCTTTGTGTGACTTTTTCGGCGGCGTTCATCTCTATGGCGCTATCATGACCGCACTCTATTGCCGCGAGCGAACCGGCGAGGGCACCGTCATCGACGTCGCCATGCTGGACGCGGTCTATGCGTCACTGGCGTCGAGCATCGGCATGACCTATGGCGAGCGCAACGACATCCCGTCGCGCACCGGCAACCGCCATGGCGGGTTGTCGCTGTGTCCCTATAACGTCTATCCGGCGGCGGACGGTTTCATCGCCATCATCTGCAACAACGACAAACACTGGCAGTCCTTGCTCGGTGCGATGAACCGCGCCGATCTCTGTGACTGCGAACACCTGTCGACCACGCGAGGTCGTGTCGCCCATATGGAAGAGGTCGACTCGCTTGTCGGCCGCTGGACGGCGACCATGACGCGCGCCGCCTTGTTCGACCACCTGATCGCCCATCGCGTGCCTTGTGCGCCAGTGCGCGAGCTCGCAGAAGTCATGGCCGACGAACACATGCACGAGCGCGGCATGTTGCTTGAGATAGACCATCCGGACTTCGGCCCCATTACGGTCTGCCGCAGCCCGTTGCAGTTCGAGGGTCACGCGCAGGCCACCTATCGGCCGAGCCCCGCCTATGGCGCCGACAACGATGCCATCTATGGCGAGAAGCTGGGACTGGACGATGACGAGCGCGCCGCGCTTGCCGAAGGCGGTGTGATCTGATGCGCGGCAAGGCGGTCATCGCCGGTGTCGGGCACACGGCCTACGGCAAACATCCCGGCCGCGACCGGATCGGCCTGATCGTCGAGGCGTGCCGCAACGCGCTCCAGGACGCTCGCCTCGAGAAGGACATGGTCGACGGTGTCCTTGTCAAGATGGCGAACTCCGAACCGTCGATCCTCTACGGTCAGAAGGTCGCCGAGGCGCTCGGCCTGCGGCCACGCGTCGGCGCGTCGCTCGATCAGGGCGGTGCCGCCAACATCGCGCTTATCTCGTACGCGGCGATGGCGATCGATGCCGGCCTGATGGATGTCGCGCTTGTCTGTTATGGCGACACGCCGCGCACCGGCAGCCGGCGGGTCTATCACCGTCCGCGCGGCGATGACGCGGTCTATGGCTGGTATGCGACGGCCGCCGGCTACGCCATGATCCATCAGGCCTATGCGCAGAAGCACGCCAGCCGGCCCGAACACTTCGGCGCCGTTGCCGTGCAGTGCCGCGCCAACGGGGCGGAGAACCCGCACGGGCATCTGAAGAAGCCGATCACGCTTGATGACTACATGGAATCGCCGCTGCTGATCGAGCCCCTGCGCCGCGACGACTGCTGCCTCGTCTCCGACGGCGGAGCGGCGGTGGTCGTCATGAGCGCCGAGCGCGCCAAACAGCTGGGCATGGCCCGTGCCGTGCCGGTGCTGGGCTTCGGCCAAGGCCAGGAGTCCTGGGACGTGCATCTGCGGCCCAATCTCACCGAGACATCGGCTGCCGCGTCGGCCGATACGGCGTTCAAGATGGCGGGATTGGAGCCGGGCGAGATCGATGTCGCGCAGCTTTATGACTGCTTCACCGTCACCGTTCTGTTGACGCTGGAGGACTATGGTCTGGCAAAGCGCGGTCAGGCCGGACCGATGGCGGCCCAGGGCGCCCTGGCGCCCGACGGCTCGTTGCCGCTGAACACGTCGGGCGGTCTCCTATCGGAATCCGGCACGCCCGGCCTGCAGCTCGTGATCGAGGGCGTGCGCCAGATGCGCGGTGACGCGCGGCTGCAGGTCGGCGGCGCGAAGACCTGCATCGTCTCCAATCAGGGCGGCAGCATGCACACCCACGCCACCATGATCCTGGGCAACCCGTCATGACCGCCCCGGCGCCCGAGATCACCGACCTCAACCGGCCCTATTGGGACGGGCTGGCGGCGGGAGAACTGCGCCATCTTCACTGCGAGACCTGCGGCCACAATTGGCTGCCGGCGCGCGAGGCTTGCCCCAACTGTCTTGCGTCCGACCCGGTCTGGCGACCGGCCAGCGGCTGCGGCCATGTCGTGAGCTGGGTCGTCTATCACAAGGCCTATCACGACGCGTTTGCCGATCGCGTTCCCTATGACGTGACGCTGGTCGAGCTCGATGAGGGCCCGCGCCTGCTCACCAATGTTGTCGATAGCGATGCCGGCCGCGCGCTCGCCGTTGGCGTGCCGGTCGAGCTTAAGATCGAGCGCGAAGGCGATCTGGCCTTGGCGCGGTTCCGTCTGGCGCGAAACGGGGGCGCGACATGAGCGGCCAACCTCTGATCGTGCATAACGGTGAGCGCGTGCCTTACGGGCAGGCGACGGCGCATGTGATGTCGCCGGCGATGCGCTATGGCCTCAACGTCTTCGAGGGTCTGCGCGCCTACTGGAATGCCGGCGAGAACGAACTCTACGTCTTCCGTCTTCAGGAACATCTGGATCGTCTTGCTCAGTCGATGAAGCTCCTGCGTTTCGCGCCGGACTTCGATGCCGCAGCGCTGGGTCCGCAACTGCTCGACCTGCTGCGCGCCAACGAGGTGAAGGAAGCCTGCCATATCCGCATGAGCGCCTATCTGGATGGTGACGGCGAACATCATGTCACCGGGCCGGTCAGCTATTTCATTGCCAGCAAGGTAAGGCCACGTTCGGAGAAGACGGCGACCGGCATCCGCTGCGCCGTCTCGTCATGGGTCCGTTTGTCTGACACCGCCATGCCGCCGCGCATCAAGTGCGGCGCCAACTACGTCAACGCGCGCCTCGCGCGCTTTCAGGCACTACATGACGGCTATGACGACGCGCTTCTGCTGAACGAACACGGCAAGGTCGGCGAAGGCCCAGGGGCTTGCGTCTTCCTGATGCGCCATGGCCAGCTCATCACGCCGGACATCACCAGCGGCATTCTGGAAAGCATCACCCGCGACACGATGATCGCGCTGGCGCGCGGCGCTGGTATCGACGTGGTCGAGCGCAAGGTCGATCGCACGGAGCTCTATGCCGCCGATGAGATGTTCGTCGCCGGTTCGGCCGCCGAAGTGCTGCCGGTCGTCAGTGTCGACGGCGTCGATGTGGGTGCCGGTGACGTGGGCTCCGTGACCAAGTCACTGCAGGACGCCTATTTCTCCGCCGTGACCGGTGACAGCCACCGCGGCAAGGGCTGGCTGACGCCGGTCTATGGCGGTACCTGAGGCGCATCGGTATGGCGTCCACGGTCTCCGATACCGCCGACATGGCGCGCCCTGATGGCGTGATTACCGTCGACGAGCTGACCGCGCGAGTTTCATCCATCCTGGTGGCTGCCGGACTTGTGGTACGGGAGGCTGCACGGGCGGCCGGCCTGCTGGTTTTTGCCCAGCGAAGCGGTATCGATTCCCATGGCGTCATGCATCTGCCGGCTTATGTCCGGCGGCTGCGCGACGGCAGCATCAAGGCAAGACCCAGCTTCGCTCTTGAGCACAACGGCGGCGCGGCGGCGGTGCTTGACGCCGACGATGCGCTCGGTTGCCTGGCGGCTTGGCGTGCGATGGGGGACGCACTCACGCTGGCCCGACAGCAGGGGGTCGGCGTGGTCGCGGTGCGGCGCAGCTCTCATCTGGGTGCCGCCG
>JANQGO010000368.1 GCA_028277285.1 Alphaproteobacteria bacterium | reverse complement strand
GTGGTCGCCCAGACCGCCGACGGCCTGGTCATCGTCGACCAGCATGCGGCCCACGAACGGCTGGTCTACGAGCGCATGAAACAGCAGCTCGCCCAATCGGGCGTCGCGCGCCAGGTGCTGCTGCTGCCCGAGGTCGTCGACCTGGACGAGGCCGATGTCGACCGGCTGGTCGCGCGCGCCGACGAACTGGCCGAACTCGGCCTGGTGCTCGAACGGTTCGGCCCGGGCGCCGTCGTGGTCCGCGAGACCCCGGCGCTGTTGGGCGAGATCGACGTCAAGGCCCTGGTGCGGGACTTCGCCGACGATCTCTCAGAAAGCGGCGAGGCGCTATCCCTGCGCGAACGCCTGGAAGACGTCTGCGGCACCATGGCGTGCCACGGCAGCGTGCGCGCCGGACGCCGGCTCAATACCGAGGAGATGAACGCGCTGTTGCGCGAGATGGAGGCGACGCCCCATTCCGGCCAGTGCAACCACGGCCGCCCGACCTATGTCGAACTGAAGTTGGCCGACATCGAAAAGCTGTTCGGGCGGCGTTAGATGGATCGGCTCTAACGCAATTGCCGCGCCGCCGACGCGTAGCCGCCGCCGGCGCCGTCGACAAAGTGCATGTGATCGGCGCTGAACGCCGATGGCACGACGCAGGTCATCAGCGCCTCGTCCTGCGTGTGCAGGCCGTAGCGCACCGTCCCGTCGGCCGAGGCGGCATCCAGGAGCTGGCGCAGATCAGCGATCGTCGCGTCGGTGCAGTCGACGGTCATCATGAGCGCATCGTCGAACTTGCGGAAATCCGTGTTCTCGGCGATCTCGCGCCGGTAGCTCGCCGGATCGAAGCGGCCGACGCGCCGGCCGAGCTTGAACAGGAGCCACATCAGGGCGGCCGTCGCGATAACCCGCAGACGCCGGCGCCAGGGCGGCAGGTTGTTGTGGGCGACCTGGGATTGGAGCGCGATCGCTGTCGACGGCCAACGGACGTTCGGGCCCGCCTCCGGCACCGGGTTGAGCGAACCGGCCTGCTCCAGGGCGGCGATCAGCGACGCCGTCAGCGCGCGGAAACGGTCATCGCCGGCGGCGACTGCCGGTTTCACGATCAACGAAACGATACGGCCCCGCTGCGCGCGAACGGGCCCCCACTGACAGGAAAGCCCGGTCAGGTCCGGTTCGCTGTCGCTGTCGGCTTGCGGCACCGACACCTCGCCCTGTTTCAACCGCGCCTCCAGCCACTGCAGACCGCCGCCGGAGAACATGGCGTAGCGCACGTGATCGGAGGCCCGCCAGAACGCGACGCGCACGTCGGTGCCGTTCGCCCGCGCGTCCGTGACGGGTTCCAGGCCGACCCTGAGCTTCAGTCCGACATCGCGCTCAACCCATGCGGCGACCCGGGCCAGCGCGTCCGCGGCGGCCGCCTCCTGGTCGGCGCGTACGGCAAAGCGCGCGCCGTCGCCGCCGAAGACGAAGAGCGACAAGTCGCCGTCGAGCGCGTTCGAAAGGGCGCTGATGGTCGCCGCGCCGGCCAGGTTGACCGCCTTGTAGCGGCCATCCCGTATCGCGCCGGCCGAATCGACGATATCGGAGACGCCGATAAACCAGTCGTCGGGCAGCGGTGCGAACTGGGCGGGGTCGGCGACGTCGCCAAAGTCGCCGAGCACCGGAATGGTCTCAACCCACGCTTCCTTCAACAACCAGCCCCCAGAAAACGCCTTCAGAATTAGGCCCCAACAACAGGTCCGTGGGACCATACGCGATAACGTCGGGAACAGGATGACTTGACATATTCTACACCGTAGAGAAACATGGCATCTCAACCCCGACCGCCGCAGGAGGCCCGTTATGTCTTCGTTGCCCGATGCTCCCTCGATGATGACACGGCGCGGTTTTCTTGCGGCGGCTTCGGCGGGCGCCTCGGTGGTGGCGCCAGAAGCGACGAACGGGTCGCCAACCAGGTCGTCGGCAAGATCTAGCGGCTAGCGCCGACCTCTCGATAGCGCAGGAAGAAGACGCGGGTGTCGCCGTAGCGGCGTTCGTCGATGATCTGAAATCCGGACGGCGTGTCGAAGAGCGACTTTTCGGCCTTTTCGACGACGGCGAGCGCATCGTCGGCCAGCCAGCCGCCGTCGCGCAGGGCCTCCAGCGCCGGCCGTGCCGCATCCGACCGATAGGGCGGGTCGAGGAACGCCAGATCGATTGCATGGCGTGGGCGTGGCATGGGCCGCGTGGCGTCGTTGCGCAGGACCGTGACGTTCGCGGTTTCGTCCAGCGCCTCCACATTGCGGCGCGCGGCGTCCAAGGCCTTGTCGTTGTTGTCGACCAGCACCGCGTGCGCCGCGCCGCGCGACAGGGCCTCCAGCGCCAGTGCGCCGGTGCCGCAGAAGATGTCGGCGACGTGGGCGCCCTCCATGCCGCGCCACCGCAAACCGTGTTCGATGATGTTGAAGGCGGCTTCGCGGACGCGGTCGCTGGTCGGCCGGGTGTCACGGCCCTCCGGCGCTAAAAGACGCCGGCCCTTATGACGCCCGGCGACGATACGCATCGATACGATCGTGCCACTGGGCGCCCAGCTGCTCGCGCAGGGTCTTCGCCGGCACCTCCTCGAAACCGCCCCTGGGCAGGCTGCCCAGTTGGAACGGGCCATAGGCGGTCCTGAGCAGCCGGTTCACCTTCAGGCCCAGCGCCTCCATGACGCGCCGGATCTCGCGGTTCTTGCCCTCGCGCAAGGTGACGGTCAGCCACGCGTTGGCGCCTTGCTGGCTGTCGATCTTGGCCTCGATCGGGCCATAGGTGACGCCCTCGACGGTCATGCCCTTCGCCAGCTTCGCCATCATCGCCTTGGTCGGCGTGCCGAACACACGCACCCGGTAACGCCGTGCCCAACCGGTCGCCGGCAGCTCGAGCCAGCGGGCGAGGTCGCCGTCATTGGTCAGCAGCAGCAGGCCCTCGGATGCCAGATCCAGCCGGCCGACAGTCATGACGTGACCGATGTTCGCCGGCAACAGGTCGAACACGGTCTTGCGGTTCTTCTCGTCGCGATGGGTGACGACGACACCTTCGGGTTTGTGCAGGCGCCAGACACGAATAGCCGGTATCGCCGGTATCGCCTCGCCGTCCAACTGGATGACGTCGTCCGGCCCGACATTGAACGCCGGCGACGTCAGCACGTTGCCGTTCACCGAGACGCGCCCGTCGGCGATCAGGCGCTCGGCCTCGCGCCGGGATGCCACGCCGACACGGGCAAGCCGCTTGGCGATGCGCTCGCCCTTGGTGTCGGTCATGATGTCGCAGGGCCGTGGTCAGCCCGCTCCCCCTCCCGGCCACCCATGGCAGCATCC
>JANQGO010000333.1 GCA_028277285.1 Alphaproteobacteria bacterium | reverse complement strand
CGTGGCGAACCGGGACGAGGCCTGCTCCATGGCGGGCGTAACGCCCTTTTTGCCCGGCGCCATACCAAGTTCGAGCGCGAGTGTCTTCAAGGCGCCGACAGCAAGTCGCCTCTCGCCGCGGCCGGGAACATCGATCCAGCCCTGGAAGTCAGCGCGATGGGGCAAGGTGCGGGCGGCCTCCTCGGCGGTGGCCATGACCGCGGTGACGCCCGGACGCTCCATGCCACCGTTGGCGACCATCGCGCCAGGCCAAGCCGACAGCACGGCCTTGTCTTCCTTCAAGATGCCGTCGCCCAGGAGCAGGCCGATCAGGTATCCCTCGTGCCTGGAGTAGCCGGTACCTTTCCAGCCTGCCGCCTGGCGGTGATCGTTAAGCACGATCTCGTCGCCGGCCTGCAACGCCGACGCCTGCGTCCACGCCCAATCGGTTCGGTAACGCGTCCGCTCCGTGACCCGTGCGACCGGATGGTCCGCCGTCAGGTCGAGTGCCATGCCCTCTTTCGTACGCAAACGATAGGTCGACTTCCGGCCGGTGGCGAAGAACCCGGCATCGGTCGAAGGCCAGACCTTGCCGTCGACCAAAGCCCGAAACGGCTGGCCGACGAGGTCTCTGACCTGACGCGGACCCTCTGTCGTCTGGACCCAGGTGTCCGCCGTAACGCAGGGATTGGTCGCGCTGATCGTCTCGGCGTAGTGCAGGTTGTTGCGGCGGTTGATGCGGTCGATGAAGATCACGCCCGGCTCCGCGTACGCGTAGGTCGCGTGCATGATCTTGTCCCACAGCTCGCGCGCCGACAGCGTCTTGAAGACGACGCCGCCGAACGTCAGCTCCCAGGCATCGTCGGCCTTGACGGCGGCCATGAAATCATCGGTCACCAGCACCGAAAGATTGAACATGCGCAGCCGGCCGGGATCGCGCTTGGCGTCGATGAAGGCCTCGATGTCCGGATGGTCGCAGCGCATGGTCGCCATCATCGCGCCGCGCCGGTGGCCGGCGCTCATGATGGTGCGGCACATGGCGTCCCATACATCCATGAAGGTCAGCGGGCCGGAGGCGTCCGCGCCGACGCCCTTCACCGGCGCGCCCTTGGGCCTCAACGTCGAGAAGTCGTAGCCGATGCCGCCGCCGGCCTGCATGGTCAGCGCTGCTTCCTTCAGATGATCGAAGATGCCGCCCATGTCGTCGGGCACGGTGCCCATGACGAAACAGTTGAACAGTGTGACGTTCCGGTCCGTGCCGGCGCCGGCCAGGATGCGTCCGGCAGGCAGGTACTTGAAGCCGGACATGGCGTCATAGAACTCGCCGGCCCGCCGTTCGCGCTCGCCCTCCGGCTCGACCTCGGCCAGCGCGGCCGCGACGCGGCGCCAGCTGTCCTCGACGCTGCCGTCGACCGCGGCCCCGTCGGCCGCCTTCAGGCGGTACTTCATGTCCCAGATCTGCAGAGCGATCGGCGTAGGCGAGAGGCTCATGAACGTCTCGTTTCTATCGGTTGGTTGCTGCCGGTTGGTTCTTGCAGGGACCACATAGCATACGCCAACCCGGAAAAGCATGCCAGTGTTCTATATTTGTTTCCACCGCTTCTTCCCCTATGACAGGAAGGTTAATGCGATGAAATATATACATAAATTGTATGTATGCCCGAAATTACAAGGTGGTTCCGGGTAGTTGTTCGCTGGTGTCATGGATCCGATGTTCCAGGGTCTCCATGAACTCCCGTCTGGCGAGTCCCGGCGCAATCGGCGGCAGGAACACGATGCGGGCAACGCCCGGCCGTTTCTGAAACGAGCGCCGGCCCCAGAAGTAGCCGGTGTTGAGCGCGATCGGCACCACCGGCAGATCGAGGTTGCCATAGAGCGCGGCGACCCCCGGGTGGAAATGACGCCGCGTGTTCGGTGCGGTGCGCGTGCCTTCGGGAAAGATCAGCAGTGATCGGCCACCTTCGACCGCTGCGCGTGCCCGCGCCATCATCCCGCGCAAGGCGCGCGCGCCGGCGCCGCGATCAACGGGGACGGTGCCGATCGAGGCCATGAACCAGCCGACGATCGGGATCATCAGGAGTTCGCGCTTCAGGACGATATCGGCCTGGGGCAGCAGCAACGGCAGCTTGAATGTCTCCAGGGCCGACTGATGTTTGGCGGCATAAATCGCCGGACTGTCGACGACATGTTCGGTGCCCGAGACCTCGACCGTCAGGCCGACAAGATGGCGCAGCAGCCAGAACAACCAGCGGCACCAGGTCAGCGTGATCCAGCGCGCCGCCCTGCGGCTGATCACCAGCACCGGCAGACACAAAATGCCGGCGACGATCAACGAGCCCATCATCAAGCCATTAAAGAGCGCCGATCTAAATGCCGTCATAGAATTGGCCAGGCCTGGCTCACCAGGTACTTGCTGTATTCGCCGGCCAGCAGGCTGAAGGTATCGGTATCGTACCACCAGGCATCCAGGTCGACCCGCGCCGGGAAGACCGGATGCGGCACGATGGTGATGTCGGGCATCGCGCGATGGAACAGCACCAGGCTGCGCGGCATGTGGTAGGCGGCAGTCACCAGCCGGAGCGAGGAATGGCCGCTTTCGGCCATCCAGGCCGCGGTCTCCTCGGCGTTGCCGATCGTGTGCTGGGCGCTATGGCCCAGTTCGATGCAGCACGCCAGCTTGGCCGGCGCCTGATCGTCCAGGGCCAGGATCGTCTCCACGTCGACCCCGGTGTAGACGCCGGAAATGAAGAGCGTCTCCGCCAGTTCCCGGTCCAGCAGGCCAAGGCCGGTGGTCAGACGGTCGGCGCCGCCGGTCAGCACCACGATGGCGTCGGTCGGCGTCGTCTCGTCGGTCGTTCTATTGGGTAAGTTGTTGACAAACCAGATAAATCCGACCGCCCAGGCCAGGGCCAACAGGATCGCCAGCACGACCAGCCGGCGCAGCCATCTGCCGCGTCGTCGGGTCATGGCAGACGGTGCAAGGTCGCGATCACCGTCGCGCGCGCGGTCACGACCGCGATGAGGGCGGCGACAACCGGTACGGCGACCAGCGCGATCCAGCCATGCAGGCCGAGGCTGAGTTGCGGCAGCAGAGGTGCCTCGAGCTGGCCCGCCAAACGGCCAACCAGTGCGATGCACAGGCCGGCGACCACCAGCCCCGGTATGCCGCCGTAGAGCGCAAGTCTGAATGCCTGGGTCTGGAACTGCCGGGCGACATAGGCATCCTTGGCGCCAACCAAGTGCAGGATCGCGATGGTGTCGTGATGCACTGCCAGGCCGGTCCTGGTCATGAAGACGATGGTCGCCACGGCGCCGCCGGCGATTAATACAAGGACGATACCGGCGACCAGTTGCAGGGTCTGGGCGGTCGTGCGCACCGGCTGCAGCCACCGCCGCCCGTCGTCGACGCGAATGCCGGGGATCTCCTGGTCCAACAGCGCCTGCAGCGCTTCCGCGTCGATGGCGCCGGGGCGGTCCAGGCGGACATCGATCAGCACGGGCAGCGGCAGTTCGCTGACATCGAGGTCGGTGCCGATCCATGGCGACAGAAGCTCGCTCACCTTATCGCCGCTCAGGCGTCTGGCCTCGGTCACGCCGGGTGTCGCCGCCAGCACCTCGATAACGCTCTCCACCGCGCCGCCTGACGCGGCGCTGGGCGGCACTTCCACGGTGCTCTGGACGCTGGGGCTCAGGCGCGACTGTTCGATGGCGTTGCCCAGGACAAGAGCGGAAGCGAGCACCAGCACCGACAGAAACACCATGATGCCGATGATGCCGGGGACAAAACGGCTGGCCGGATCGCCGGCCAGCGGGACGTCATGACGCCGTCGAAACAGCATGCCGACCGCCCCCCTGGTTCGCCACGGGGTGCAGCTCACCATCCTCAAGACGCAGGACGGGATGGGGAAAGCGGACGGGCAGGTTGTTGTTGTGGGTCGCGACGACCAGGGTCGTGCCCAGCCGGTTAAGCTCCTCGAACAGGCGCATCAGCCGCTCGCCGATGGTGTCGTCCAGATTGCCCGTCGGTTCGTCGGCCAACAGCAGTTTGGGGCGCGCGATCACCGCCCTGGCGACCGCGACACGCTGCTTTTCGCCGCCGGATAGCGCGGGCGGGCGAACGTCGAGCTTGTCGCCCAGGCCGACCCATTCCAAAAGCTCGATCACGTGGTCGCGGATCTTGCCGCGGTCGTTGCCGGCGACGCGCAGCGGCAGGGCGACGTTCTCCAGCGCCGAAAGGTGGTCCAGAAGATGATAATCCTGGAAGACGACGCCGATCTTGCGTCTGAGCGTCGGCATCTGGTCGCGCGGTACCGCGGCGATATCGTGGTCAAACATCTGAATCAGGCCGCGGGTGGGGCGGCGCGCCAGGTAGAGCAGGCTCAGCAGCGACGACTTGCCGGCGCCGCTCGCACCGACCAGAAAATGGTAGGAGCCGGGTGCCAGGGAAAGGCTGACATCGTGCAGCACTTCCGGCCCGTTGCCGTAGCGCAGGCCAACGTTTTCGAAACGTACCAACGGTTTTAGTCCCTGAGCCCGTGTCGTCGTGTCCACTTTCGCACGTTCGGCGAATCTTGCCAGCCACCGCGCCCGCGCCTATAGAGCATAGTAGCTATTTTGATAGTCAGTATGTGAACGGACATGATCCTAACCTGTCCATCTTGCGGATCCCGCTTCCAAATTCCCGACGGTGCCTTGGGCGCGTCGGGCCGTAAAGTGAAGTGTTCGGCCTGCAAACACGTCTGGTTTCAGGCTGCGGAAGCCGCGGATTCGGAGGTTTCGGCGCCGGCTGTCACCGATGAAACCCCGCCTGCCATCCCGCCGCGCTCCGAATCGGACACTGATTTCAACGTAGAGGCCAAAACAGGCCCTGACGTGGCGCCGACGCCGCCGGTCGAGCAACCGTCGCCGGAGATTCTCGCGCCGAGGGAACAGCCGTCTTTGGTTGTCGCCGAGACCGTTAACGACGTCGAGGTCGCGGCCCCCGACACCGACGCCGCTGTGGGCGATCAGCCCGAGGCCGACCAGCCGACAGCCGAGACCCCGGTGGCGGAGACGGGCGGTGGTGCGCCGAGCGATCACACACCGGACTTCGATGTCAGCCGTGTCGTCGGCCCTGACGACGCCGACGGCCGGTCCTCCAGAGGCCGCGGCCGGGTTCTTGTCTTGGTCGTGCTGCTGCTGGTCGCGGCCGGGGCCGCGCTCTATCAGTGGCGCGCCGATGTCCTTCAGGCGTTTCCCCAGACCTTGCCGGCCTACGCCGCCCTCGATTTGGTCGGACCGCCGAGTTCGCGCAACCTGAAGCTGGAAGACGTCGTTTTTGAGGTGGTCGACGAAAACGGCGACAAGGTGCTGATCGTCTCCGGGCGCGTGGTCAACGCCGGACCGGACTTGAGCCTGTTGCCCATGCTCCGCGCCGAGCTGCTCGATCCAGCGGGTCAGGTCACAACGTTCTGGACGTTTGTTGCGACGGCCGAGGTTCTGGCACCGGGCGGTGACACCGGGTTCCGCGACATCTATCCCGACCCGCCGGTAACCGGCGACGAGACCGACATTCTGGTTACCTTCGACGATCTTCGATAACGCGCAGACGCTGGCGGTTACAGCGCGCCGTCGTCACCGTCGTCCTGGAGCGTGAACTGCATCAAAACGGTGTCGAGCCAGCGCCCATGTTTGCGGCCGACATTGCGCAGTACGCCGGCATCGCGGAAGCCGAGCGCGCGGTGCAAGGCGATGGAGCCGACATTGCCGGAATCGCCGATGACGGCGATCATTTCGCGCCGTCCCGCCTGACGGCAGCGTTCGATCAGCGCCGCTAACAGCGCGCGACCAACACCCCTACCGCGCGCTTCGGCCGCGACATAGACCGAGTTCTCGACCGTCGCCCCATAGGCCGGGCGGGGCCGGTAGGTGCCGGCATAGGCATAACCCAGGATTTCTCCGCCGGTATCCTCGGCCACCAAGTAGGGCAGGCCGGCGTCCCGGATCGTCTCGAAACGACGGGTCATTTCGGCTTCGTCCGGCGCGGTGAGTTCGAAGGAAGCGCTGCCCTCGCGGACCTCTATCGCGTAGATGCGGGTGGTCGCGGCGATGTCGCCGGGACAACCGTCGCGTACGGTGAAGTCCGGCCTGGTTGTCGGGCCCTCGCTCACGTCGTGATCCCTGTCAGTGCTTACGCGGAACCGGCGCCGGCCCACTCCCCCTCCCGGCCACCCATGGCAGCATCCTCGGGGTGGCCGGGAGGGGGAGTGGGTCGGTGATGCCGATCAGACCGTAAACATCCTAGAAGCGGCGCAGCAAGCGCTCCAGGTATTGCTGTTCGTCGACCGGGCGGTGCTGCTCGCTGGCGCGCTTGTAGAGCTCGTCCAGGATTTCGCGGGCGCGCACGATGGCGCCACGGTCCGGTAGCTGGAAGTCGCTGGTGTCCTCACCGCCGTCGCCGCCGAGGTGACGGCCCATGGGATCGCGCGGCGCGCCGAAGAAGTTCTGGCCTTCGCCGGCCATCTCCTCGCCGGCCTGTTCCATCAGGCTTTCCATCAGCGCGTCGGCGCCGGCGCGCAACTGTTCGATCGCTTCGGTCTGGTGATCGACGGCTTGGCCCGGACGGTCGTTTTCAAGCTGGCGCGCGGAACGGCCCATGGAGCGATCGGCGCGTTCGAACTCGCGCGGCGCGCCGAAACCGAACTCCTCCATGCGCTCCATCAGCTCCTGCAGCGATTGCTGCAATTGGTTCTGGCCCGCGAAGGCGCCCGAGCTATCGACGCCTTCCGCATCCTCTTCGCGCAGCATGCGGAAGGTTTCGTCCAGTAGTTCCTGCTGGCCGCTCATGAGCTGGCGCACGGTCTGCAACACCTCGGCCGCCTGGGCGCTGACCGCGCCGGTCAGGTCGGAGAGGTTGCCGACGGAGATGTTCTCCATGATCTCCTGCATGCGGCTCAGAAGCGTCTGGGCGGCATCGCGGGATCCGGAATTGACGAGGTCGCGCAACTGATCGACCAGATCGGTCAGCTCACGGCTGCCGACGGCTTTCAGCGCATCGGTCGGATCGAACAGCTCGCCGGGATCGGTGCGCAGGCGGTTGGAGAGCGCACGCATGTAATCTTCCATGGCCTGGCGCAGCTCGTCGATCAGCTGAACGATCTCGTCATCGGAGGCGCCTTCCGACAGCGCTTCCAGGAGCTGCTGTTGCAGGTCGCGCACGCGCCGTTCGGCGAACGCCAAGGGGCCTTCCTCGATCGCGAGCGCGGTATCCCACATCAAGGCGATGACCGCGTCCATGCCCGCGTCGCTCTGGTCGAGCATCAACCGGTTGGCGCTGGTGATGAGGGCCAAGTGAACCGTGACGTCGCTCAGATAGGCTTCGGGGTCCAGGGTCAGCGCCGCCAGCGCCTCGGCGGTTTCCTCGCGCAGGCCGGGGTCCTGGACCAGGGCCTGGCGCAGGTCGGCGATCTCGCGCGCGACCATGTGATAGAAGTACCGGCGCGGCAGTTTGAACGTATAGATCTCGCTTTGACCGGCCTGACCGATGACGTCGGTGGCAAAGAGTTGCATCGTGACGTCGAGGCCGGCCCAGGGATGGGGCGTCAGGTCGTAGAACGACGGACCCCTGGCTTCGCGCACGCCGCTATGGGCGATCGGCACCGAAAGCTCCATGACCTCGTCGGGAACCGCGACCCGCGAAATCCGCGCGCGGACGTTCTCGATGCCGTAATCGTCCTCGGCCGCGACGTCGAGCCGCAGCGTCGTGCGCAAGGTTTCCTGGGGTTCCTCCGTCAAACCGACGGTCGGTACGCGGTCCGGTATGATATCGATCGGCCAGGCCGCGAGCTCGCGGCCGCCCTGCTGGAACGCCAGCCGGCTGCCGGCCTCCAAATCCAGGGCGATCTGGAAACTCGACGATCCCGCCTGTTCAAATCCGGTCGCCGCCTCGTCGATGACGACTTCCGGCGTCTGACTGCCGCCGCGCACCTGGGCGACCAACTCGCTGCCGGCCGGGATGATGACCGGCTCGGTCGTCTCGGCGGCCGTCGTCGGATCAAGCCAAAGGGGCGGCACGCCTGTGTAGGCGGGCGGCGTGATCCACAAGGTCAATTCGCCGACCGGGGACGATGCCAGCGCGCGGCTGAAGTCCGGTTTGAACGCGGCGGCGAAGTTGGAGCCGACATGCTGCCAACCGACCAGGAGACCGGCCGCCAGCACCAGACCGGCGATGCCGCGCAGGGCAAAGCTGTCGCGATGGGCGACCTTTGACGCCGGCAAGCCGACCTTCAGGCGTTTGATCGCCTGGCGCACACGGCGTCTGTGGGCTTGCCACAGGGCACGGCTCGCACCGTCCCGGCGGTCACCGGCGAAACTGTCCTCCAGCGTCGTCAGCGGGCGGTGATCGAAGCCACTCTTGAGCTCCAGGCGGCGCAAGGCTTCGGATTCACCGGGGATGTGCCAGCCCGGCAGGTCGCGCCACAGGAAGTATGGCAGCAGAACGATAAAACCGGCCAAAATAACGAGATGAAGCCAGCCGGGTAGCCACAGCCACAGGCCCAGCAACGTGATACCGACGAAGCCGGCAATCAGCGCGGCGCTGCGCCACAGGCGCGGCATCAGGTCTTCCCAGGCAAGCGCTGCCTGGGCCAGCAGAATGCGCCGCTGCACCGCTAGGGGGCGGTTCCCGGGCCGGTTTGCCGGGTTTTCGTCGCTCATGCCACGCCTCGTTCGGCGCCATCCGGTCCTGCCATCCATTCGGGCAGACTGTCGAGCGCCATGGATTCCTCATATGTAGGCCGTCGGCGGACGACGGTAAAATCACGTCCTCGTACCATCACCTCGGGCACCAGACGGCGCCCATTATAGCCCGAAGACAGCACCGCGCCGTAGGCGCCGGCCATGCCGATGGCGACGAGGTCGCCGGTTCCGACACCGGAAAGCGCCACGTCGCGGGCCAGAACGTCCGTTGACTCACAGACCGGTCCAGCCAGCGTGATGACGTCCGTAGCGGCGTTTTCCGGCGGTTTTTTGACCGGCCAGACCGGGTGGCTCGCCTCATAGAGCGCCGGGCGGATCAGGTCGTTCATGGCCGCGTCGACAATCACGAACCGGCGGTCACCGGCGTCCTTGGTCGCGAGCACCTGACCGACGAGCAGCCCGGCGCCGGCCACCAACCAGCGTCCGGGCTCGATCGTCAGCTCGGCGCCGGTTTCCGCCGCAACCCGGGCCAGCAGGCCGCCATAGGGCGCCGGCGGCATGTCCTCGCCGCCGTCATAGGCGACGCCCAAACCGCCGCCCAGGTCCAGATGGGGCACCGCGTGCCCGGCATCGCGGATGTGCCCGCGCAGCACGACCAGGCGATCGATCGCGGTCTCGAAGGCGCTGATGTCGTGGATCTGCGAGCCGATGTGGATGGCCAGACCCCGTGGCGCCAGATGGGTATCGGCCGCGGCCCGGGCATAAAGTTCGGCCGCGCGATCGAACGCGACACCGAACTTGTCGGTCTTGCGGCCGGTCGAGATCTTGTCGTGGCCGCCGGCGGCAACATCGGGATTGACGCGCAGCGCGATCGGCGCCTGCGTGCCGCGCGATGCGGCGACCCGGCTGATATCCGCCAGTTCGTCCTCGGACTCGACGTTCAACTGGCCGACACCGTGCTCGAGCGCCATGTCGATTTCGGCGGTGGTCTTGCCGACGCCGGAAAAGACGATCCGGTCCGCCGGAACACCGGCGGCAAGCGCGCGCTGCAATTCGCCGCCGGACACAATGTCGGCGCCGGCGCCGAGCCGGGCAAAGGTCGCGATGACCGCCAGATTGCCGTTTGCCTTCACCGCGTACGCGATCTTCGTCCCCGATTCCGCGCATGCCGCCGCCAGCCGGCGATAGCGTTCTTCGAGCGCTTCCTGCGCATAACAATAGAACGGTGTGCCGACCTGCTGCGCGATCGCCGCAAGGGGGGTGTCCTCGGCATGAAGTTCGCCGTGGTGATAGGTAAACGGGTTCAAAAGCCGTACTCGTCCGGTTCCAGTTCGTATTCGTCGGGGTCGTCCGGGTCGACGCTTTGGGGCGGCGTCAACGGCCCTTTGCGGCCGCAGGCCGCCAACAGCGTGGCGAGACCTGCCAACGTGATCAGTTCAAGTGTCTCGCGTCTTGTCATCACACACTCATCCTGGCCGCCACGGGAACCCTTTCCCGCAAACGTCCGATCCATCCCGCGCCTTTATCCATCACCAACAAGAAGCATGGTGTGGGCGGCGTCAATGCTAAACCTCAGTGACGCATGGCCAAGCGGGGCCGGCAACCCTAATAGTTGCGGCCTTCGTCGTCGTCCTCGCCGTCGCCGGACGCTGCCGGTCCGTTGCCGGAACAACCGGCCAGAAACATGGTCATGGCAAAGGCCGCCATGCCTCGCATCAGATCGCGTCGGCTCATCATAGAAACCTCTTGCGCGCCGCCTTCACCGAGGCCTTGACGTTCTTGGGCGCCGTACCGCCTTCGCTGGTACGGCCGGCCACGGCGCGGTCGATGTCGAGCGCGTCGTAGACCTCGTCCGTCAAGCGTGGCTCGATCTGCTGCAGATCTTCAAGGGCGAGATCGCCGAGATCACAACCCTTTGTTTCCGCCAGTTTGACGATGGCGCCGGTCACATGGTGAGCGTCGCGGAACGGCATGTCGAGTTCACGCACCAGCCAATCGGCAAGATCGGTCGCGGTCAGGAAACCCTGGGCCGTCAGCGCGCGCATGGCCTCGGCGTTCACCGTCATGCCGGCGATCATCGCGGTCGTGGCGGGGATGATCAGCATCAGGGTATCGGCGGCGTCGAACACCGGCTCCTTGTCTTCCTGCATGTCCTTGCCATAGGTCATCGGCAGGCCCTTCAGCATGGTCAGCATGCCGGTGAGGTCGCCGATGACGCGGCCCGCCTTGCCGCGCACCAGTTCGGCGGCATCGGGGTTGCGCTTTTGCGGCATGATCGACGAGCCGGTGGTCAGGCTGTCGGGCAGGGCGACGAGGTCGAAAGCCGGGCTGGTCCACAAGACCAGCTCCTCGGCAAGGCGCGACAGATGCACCGCCAGAATCGAGGCGGCGGCCAGAAACTCCAGGCAAAAGTCCCGGTCGCTGACCGCGTCCATGGAGTTCGCCGCCGGACGGTCGAAACCGAGCGCCTCGGCGGTCGCTTGACGGTCGATATCAAATGACGTGCCGGCGAGCGCCGCGGCGCCCAGCGGACTCTCGTTGAGACGCCGGCGGGTATCGGCAAAGCGCCCGCGGTCGCGGCCCAGCATCTCGACATAGGCCATCAGATGATGGCCGAAGGTGACCGGCTGGGCCGGCTGCAGGTGGGTAAAGCCCGGCAGAATGGTTGCGGCGGCGGCCTCGGCCTGATCGAGCAGAGCGGTCTGCAGAGCTTTGAGTTCGTCATCGACCGCGTCGATCGTCTCGCGTACCCAAAGGCGCATGTCGGTCGCCACCTGGTCGTTGCGCGAGCGCGCGGTATGGAGGCGTCCGGCCGCCTCGCCGATCAGCTCGCGCAGCCGCGCCTCGATGTTCATATGCACGTCTTCGAGCGCCGGATCGAAGTGGAAGGCGCCCGACGTGATCTCCGCGGCGATCTGGTCGAGCCCGCCGGCGATCGCCTCACCGTCCTCGGCGGTCAGGATGCCCTGGGCGACCAGCATCGCGGCATGGGCCTTGGATCCGGCGATGTCTTGCTGCGCCAGGCGTTGGTCGAAGGCCACGGAAGCGTTGATCTCTTCCATGATCGCCGCCGGTCCCTCGGCGAAGCGGCCGCCCCACAGCGGATTGGCCGCAGGCGCGCCGGGCTGTTTCCTGTTGTCCGACATGGCGCGCATTTTCCCCGGAAAGGCACCCGATGCAAGGATTCCCGCGTACCCCGACAATTCCACATTAGCGGGATTTCGCCTAGAAACGGGCGGACAAAGTCTCCTGTCCGGTCGGCCTGTCCTCTATGCCCAGTCTTGCCTTCATCATAACGCGCGTCTTCGCGCCGTTCGCCCTGGGCTATTTCCTGTCCTACTCCTTCCGCACGGTGAACGCGGTCCTGGGCCCGGAGCTGGCCAACGACCTCGCCATCGACGCGGCCGGGATCGGCCTTTTGACCGGCGCCTATTTCCTCGCCTTCGCGGCGGCCCAGATTCCGCTCGGCATGGCGCTCGACCGGTTCGGGCCGCGCCGCACGCAGACCGTGCTTCTGGGTGTCGCGGCCTTGGGCGCGCTAGCCTTCTCCTTCGGCGACGATGTCGGCAGCCTTGCGCTGGCGCGCGCGATGATCGGTGCCGGCGTGTCCGGCTGCCTGCTCGCCTCGTTCAAGGCATTCGCGCTGTGGCTGCCCAAGAGAAAGCTGCCGCTGGTCAACGGTTATCTGCTGGCCTTCGGCGGCCTGGGTGTGGCGGCCGCCAGCGCGCCGGTGCAGTTTGCGCTGGACCACATGACGTGGCGCGACCTGTTCCAGGTGGTCGCCGGCATGACGCTGCTGGTCGCCGTCATCATCTTCGTTGCGGTGCCCGACCGGCAAACGGAAGGCGAGCCGCGCACCATGGGCGACCAGTTTCGCGGCCTCGCCCAGATCCTTCGCTCGCGCCTGTTCTGGGGTACGGCCCCGCTCGTCATGACCGTGCAGGCGGCGTGGATGTCGATCCAGGCGCTGTGGCTGGGCGCCTGGCTTCGCGATGTGCCGGGCTTGAGCGGCCATGCCGCCGCCAATGCACTGACGATCGGCGGTATCGGCATGGTGATCGGTTATGCGCTTCTGGGCGCGGTGACCGAGCGGCTCGGCCGGCGCGGCGTGCCGACCCGCGCGGTCGCGGGAGCGGGTGTCGCCGCGTTCATCGTCGTCCAGGCGCTGATCGTGGTCGAGGCGCCCGTGCCGCCATGGCTCTTATGTTTCCTGTTCGGCTTCTTCGGCGGCGCGGCGACGATCTTTTACGCGGCGCTGACCCAAGATTTCCCGGTCGCGCTGGCGGGCCGGGTCAACACGTCGATGGCGCTCTTCACCTTTGCCGGCGCATTCCTGCTTCAGATCGGCTTCGGCTTCGTGCTCGACTTCTTTCCGCTCGACGGCGGCCGTTACGCGCCAATCGGTTACCAGATCGCGTTCGGCCCCTGGGTCGTCGTGCAGATCGCGGCGTTCATATGGTTGATCGTCGCGTCGCGCCGGCGTAGCTAACGTTCCAGTTCGACTCCGACACCGGCCGCCCGCGCCCGCTCGTAGCCGAGATAGGCAAGCGCCAGGTCGCCCATCGAGAGGCCGCGGAAGATGAAGGCCGTCGTCTCGTCGTCGTTTTGACGGCCGGATGCTTCGCCGGTAGCCAGTCCGGTGATGTCGCCGGCGACCAGTTTTGGATCGACCAGGGGTTCGGGCAGCGTTCTCTCCTGCTCCAAATCGTCGACGATGATGCGGTCGAGTACCGTCAGGCTCTCGTCGATCCAGGGGCCGGCGAGATCGGTGATCG
>JANQGO010000266.1 GCA_028277285.1 Alphaproteobacteria bacterium | reverse complement strand
ATTACGCAACGTCTGCCGGTTCGGATCGCGATAGACCAGCAGGACCGGAAATTGCGTCCGGGCATGATGGTCGAGGTCAATATTGACATCCGATGACATCGACGCGCTGATCGCGCGTCACGGTCCTTCCTATCGATGGTTCGTTACCGGCGCGCTGATCACCGGCGCGGTGGCGATGGTGCTGTCCGCCACCATCGTCAATGTCGCGGTGCCGAGCGTGATGGGCGCCTATGGCATCGGCCAGGACCGCGCCCAATGGATGGCCACCGCCTTCATCGCCACGATGGTTGCCAGCCAGTTGCTGAGCGCCTGGATCGTCGGCGCGCTCGGCGAAAGACTCGCTTTCTTGATCATCAACGCGGTGTTCCTGGTCGGCACCGCGATTACGGTGACCAGCGTTTCCTTCGACGTGCTGATCGTCGGCCGGGTGCTGCAGGGATTCGCGGCCGGCACGGTGCAGCCGATGGTGATGGCGCTGATTTTCCAGATCTTCCCGCCGCAACGGCGCGGGCTCGCGATGGGCGTCTACGGCACGGGTATCCAACTGGCGCCGATGATGGGGCCGATGATGGGCGGCCTCGTGATCGACGCGCTGAGCTGGCGCGAGATCTTCCTGGTTCCGGTTCCGCTCTGCCTCGTATCGGTGGTGATGGCGCTGATGTTTCTGCCGGGCGCCATGAAAGTGCGCAGCCTGCCGAAGTTCGACTGGACAAGCTTCATTCTGCTCTGCGCCGCGATCTTTCTTTTGCTGACGGCCGGCGCCAACGGCCAGCGCTTCGGATGGGTATCGGACAAGCTGATCGCGATCACCATGCTCGGCCTCGCGGCGGGCAGCTTCTTCGTCTGGCTGCAGCTCCGGTCGCCGTCGCCGCTGCTGGATTTCTCCCTGTTCCGCAATGCGCAGTTCGCGAGCGCGGTCGCCGTCGGCTTCGTTTTCGGCATCGGGAATTTCGCATCTAACTATGTCGTGCCGGTGTTCCTGCAGCAAGTTCAGGGTTTTACCGCCGGCCTCGCCGGTCTCGTTCTCGTCCCCGCCGGCGTCCTGGTAATTTCGACGACGCCGTTGTTCGGCCGGCTGACCGACCGGTTTCCGGCGCATGTCCTCGTGATGATCGGGATAAGTCTGTTCGCTTGCGGCAATTTCCTGATGAGCGGCGCGGACGTCAACACGACCTTCTGGACGTTCGCTTTCTACATCATCGTTGCCCGGTTCGGCATGGCGATGATCATGCCTTCACTGAGCGCGTCCGCGTTGCGCGCCCTGACGCCGGAACAGGTGAACAAGGGATCGGGCACGGTCAACTTCTGCCGGCAGTTCGGCGGCGCGGTCGGCATTACATCGTTCGTGGTGTTCACCGAACAGCGAACGCAGTTTCACGGTGAGGCTCTGACCGCGACCCAGACGCCGGAAAACGCCGCCAGCCGGGAGATGCTGGATCAGGTGGGGACGATCATGGGGGAGGCGGGCCTACCGGAGCGGCTGCACGACTCCGGCGCGCTGCACTATCTCGGATCGGTCATAGAGGCGCAGGCGCTGACGCTCGGCTATCAGGACGGCTTCATCATGATCTCGGTGGTCTTCGTGCTGGCCCTGATCCCTGCCTGGATCCTGGGCCGCGCGAAGCCGTCGGCCGAGGCCGGTGGGACACCGAAGCCCGGGCCGGCCGCAGGCCCGGTGGCGCAACGGGCGAAGCGCTAGCTTTTTCTAGCCGTTGGCACTCTTCTGGGTGGGACGCCACTCGTCGGCCATACTCTCCGCGCGACTGCGCTCATCGCTGGTCAGTTGCGACATCAGGGCGTCGCGTTCCTTGGCTGCGCCTTCGTCTCCGCCACGGGCGGACAAGGTGAGCCACATGAGCGCCGCGACGGGGTCCTTCTCGACGCCGTCGCCGTTCAGGTAGCGCACGCCGAGCCGGTGTTGCGCCCGGACATGCCCCTGTTCCGCCGCCGCCTTGAACCATTTGGCGGCTTCCGTCTTGTCCTGCGGGACGCCGGCGCCGTCCCGATAGCGCTTGCCCAAGTTGTACTGGGCCTTGTCGAAGCCTTGTTCGGCCGCCTTGACGATCCATTTCATGGCTTCCGCTTCGTCCTTGTCGACGCCGAAGCCGTAGTCGTACATCCGGCCGAGCGCATATTGCGAGCGGACGAGGTCGTTTTCCGCGGCGCGCTCCAGCCACTTGACGGCCATGTCGTGGTCCTGACTGACGCCGGTACCCGCCAGGTAGGCGAGCGCGAGATTGTGCTGGGCCAAGGCGTCGCCGTTCTCTGCGGCCCTGGTCCACCACTCAATCGCCTTGCTGCGATCCTGGGCGAGGCCTTTGCCTTCGTCATACATGACGCCGATGTTGAATTGCGCCCGCGTGTCGCCCTCTTCGGCGAGCGGAAGCCACTCGTTGTACGCTCTCAGGAATTCGCCATGTTGGTACGCTTCCCATCCGGTCTCGAAATCCGCCAGGGCGGGAGGGGCGGCGACGGCAAGGCACAAAGCGCCGGCCATCAGCGCGGCAAGTCCGCGCCGGCGCAGCGATTGCGGCAAACCCCTGCGGGTGATCTTGGGCATAGACATGCTGGTCCTCCTCATCACCGGGCTAGGAAGGTTGGGCCGAGAAGGTGGAAACCTTCGCCCGCAGCGTTTCGATCAGGCCACTGATACCTTGCCTCTGGACTATCGAGTCGAATTCCGAACGTTGGGTCGCGGCCATGCTGACCCCTTCGACCACCACGTCGATAATCTTGTACTTGTTGTCTGTATCCCGAACGCGCCAACCCGCCGTGATGGGCTGGCCGCCGGATCGTTGTTGGATCTGCGTGTCGACGATGGCATCGCGCGATCCCAGCGGCCGGGACGACGTGATCTTGAAGGTCTCGTTGCCGTAGGCGCCGAGACGTCGCGCGTAGGTCCGCAGCACATATTCGGTAAACAGGTTCATGTACTCCGAGCGCTGGTCGGGCGTTGCCTGGCGCCAGTAGCGGCTGAGAACGAACCGGCCTATCGTCTTCAGATCGAAATTCTTCTTCAAGAGAGCCCGTATATCGGCCTCACGCTGCGACAGGGGTATGGACTTGTCCGACAGCGTCTTCACCGCCTGGTCCCCGAGGTTCTGGATAAATTGTTTCGCTTCCGCCGGCGACGTCGCGGCCACGGCAGGCAGGGCGGCAGTGAAGCTGAAGAAAAGCCCCAGAGCCAGAAGCCGAATCGGTCTCATCCAT
>JANQGO010000110.1 GCA_028277285.1 Alphaproteobacteria bacterium | reverse complement strand
GGTTCCTGGGCAGCGGCAAGACGACTGTCCTCAACTGTCTGATCCAACAGCCCGCGCTGGGCCGGACACTCGTGCTCATCAACGAGTTCGGCGAGATCGGCCTCGACCACCATTTTCTCGTGATGCGCAGCAAGGATGACGTCGTCATCGAGATGTCGAGTGGCTGCCTCTGCTGCACCATCCGGGGCGACCTTGCCAAGACCTTGCGCGAGGCCCCCGGACGCTTTGCGCGCGGCGGCAAGCTTTGGTTCGACCGGGTGGTGATCGAAACCACCGGGCTCGCGGATCCGGCCCCGATCCTCCACACCCTGATGACCGAACCAGCCGTCGGGCGGCGCTATCGACTTGACGGCGTCATCGCTACGGTCGATGCAGTCAACGGCGGCGACACGCTCGGTCGCCAGATCGAGTCGGTCAAGCAGGCGGCGGTGGCCGATCGCTTGCTCATCACCAAGACCGACCTCGTCGATAACGACGTTTTGCACAGATTGCAGGATCGTTTGCGGGTTTTGAACCCCGCAGCTCCACTGATCATTGCAGAAAACGGCGTCGTAGATCCGGCATCGCTGTTCGAAGCCGGTCTTTACAACCCGAAGACCAAGAGCCTCGATGTGCAGAACTGGCTCAAGGCGGAAGCCTATGCCGAGCCGCACGATCACAATCCTAATCATGATCATGAAACAGTTGATCACGGCCACGGCCACCATCACAACGACGTCAATCGCCACGACGCTCATATCAAGGCAATCTGCCTCACGATCGATGAACCAATTCATCGCGATGCGCTCGACCTCTGGCTCGAAACGCTGCTCCTGTTCCGCGGTGCGGACTTCCTGCGGACCAAGGGAATCATCAAAGTGGTCGACCTCGATGGACCGGTCGTCATTCACGGTGTCCAGCACATCTTCCACCCGGCGGTCTTGTTGAAGGAATGGCCCAGTGACGACCGCCGCTCCCGGATCGTCTTCATCACACGCGATGTAGACGAATCCGCACTCCGAGACACGCTCAAGATACTCAAGACCAGCGAGGTCCGGCAGCCGGAATTCTCACGCGACGAGGCAGGCAGTAGCGACATCGCCATGGTCGAGGTACGCCCATGACGTACCTGTCCCCATTGCGTCGTCACCGGTCAGGAAAGGCCCGCCATGCCGTTGTTTGAACCTGACAGCATTCGCGTACTTGTCGGCGATCGCGCGAACGGTGAACACACGCTCGATTTGCGCGGGACCACTCTCAGTGACGCTTGGTCGGCAATATCCCAAATGCTGAATGGGCGGCGCTCAGATAATCTGACTAGCGTTGTGATCCTCATCGATCCGGCGACCGCGACCAGTGGAGAGACATTCTTCCTTCCGATAGGCCGGAAGCTCCTCGAGGCGCGTAAGCGCGGACTCATCGCTCGCTTTCGTCCATTGCCCGAAGCTGACGGCGGCGGGTTCTATGTCGAGCTGCCGGGCCGTCCTCGGCGCGAGGAAACGCAGCAATGACGCTGTCCCTGACCAACACCATGAAGCGAGCGAAAGAGCCGTTCGTGCCGGCAAACCCCGATCACGTGACGATGTATGTCTGCGGGCCGACCGTTTACAACCTCGCCCACATCGGCAATGCCCGCCCGGCAAGAGACCACGCCACCGCCGATCGACTCCGTGCCGAACTCGCTGCGCTCGGCACTGCCGTCGAGGATCGCGCCGACGGTTCGGCGTGGCGAAGGACCGGTTAGATGGGGCTCCCTATGCAAGCGACGCCGGCATCGGACGAAACTGTGGCGGATGCCCAGCGGTCCATCGTGGAGACCTTTGAATATCTCGACAGTTGGACTGAGCGCTACCAGTATCTGATCGAACTGGGGCGCCAGCTACCGCCATTCCCAGAGGCGAAACAGATCGAGGCCAACCGGCTCTATGGCTGTCAGGCCGGTGTCTGGCTCGTCGCCGACTATCGCAGCGGCAAGCTCTATTTCGAGGCGACAAGTGACTCCGCCATCGTCGCTGGGCTCATTGCCCTATTGCTTAAGGTCTATTCCGGACGTCAGCCCGATCAGATCCTGGCGACCTCGCCGTCATTCATCGACGAGATCGGTCTCGCCGAGCATCTTTCGCCGCATCGCGCGAACGGCCTCTCGCTCATGCTCGAGCGGGTTCGCGCATTCGCCATGGCACATGTCGCGGATGACCTTGCTGGGAGCGACGCATGATCGATCGCGACCTTCGCAAGAAGCAGATCCCGAGGCGCGCCGCGTTAATGCCCCGGGTTGGTCAGTTCCCACGCATCCTCGGCCACAATCGACGAACATCTCTGCGCGAATCTAGGTTTTGAGATGGACCAACGGCAGCGCCGCCGTTGCACCTCGTCGGGTTTTCGTGACAATGCCGCCCAAGGCTATGCCGTCGGATGCCAGCGAAGAACCGGAGGAAACGCATGACTTACAAACTGTACAACTCACCGGGCACGGGCAGCGCCTGCGTCCAAGCCGCGCTCACCGAGATCGGAGCGCCGTTCGAGTTGGTTGCCATCGACTACGATGGCGGTGACCTGCAATCAGACTGGTTCACCAAGATCAATCCGCGCCAACAGTTGCCCACACTGCAACTGCCCGACGGCTCGGTCATGACCGAAAGCGCGGCGATCCTGCTTCATCTGGCCGACGCGCATCCCGAAGCGGGCCTGGCGCCGAAGCCGGGCACGTCGGAACGGGCGCAAACCAATCGCTGGTTGCTATTCGCCGCGACCAATCTGTACGAAGGCGAATTGCGGCGCGGCTACTCAGACCGCTACTCGACCGATCCGTCGCATGCCAGCGGCATCGAGGCCGCGGCGACAGAGTACGCCCGCCGGCATTACCGAATGATAGAAGACGAGGTCGGCGAGGGCCCGTATCTGTTCGGTACGGATTTCGGAGTCGTCGACATATATGTCTGGATGCTGATGAACTGGTTCGAGGATCCGGCATGGATGCGCGCCGAAATCCCGAAACTGGTCGCCATGGCAGAGTCCATCATGGCTCGCCCGAAACTCACCGCCGTCCACGTCGCGCATTTCGGTGAAGGGCTGGGTGGATCCGATTAGCCCAATCGACGAGATCGTACCGCGACGTCGAGGCGCGCCACGCTAGAGCGGATCGCGATAAATCAGAGCCGCTCAGTGGCTCTGCTTAATCGCGTGAATCCGCTCTCGATCAAATAGTTAGAGCAGATCCTCAAGAATGATATCCGACGCGCGCTCCGCGACCATGATGACGGGCGCATTGATGTTGCCGGATGTCACATTCGGAAAGACTGACGCGTCGACGACCCGCAGGCCTTCGATACCGTGCGCGCGCAGACGGGGATCGACAACGGAGTCCTGTTCGTTCTGGCCGATCCGGCAGGTCGAGCATGGATGAAACACGGACGAGGATGTCGCTCGGATGTGTTCCAGATACCCTTCGTCGGTTTGAATGTCGGCGCCTGGCGCGATCTCGCTTTCTATGATGGCCTGAAGGGCCGGCGCCTCACTGAGGCGGCGGACGAAGTGAGACGCCTCAAGGACGTCAGCGATATCGTCGTTGGTTGACAGGTAGTTCGGTCTGATCGCCGGTTGCTCGAAGGGATCGTCAGATTGGATCGTGATCTCTCCACGGCTGGTCGGACGGCACATGTTGTAGCCGATCAACAGTCCGGGAAACGGGTCGGGGCTCATCAGTGCCCGCTTTTTCTTGGACCCACGGGTATAGCTGACCGGGTTGAAGTAGAGTTGCACATTGGGCGCTGCAAGATCGGCGCGGGTCTTGAAGAAGCCGCCCGCCTGATTGACGCTGAGCGATAGGGGCCCCTTTCGTGTCAGCGTGTAGCGAAGTCCTTGCCAGATCCGCATGTGCCAGGGCCGAAGCAACTCATTGAGGGTCGGTACGCGGGAGCGAAAGTAAAAGTCGAGGCCCAGGTGATCCTGCAGATGACGGCCTACGGCCGGCATGTCGCGCTTGACGCTCACACCCTTGTCGCGCAACACCGCCCCCGGTCCAACGCCGGAGAGTTGCAGCAGCTGCGGCGAATTGACCGCACCGGCCGACAGAATGACGGTTGCCCGTGCGCGGGCGCTCATTGAGCGACCCTTCACGAGACAACGGACCCCCGTCGCCCGGCCGTCTTCGATGTCAAGGCCGGTGACATGGGCGCGGGTCACGACCGTCAGGTTCTTCCGACCTCGGGCCGGGTGAAGGTAGCACTTGGCGGCCGACGCGCGGACACCGTGATGCGTGCTCAACTGATAGATCGCCGCGCCCTCGGTTTCGGCGCCGTTGTAATCATCGGTGATCGGCAGATCCAACTGACGCGCTGCCTCCAGGTAGGTGCTGCAAAGCGGATGGACCTGATCGGCGACATCCTGAACCCACAGCGGCCCGTCGCCGCCGCGAACCGCATCACCGCCACGCGACCAGGTTTCAAGCTTCTTGAAGTAGCGTTGGGCGGTGTCCCAACCCCACCCGTCTGCGCCGGCCGCAACCCAATCGTCGAAGTCGTTGGGCAGGCCGCGCACCCAGACCATCGCATTGATCGCGCTTGAGCCGCCCAGCACCTTGCCCCGCGGCCAGTAAGCTTGACGACCGGCAATGCCGGGATCGGCTTCGCTCGTGTACTTCCAGTTGATCCGAGGGTTGAAGTACGAATGGCCGTAGCCAATGGGCACATGGATCATTGGGCTCCAGTCCCGCCCTCCGGCTTCAAGCAGCAGGATCGACAATCTGCCGTCTTCGCTGAGGCGATTGGCCAAGACGCAGCCAGCAGAACCGGCACCGACGATGATGACGTCAAATGTATCCACGCGACGGAACTCCACTCTCTTAGCTGCGCCTTTTGGGCGGCAGCTCAATCACTAGCGTCTTTTGGAACGACCACGTCGCGTGGCGCAATCGAATTGTTCAGGGCGTTGGCGCGTTTTTCGTGACGTTGGCACACAACGCTTAACCACCTGCCGCCTATTGGCGCTAGGCGGTCGTCTCTCTCTGCGCATCAAAATGCTTGATCGCAGCGTCAAACTTGTCACGGCACCCCGGGTTACAGAAACCCACGACCATGCCTTTGTAACATGTCAGTGAATCGCCGGACACCGGGTCACCTGACCATGGGCAGGTGTCGTTCACGCAGTCTTCCAGCTTTAGACCGAGATCATTCTTCTCCGCCATGGCGCGCCATGCTCCAATCTCAGGTTGTGCACACCCAGCCGACTATTGTTGCCCAGGATTGTGGGTTCCGGCAATTCCGCTTTGGGTTAGAAGCGGAACTGTTCAACGATCCGAGTCAAAGTTCGACCTTAGCCGGTAACCGACGTCGTCTGAGCCTTGCCACCATGTCCGTTCTGGCTGCTAAGTGGACATCTGTTCTACACGGCCATCGGTGCTTGTTCGAGTGCATCGGAGAAGCAGCCCCATAGGCGAACGTCGTTCGCCAGCGAGGGGCCCATCAAACGTCAGCACGGTTCCGGCCCCTCTCCGGCGACGGCCCCTCCTTTGCCGTGCTCCGGTCTTATCGAGCTCAGATCACGCCGCCCATGTGACGGGACCCGACTGATACTGGCGGGAGCGCGCTCATTGGCACGCCAAGCAGCCGAAGAGGCTGCGGACGAGGCCAATGAACAGACGCGCATCGAATGATCGAGGGGGGCTGCCTTGTGCGCGCCGGCGCAGCCAAGGCGATCCTGGCGCTGGTCACGGGAACGACCGGCGAGCGACGCCAGGGAACGGCGCGCGAACATGAGAGTACATGGGTTGTGGCTTTGGCGTCCCCAGGGGGACTCGAACCCCCGTTTTCGGCGTGAGAGGCCGATGTCCTAGGCCACTAGACGATGGGGACGCAAGGCGCCATCGGGCGTGGAACATCTGACATAGTGGCTTCCCCCGGCTCGGTCAACAGATGCGTAACGGGCGGGGCTGGAGCGCCCGCGTCCAAGCGGCGACGCGGCCGATGAATTTCTGCTCATCGCTTGAACGTGAGCGCTGAGCGCTTGTCGGATTCGCCCCGTCGTGCGACAATTTTCCCAGTCATGGCAAGTGGTTGACAGGATTGGAAAGGGAGAGCATGGGCGGCTTGATCGAGTTTGCGCGTCCCGATGGCGGCAAGACCAAGGGTTATCAGGCGCTTGCCGGCGACGGCCGGCCGGGTGTCGTCGTGATTCAGGAGTGGTGGGGTCTGAACGATCAGATCTGCGGCGTCGCCGACCGCTTCGCCCGGGCCGGCTATAACGCCATCGCGCCGGACCTTTATGAAGGCCGGGTCACGACGGAGCCGGATGAAGCCAACCATATGATGGAAGGCCTCGATTTTCCCGGCGCCACCCACGAAGACCTGCGCGGCGCGGTGCAACACCTGAAACAAACCAGCGGCAAGGTCGCGGTGATGGGCTTTTGCATGGGCGGGGCGCTGACCATCGCCGCCGCGGTCCATGTGCCGGAGACCGACGCGGCGGTCTGCTTCTATGGCATTCCGCCCGCCTCCTTTGCCGACCCCGCCACCATCAAGGTGCCGTTCCAGGGTCATTTCGCCAACATCGACGACTGGTGCACGCCGGCCGCGGTCGACGAACTGGAAGGCGCGTTGAAGGCCGGCGGCGTCGACTACGAACTCTTCCGCTACGACGCTCAGCACGCGTTCTTCAACGAGCGGGCCGAAGGCATCTACGACACCGCTTGCGCGAACCAGGCCTGGGAGCGTATGAGCACGTTTCTGAACGGACACTTGTAAGTGGGCCGACCGGCCGAGAACGACATGGCGATATCGAACGAGCTGAAGCCGTGCCGGCGGGCAAGCGCGCCGCTTGCGGTCCTGTGCGGCGCCGCCATGGTTCTTTTGGGCGCCTGCCAGTCGCCCAAAACGTCGGCCGAGCTCAGCGACAACGACTATGTCGACAACTTCGAGACAATCGCGTTCTACCGCGAGTTCGACCCCGACAAACGCTCGCGCCGGCTGACCCGCTGGGAAGAACCGCTGAACGTCGCCCTGGTCGGCGATGTCACCGACCGCTACCTCGAATACACACTGGTCCATCTTGACGAGATGTCGGAGATGAGCCGCCTGCCCATCAATATCGTCGGCCCGGAAGACAAGGCCAACGTGGTTGTCATCTTTTCGCCCGATCCGTTCAACGAGGCGGTGACGACCTATCGCGACGTCTATTCTCCCTTCTTTTCCAGCGAACGGTTCATGGAAAAGCTGACCAAGGAGATGGAAGATCAGGCGACCTGCTACGGCCGCATCGTCACGTCCGACGAACGTCCCAACGAAATCGTCGCGGCGGTCATCTTGATCCCGACCGACCTCGGACGGTTCATTGTGCGCGCCTGCATCATCGAGGAGCTGACCCAGGCAATGGGCCTGTTCAACGACTCCGACGATGTGGAGCCGTCGATCTTCAACGACTCCAGTCCCAACATGGCGCTGACCGATCACGACCGCATCCTGTTCCGCCTGCTCTACGACCAGCGGCTGTCGCCGGGCATGTCGTGGCCGGAGGCCGAACCGATCGTGCGCCAGGCGGTCACGGAAATCCGCACCTAGCACCAGCATCTCTTCAGGTGAGACATGGGCCACGCGGCGGAGGCTTCGCGCGACAGGACGGCCGTGCGTACCGGAACGTCCTTTTTTGTTATTGCAAATCATTCTCATTTGCGGATAAGACTCTCCGTGAACGAACACCTGTGGGGACAACCATGCGAAGAACCAGTCTTGCCGCCGTCGCTGCCGCGGCGACCCTGTGGACGGCGCCTGCCCTGGCCGACGTGGACGCCAATGCCGTCCTGACGACCTATGCCGATATCGCCGAAGCGACCTATGCCGACTCGCTGCTGCGCGCCGAACAGATGCACAACGCGGTCGAGGCGCTGGTCGCGATGCCGGACGAACGGCATCTGGCCGAGGCGCGCGAAGCCTGGCGCCAGGCCCGCGTGCCCTATCAGCAGTCCGAGGCCTACCGCTTCGGCAATCCGCTGGTCGATGACTGGGAAGGCCGCGTCAACGCCTGGCCCTTGGATGAAGGCCTGCTCGACTATGTCGAGGTCGTAAGTTACGGCGAGGAGTCGGACGAGAACCCCTATTACACCGCCAACGTGGTCGCGAACGCGCAGCTGCGCATCGGCGGCGTCGAGATCGATGCGTCGACCATCGACATGGCGCTTTTGCAGGACCTGCACGAGATCGACGGCATCGAAGCCAACGTCTCGACCGGCTATCACGCCATCGAATTCATGCTGTGGGGCCAGGACCTTTACGGTACCGGTCCCGGCGCCGGTGACCGTCCGGCGACCGACTTCGACCCCGCCAACTGCACCGGCGGCAACTGCGACCGGCGCGCCGCCTATCTGCTGGCCGCCAGTGAGCTCTTGATCGATGACCTCAAGGAAATGGTCGCGCAGTGGGGCGCCGATGGCGCGGCCCGCGCGGCGGTGATGGAGGGTGCGCCCGAACAGGGTCTTTCCATGATGCTGACCGGCCTGGGCAGCCTGAGCTATGGCGAGCTGGCCGGCGAACGCATGAAGCTTGGCCTGATGCTGCACGACCCCGAGGAAGAGCATGACTGCTTCTCGGACAACACGCACTGGTCACACTTCTACAATCAGCAGGGCATGGTGAACGTCTATAGCGGCCACTACACCCGCGTTGACGGTTCGGTCATCTCGGGCCCCAGTCTTTCGGATCTGGTCGCCGAACAGGACCCCGCGGCCAACGACGCCATGCAGGCCTCGCTGAACGCAACCAACGCGGCGATGCTGGAAATGGTCAAGACGGCGGAAGCCGGCAAGGCCTATGACCAGATGCTGGGCGAAGGCAACGATGCCGGGAACATGCTGATCGACAACGTCGTGAACGCGTTGACCGCCCAGACACGCGCGATCGAAACCGTGGTCGCGTCACTGGACCTGGGTTCGATTGAGATTGAGGGCTCCGACAGCCTTGATGATCCTGACGCCGTCTTCCAGTAAGAAGCCGGCGATCGACGAGGGCCGGATACGCTTATGCCCCTTTGCGTGTCCGGCCCTTTTCATTTAGCGAATTGCCATGCGCACCATCATTCTTGCCACGCTACTGACGATCGCCGGTCTCTATGCGGCGGCCGTCGCCAGCACGCCGAACCAGGAAAACGCCGCCGTTGTCGCGCCGACCACGGATTTCACAGCGGCTGAGCGATACGAGACCAACCAGGGCGGCGCCGGGACGTTTCGCGGGACGATCAACGCCAACGTCTTTTCGCAGCCCGCCACCAACATCACGTCCGAGCAGCGGCTGCTGTTCTCGGTCGGCAACGGGTTCTTCAAGCGCGTCTGGGTGACGGCACCGGCATCGACCCGCTCGGCCGACGGCCTGGGTCCGCTCTACAACGCGCGCGCCTGCCAGCGCTGCCACCTGAAGGACGGGCGCGGTCACCCGCCGTCGGCGAACTGGCCGGAAGACAACGCGATCTCGATGTTTCTGCGCCTCAGTATCCCGCCGCAAACCGAAGAACACGCCGCGTTGCTGGAAGACGGGCGCGCCAATGTCATTCCAGAGCCGACCTATGGCGGTCAGCTTCAGGACTTCGCCATCGGTGGCATGGCGGGCGAAGGACGCATGGTCGTGACCTACGAGGAATTCCCGGTCGAGCTGGCCGGCGGTGAGACCGTGATGCTGCGCACGCCGACCTATGCGATCAGCGACCTCGGCTACGGCGCGATGCACCCCGACGTCATGATGTCGCCGCGCGTGGCGCCCCAGATGATCGGGCTGGGTCTGCTTGAAGCCATCGACCCCGAGGACATCCTGGCCCAGGCCGATCCGGACGACGCCGACGGCGACGGCATTTCCGGGCGTCCCAACATGGTGTGGAGCGAGGAACTGGGCGAGGTGACGCTGGGCCGCTTCGGCTGGAAGGCGGGCGAGCCGTTCCTGAACCAGCAGAACAGCCACGCCTTTACCGGCGATGTCGGCCTGTCGACGCCGCTCTCGCCCTATGCCTGGGGCGACTGCACCGAGAACCAGCCGGCCTGTCGTGCCGCCCACGACGGCAATGACGAAAATGGGCACGAGGCGACCGCGGAGATGATGGAGCTGGTGCTGTTCTATACGCGCAACCTGGCCGTTCCCGCGCGCCGCGATGTCGACGATCCCACGGTGCTGGCGGGCAAAGAACTGTTCTACGAAACCGGGTGCATTGCCTGTCACACGCCGAAATACGTCACCTTGACGCTCGACGACCGCCCGGAGCTGTCGCACCAGCTGATCTGGCCCTATACGGACCTTCTGCTGCACGACATGGGCGAAGGCCTGGCCGACGGCCGGCCGGAAGGCCGCGCATCCGGCAGCGAATGGCGGACGCCGCCGCTATGGGGTATCGGCCTGACCGAGACGGTCAGCGGCCACACCTTCTTTCTGCATGACGGGCGCGCGCGCAATCTGACCGAAGCCATCCTTTGGCACGGCGGCGAGGCACAGGAGGCGCGCGACACGTTCGCCGCCATGGATCCGCAAGACCGTGCGGCGCTGCTGCGCTTTCTGGAGTCGCTCTGATGGGCCGGCGCCGCCGCGTGCTGAAGGGTTTGGCGGTCGCCGGCCTGGCACCTGTTTGGCGTCCCGCGACGCTCTTGGCCGGTGAACCCGTCGCGCAGACCCGCTTCGCCGACGTCAACAGCAAGCTGGTCGCCGATTACGCCTTGCCGCGCTTCAAACGGTTTGCCGAGGCGGCGCATAAACAGGCCGAGACCCTGGTCGCGTTCAACGAAAGCGACGCGACGCTTGGAGATGCGACAACAGCGTTCCACGATGCCATCGCTGCGTGGATGGCGGTGCAGCATTTGCGCTTTGGCGCGCTCGAAGAAGAGATGCGCGACTTTCGCATCCAGTTCTGGCCCGACAAACGTAACCGCGTCGGCAAGCAGCTTGGCGAGGCCCTGCGCGACGAACGCCAGGACCTGCTCGACCCCACCGTCCTGGCCGATGCGAGCGTCGCCCTTCAAGGTTTCCCGGCGCTTGAACGCCTGTTGTTTGTCGAGGCGGTCGAACCCGGAAGCTATGGCGGCGCGCTTGCCGCCGCGATCGGCAACAACCTCGCCACCATGACGGACACGGTCGCCGGTGCCTGGGGGCCGGAGGGATCGACGGGCGCCGCTCTCCTGTCGCCCGGACCCGGCGCACGCTACGGCGACCCCGCCGCCGTCACCGCCGCCTTCGTCGGCGCCATGGCGGTGCAGCTTGAGTTCATTGCCCAGCGCAAGCTCGCCACGCCGCTGGGCGAAAGCCTGGCCAAGGCGCGCCCGCGCACGTCCGAGACATGGCGCAGCGGCGGCAGCCTGACCCACATCGCCACCAATCTGTCGTCGCTGAGCGACATGTATGGCGGCGAAAACAGGATCGAGACGCTGGTCATCGAAGCCGGCTTCCGACCGGTTTCCGAGAAGTTGCAAGACGCAATGGCCCAAGCGCTGGCGACCACGCAGGCGCTGGGCGCCGATCTGCCACCGCTGGTCGAAGAGGAAGCCGGTCGCGAGCAGCTTGAACGGATCGTTGTGCAGGTCGAGACGGCGCACGGCCTGGTCGCCGGCGACATCGCCGGCGCGCTCGATCTGGTTCTGGGGTTCAACAGCCTTGACGGCGACTGACCGGCCAACGGCCATTGCCAGCGCCTGGAGCGACCACGACGGCGCGGCCCATGCCGGCATCGTGGCCGGCAACGGCGATACGCTTGTCGACGTCACATTGCCCAGCCGTGGTCACGGTCTGTGCCTGACGCCGGACAAGAGAACCGCCGTTGTCTTCGCCCGGCGTCCAGGCCGCTTCGCTACCGTTATCGACCTCGGCGCCGGCAAGGCAGTCACCCAGATCGACAGCCGGCCGGACCGGCATTTCTATGGGCACGGCGTTTTTTCCGCTGATGGCACACGGCTGTTTGCGTCGGAGAACGACTTCGAGAACAGCACCGGGCGCATCGGCATCTATGACGCCACCGACGGCTTTCGCCGGCTCGGCGAGTGGTCGAGCCACGGCCTGGAACCCCACGAGATCGTTCTGATGCCCGGCGGCGCGCAGATTGCCGTCGCCAATGGCGGCATCCGCACGCACCCCGACAGCGGCCGCACCAAACTTAATCTGGACACCATGGTGTCGTCGGTGGTGCTGCTCGACAGCCAAGATGGTTCACTGGTTGCATCGGCCTCGCCGCCGGAAGTGTTGCATCAATTGAGCCTGCGCCATCTGGCGGTTGCCGCCGACGGCCGCCTGGCGATCGCGATCCAGTACCAGGGCGCGCCGGGCGATCTCGTGCCCCTGCTGGCGACATGGGACGGCCAAGGCCCCCTCGCCTTCATCGACGACGGCGAGCCGGTCGTGCCGACCATGAAAAACTACTGCGGCAGCGTCGTGATCGATAGCGGCGGCACGGTGATCGCGCTGACATCGGCGCCCGGTTACCTCGTGACGTTCTGGCGCATCGAGGACCTCAGCCTGATCGCGCACCGCCAGATCCCCGACGTCTGCGGCGCCGCGCCGCTCGCGGCACCGGGCCGGTTCCTGTTGTCGTCGGGCACCGGCGCCATGATGGTCTATGACGTCGCAACCGACAGCCTGACCACCTGCGCCGGACCGAAACGCATGTGGGACAACCACCTGACGGCCGTCTGAGGCCCAGCACAACGCCGGCGCCGCCCCGCGATTGACGTCCGTCGGCAAGACTGGGAGGTTAAGCCATGCCGATTGCCGGACCAGTTTTGCCAGGACCCGCCGATCTGACCGATCTGCTGGCGCCAGCCTTGGCCGACAAGCCGAACGAGACCGCGTTGGTTTCGCCGTCCAGGTCGTGGACGTGGCGCGAGCTGGAACGCGACATCGATACCCTCGCCGCCCAACTCGTCGCGATGGGTTTGCGCCGAGGCGACCGCGTCGCCTCGCTGATGCCCAACCGTGGCGAACTCCTGCTGCATTACCTTGCCTGTCTCAGGGCCGGTCTGGTCGTGACACCGTTGAACTACCGTTATACGGCGCCCGAGATCGACTACGCCCTGGACGTCAGCGGCGCGTCGATCCTGCTGGCCCACGCCGAGCGCGCCGGCGATGTCCGGGCAAGCGCTCTGGCCGGCCAGTTGCCGCTGGGGCTCATCGCGTTTGACGGCCCGCTGGACGGCGCGGGTCAATTGGAGAACCTGATCGTGGGCGCCAAACCGCCAGTCGAGCTTCCCGATCCCGACATCGACGCGCCGGCGCTGGTGTTCTTCACCTCCGGCAGCACCGGCAAGCCGAAGGGCGTGACCCACAGCCTCTTCTCGTTCGGCTCCGTCGTCGCGAGCTGGTCGCGGGCCATGGAAGTGACCGGCGAGGACGCGGTGTTTCCCGGCGGTTCGATCGCGCATGTCGGGTCGCTGGTCACGTCCTTTGCCGCGTTTGCCGCGACCTCACGCGTGATCATCGCGCATAGCGTGGATGGCGATGAGATCCTGTCGCTGCTGCGCGACAACCGTCCGAGCGTTTTTTTGAGTTTGCCGTCGGCGCTGATCGACCTGGAACGCGACCACGGCGCGACACGGGAAGACTTCGCGTCCGTGCGCCTGTGCATGAGTGGCGGTGACAAGTTCCCCGCCAGTGTCGAAGAGGAGTTCACCGAACGCACCGGATTGGTCATCAACGAGACCTATGGCCTGACGGAAGCGACCGCCTGCCTGTTCAATCTTTCGCAGCCGGTCGCCAAGAGGGGATCGACCGGCATGGTCACGCCCGGTTTCACGCTCAGCATTCGCGACGATAGCGGCAAGGAAGTTGCGGCGGATGTCGACGGCAAGCTGTGGGTCAGCGGCGCGCCGGTGATGATCGGTTACTGGAACAACGCCGAAGCGACGGCGGCCGCCTTTGTCGACGGTTGGTTCGACACCGGTGACGTGATGCGTGTCGATGCCGACGGTTACTTCTGGTTTCGCGGCCGCAAGAAACAGATCATCGTTCACGACGGTTCCAACATCGCGCCGCAGGACATCGAGGAAGTCGTCATGGCCCATCCGGCGGTCGACCTTGCCGGCGTCGTCGGCGTGCATGACGAAGTGCATGGCGAGAACGTCTGGGCCTATGTGACACTGGTTGACGGTGTCGACAGACCCCGCGTTCAGGACATCATCCGCTTCGCGCGGGAAAGGGTCGGCTACAAGGCGCCGGAGGTAATCCTTGTGCTGGACACCATGCCGGTCAATCCGGCCGGCAAGGTCGACCGGCTGGCGTTGAAGAAGCTGGCCGCCGAGCGGCTCTCCGCGGAACACCAAGAAGACTAGACGCGCGCTAATGCTGGCTCCACGAGACAGTGATGGTGCCGGACCTTGACTCGGCTGGGCCGACCATGCCTAGTCGATGACTGACTTATCGTACAGCAGCGGTCACGCAGGGGGGCGATGACATGTCGGCGATGGCCAAGATCACCTTGATGTTCGTCGTCTTCGTCGACCTGATCGGTCAGGGACTGGTGTTTCCGATCATCAACACGTTGATCATGGACCCGTCGACCGGCTTCCTGCCCCACGGCACCACCATGGCCACACGCCATTTCGACTATGGGCTGGTGATCGGGATCTTCTTTCTTTCCTGGTTTCTGGGCGTGGTTTATGTCGCGAAGGTCTCCGATTCGATCGGGCGCAAGAACGCGTTGCTCATCTGTCTCGGCGGCGCGCTGACCGGCTATGCCATTACCCTGGTCGCGCTCTACGTGAACAGCCTGTGGCTCTTGATCCTGGGGCGCGCGATCACCGGCTTTACCGCCGGCAACCAGCCGATCGCCCAGGCGGCGATGATC
>JANQGO010000064.1 GCA_028277285.1 Alphaproteobacteria bacterium | reverse complement strand
CCGGGCTTCAGATCGAAGCTGATGCCCTGCAGGATGGGTTCGTTGCCCTTGGGCGGCATGGCCATCAGATTCGTCACGTTGACCTGCCCCACCGGCGCTGGCAAAGCCAGCGGTTCCTGGACCGGCGGGTTTGCTTCCAAAAGGCTCTTGAGGCGGCCGTGCGCACCGCGCGCGGCAATGAACTGACGCCAGTTGTTGATCGCCGATTCGACCGGTGCCAGGGCGCGGCCCATGATGATCGCCGCGGCAATCATGACACCCGGCGTGATGATCTCCTGCAGCGCAAGCCACGCGCCCATGCCCAGCATGGCGACCTGCAGACACGGGCGGATAAACTTCGCCATTGCGGTCAACGTGCCCGCCCGGTCGGTGGCGCGGCCTTGCAACGCCAGACCGTGACCGTGCAGATCGAGCCAACGGGCGCGAACCCGTCCCATCATGCCCATCGCGCGAATCGCCTCGACATTGCGCAGCACCGAGTTCGCGAACTCATGGGCTTCCAGCATGTGCCCGGTGGAGCGCTGCAAGGGCGTACGTGTGATCAACTCGGAGATCACCGCGAGCATGAACAGCAGCGCCGCGCCAACCAGCGCGACCACGCCGAGCAACGGATGGAACATGAAGATCACAAGAATGAAAATGGGCGTCCACGGCGCATCGAAGAACGCCGTCAAACCAGGCCCGGTCAGGAAGCTTCGCAACGAGTCGACATCACGCAGGAAATGGGCGCCATTGGCGGTACGCCCGCGCAACTGGCTGTCGATCAGCGCCGTGAAGACCGGCCCGTTGATATCCTCGTCCAAGCGGTTGCCCAGCCTGCCCAACAGCCTCGACCGCACGAACTCCAGAAACCCACTGATGGCGATCAGGCCGACGGCCAGGACCGTCAGCGCCATCAGCGTGTCGTAGCTGCGCGACGTCAACACCCTGTCATAGACCTGGAGCATGTAGAGCGGTGCGACCAGCATCAACATGTTGATGAAGAAACTAAAACCCCCGATGACGACAAAGAGTCGTCTGGCGGCGCGCAGCGCTTGGCGCAGAGCAGAGTTGTCCGTCGGGTTACGCATCAGAATTGGCCGTCACGTCTTGTCCTTTAGAACCAGCAAGGGGAAAGCGGCTTTTGCCGCCTTCCCCAAGGCACGGGAAACCAGCGCTCCAGGCCGTTTCTGGCGGCCCGGAGCGGTACAGGAACGATCAGGCCATCGCCATGTCGTCGCTCAGATCGACACGCGCGACAACCGGATCGTGGTCACTTGGATTATCGCTGGGGAAGCCGAAATCCAGGTTGGTATGGACGATGTCGACATCAGCACCCCGGTCGTTGATTCCGGTCGTGACCAGGATGTGATCGAGCACCTGTGAGTTACCGTTGAAGATGAAGGTGTATTGATCTTCCGTCGGCAGGCTGTCGATCAGGTTGATCAGCTCGGCGTCGCCGCCATTGCCGTTCGCCATCGCCGCCAGCGTGTCGGAGAATTGGAAGTCGTTCATGTCGCCCAGCACGATGACGTTGGCGTCCGGATCGGTGGCCAACAGGTCGGCGACGAACTGGTTGACCGCCTCGGCCTGATCGACGCGCTGGTCCAACGTGTTCTGGACCGGCGGCTGGTTCTCCCCGAACAGGGCATCGTCCTGGGTTTTCGACTTCAGGTGATTGGCGATTACCGTGACCGTCTCGCCGGTGGCCAGGAAGGTGAACTCCGCGACCAGAGGCTTGCGGGTACCTTCATAGGCCTCCTGGGCCGGCGTCCCGTCGCCGTCTTCGTTGAACGCGCTGTCCTCGATGCGCTGCAGCGAGGCCGGATCCAGCTCAACACGCTCGGCGTTGTAGAGGATGGCGTTGCGGATGTTCGAACCAGGCGCGCCGCCGTCTTCGTTATCGCCCGGATTGATCTGGGCGAAGGTGTAGAGCGGCCCGCCGGCCAGGAAGATCGCCTGTGTCAGCTCCTGAAGCGTCAGGTTGGCATCGACAACACCGTCGTCGGTGGTGCCGGTGTTGTCCTGGATTTCCTGCAGGGCAATGACGTCGGGCGAGCCCAGATTGTTGACGATGCTCTGTGCCAACGCGTCCAGCTGATCGGCGCCACCACCCGGCGTCCCGTCGCTGGGATCCAGGTTGAAGGCGTTGTAGGTCGCGATCGTCATATGCGTGTCGTCGCCCGCAAGGCTGGTGGTCTCCGGCGTACGGCCGCCGGAAATCACCGATGGTGTCTCGGTCAATTCCAACTTGTACGCACCAAAGCTGTAGTCGATCACTCCGACCGGGTTGCCGTCGAAACGGTCGCCGGTCGTGACGTTCGGCTCGGTCACAATGCTGTCGTTGGCCAGCAGGATTTCCGGGTTGAAATCGCCGTCGCTGATGACCGCGTTCAGGATGCCTGAGCCGGACTCGCCGCCCCGGTTGGCGATCAACGCGACCTCGTCGAAGCGGTTGGTGCCGGCCACGGCGAGCGGGTCGTTGACCTCGACCAGCATGCCTTCCAGGCTCTCCAGGAAGTCGATCGCGTCGTCTGCGGGATCGAAGCTGGTCAGACCGTCGTCGTCGATGACGTCGTCGGGCTGGACCCGGTCGACACCGAGAACGACCGCATCCGGAACGGCGTTGCCGCTTGAGTTGACCGTTGTGCTCGAGGCGACGATCCGCGTCAGCGAGAGATCGGCCCCGAACTGCTGCTCCTCAACCGAGCCTTCGACCGCGACCTCGTCGCCGACCGCAATGCCGGTCGTGTCGGCAAGCACGTAGATGCCGTCGGAGGTCGCGATGTCACCGTCGCCGGCGGCGTCTTGGATATAGAAACCGCCGGAATCGATGGCCGTCACGATACCCGCGGTCGCCACCAGCGCCCCTTCATGGGGCGAACGGTGGCCGGCGCCCTGGATCTCATAGATCGCCAGCGCCAGGGGCCCGGTGCCCACGTCGGAGTTCGCCTCGCCCGGCGTATCGCTGCCGGCCGCCGGATCGAACTCGCCGATCTGCCAGTCGCCGGTGCCGTCAGGCAGGCGGAAGATATGACCGGGGGCAAAACTGCCGTTGGGCCCGACCTGCGTCGTGCTGTAGACAAGGTCGCCGCCGCCAACCTCATCAATGATGGCGACGGAGTCCAGGACCTCCGACCACGGCGCCGTCTCGGGCGTGCCGTCGTCATTGGTATCCAGATCGTCACCGACCGCGCCGGTGAAGTCGCGCACCAGAAGGTGCGTCACGTTGTCGTTGTTCTCGAACGCAAGCGTGGTGGTCAGATCGGCGGTGCCCAGGCCGAACGTGCCCTCGGCGACCGTGAAGAAGCCGTTCGCATCGAGCGAGAAACCGGAGAGATCGGTCACGTTCTCGATCACGCCGCTGCCGCCGGTACCGTCGCCGATGACGATGTAGGTGAGACCGTCAAGCGACGCGCCGGGTTCGCCGAACAGTTCGAAGTACTCGTCGTTGTCCGTGCTCGTCTGGTCGGTCCGGACCTCGTTGATAACGATGCCCGCGGGTCCGGAGCCGCCCTCAAGCACCGTATCGTCACGCACGGAAAGGTTCTGGACGCGCTCGTCCTCCTCCGGCGGCGTCTCGGCTGCCATGAAATCGCTCGGACCGTCCGGGCTGCCGTCGGCTACCGGATGATTCTCCGCCAGGAACTCGGCAAGCGCGTCCTGTTCCGAGCCGAATGCGGCGAAATCGGCATTGCCGTCCAACGCGCCCGGCACGGTGGTCGGGTCAATGTCCTCCAGGAAGACGCGGTCGTAGAAGGCCTCATCGGCCGCCCGGAAGTCCGGATAGGGATAGCCGTCACCGCCGTTCTCCAGGAAGTCGAGCGTGACAATCCGGATGGCGTCCGGAGCGCCCGCGGCCACCTCGCCGTTTTCGACGACCGTTGTCTTGTTGCCGGACTCATCAACCAGCGCGACGCTTTGCACCCGATCGCCCGCGGGCTGGTCGGGATCGAACGAGAAGCTCAGTCCACCGACCTGGGCGAACTGTCCGGGTGTGGCGCCCGGCCCTGTCGCCGATACCGCGTGTTCGAGAACCTCGAGCAGTTGTTCCGGCGTCAGCGTTACCAGAACGAGCCCGTTGTTGAAGCGCAGGGTGTTCTCGATATCGAGCTGGGAGACCTCACCCTCTTCCTTGCCGGAAAGCGGGTTTTCCTGCGGCGGCAACTCGTTGCCCTGGGCGTCGACCTCGCCGATCGGCGCGCGGATACCGCCGCCGTTCTTCAGCGAGACGAGCACCGTGTCGTCGATGGACTGGGCCTGCGCCAGGTTGGCGTCGGCGGTCAGGTTACCCATGTTCGTCTCTTCGGTGCGCACACTGCCGCGCACACCGTCGATGAAGACATCGGTTTCGCCGAACACGTTGCCGTCACGCTCGGTCACCACCTGCTGGGCGGCATCGGTTAGCTTCTTGACGTCCGTCGCTTTCTCGCTCTCGGCGATCGCCGCGTCGACATCGCCGGCGCCGGTAACGTCAAGCACGCTCTGATCGTCGGTGGCATAGGCGCCGGACACATCGGCATCGATGCTTTCGGGGATGATGTTGCCGTCGGCGTCGAACTCGATGACCAGGCGACCGACATAGGAGTACTCGCCGTCGGTCGAGACGATGGCAACCGGGTTGCCGTCCGCATCCTGGGCCAGCACCGGATAGGTATCGTCCGCGGTATCGCCGGGGCGGAGCCGGTCCGTCTCATCTGCCAGCAAGGTATCGGAGCCGCCGGCGATGATGACATCGATCCCCGACAAAAGGCCGGCAAGCTCGGTCTCCAGCTCAATCTGCTGCAGATGCGATGTCAGGATGATCTTGTTGACCGGCGGGCGGCCGTTCGCCGCGTCACCAGCCGTCAGATCATCGATGATCGGCTGCAGGACGTCGGCAAGCTGCTGCATGTCATTGGCGGTGAACGGGCCGCCGACCACCGACGTACCGGTGGGCGAGGATAGGCTCTCCAGCAACTGGGTCGTCGCGCCGACGACGCCGATGTACTCGCCGTTTTCTTCAATGATCGTGGCTGGCGCGATCTTTGAATCGTTGCTGTCCGATGCCGTCTGGGTCGGGTCCGCCGGGTTGTCGCGCGCACTCAGAAGATCGCTCAAAAATGCCGTGTTCGCCAGGATCTCGGGCGTGAACAGGCTGCCGATATCGCCGTCGCCCGAGAAGTCCAGGTTGGCCGAGAGATAGGGGAACTGCGCGCCAGGCCAGTCCACTTCCTGCAGGTAGTTGACGGCGTCGGGCCCGAACTCGTCCAGGATCGACTGTTCGTCGATACTGGAGAGCGAGTTACCCTCCTCGGAGTCGTAGTTGACGATGTTCTCGAAGGCGTCGGAGCCGTTGTCGAACTCGTGATTGCCGACGGCGGTGGCATCGAAGCCCAGGATGTTCATGATCGAGATGTCGACCCGACCTTCCGAGTTGTCGATCTCGTCGAAGTAATCGGGCGTGCCGTCGCCGTTGATGTCGACGACATAGATGTCCGAGGCGTTGATGCCCGGGTTCGCCAGGATGAAGGCGTCCAGCTCATCGTTGCTGAAGAACCCGTTGCCGTCGGTGTCTGCCGCGAGGTCGACCAGGGAAACGTCGATCAACCCGAAGTACTGGTTGTAGAAACCCTCAAACAGCGGATTGAAGGTCCCGCCATCACCGGCGGCGTTGAACAGAGGGCCGGGAATGTAATTGTCGCCGGCCGAGATCAGGACCGTGTTCTCGTACTCGTCCTCCAACGTATCGACAATGGCGGCGAAATTGGGCGCGCGTCCGATCGCGTCAACGCCACCTTCCAGGTCCGAGGCATGCAGGATCTGCAGGGTGAAGGCCGGTTCCGTCGTTCCCGGCACCTCCACCGTCTCGTCGCGGAACTCCAAGAACTCGATGTTGACGAAGGTGTCGGTGCCGTCGTCCCACCAGCGCCCGCGCAGATCGGTCACCGTGCCGTTGTCGAAATCGATCTCGTAGTTGGCGCGTTTGCCGGAGAAGACAGCCGTGTCAGTCCCCTCGCCGCCATCGTGGTGATCGTCGCCACGGCCGCCTTTGCTCCTGTCGTCGCCGTCGCCGCCTTCCATGTGGTCGTCGCCGCGGCCACCGTCGAGATAGTCGTTGCCGCCTTCGCCAAAGAGGTTGTCGTCGCCCTTCTCGCCCTTGATGTTGTCGTCGCCGAAGCCGCCATAGGCGTCATCGTCGCCGCGACCGCCCCTCATGTCGTCGTCGCCGCCAAAACCAAACATGTCGTCGTCGCCGCCGAAACCGAGTATCCGATCGTCACCGGCGGTTCCCTCCAGGAGGTCATCGGTTCTGCGGCCAAAGATCTTTTCCCCGTCGAAGCTGATCTCGTAGACCGAGGTGGTTCCCGACACTTCGTTGGATACGGCCAGAAGCGGCACGTCGATCGGACTGTCCTCGGCGGAGATGAAGGCAAGACCTTCAGGCGCGATGTCGCCGTCGGTGCGGATGTACTGCACGAACTCGACCTTCTTGGGATCGGTGATGTCAAACACCATGACGCCACCGCCGGCGCGCTCCAGACCGACAAAGGCGTACGTGTGGCCATCGACCTCGCCGACGACGACCGATTCGGGCTCCGCGCCCTTGGCGTCGGAACGGGCGTCGAACTCCCCGGGATCGCCATCGTTGGCGTTGAACAGTTCCGGTGTCAGTTCAGCCGTGATCTGGGCGATCATGTCGCCGCTGTCGAACACCAGGTTGCCGTCCTCGTCCCAGATCGAAAACGAACGCGCGCCGTAGGCGAAGAGCTGGTCATAGTCGCCGTCGCCATCGGTATCGCCGTCGATGGTCGACACCTCCAAGCGGCCCAAATTCTCGTCCTGCTGCAGCTCCGCCGCGTTGGGAAAGGCGGTGGGGTCGAGGGCCAGGTCACCGACGCGATCGTCCTCGTCGCGCGCGTCGCCTTCATTGGCCGTAACGTAATAGGTCTTGCCGTTGCTCTCATACGACGCGATGGCATCGGGCATGTAAAGGCCGAAGACCGGGACCTCGTCGATGTTGATGCCGCCGTCGCGGTCGCTGGGGTCTAGACCGTTGCCGGGCTGCGAATGGTCCTTGGCGCCAAGCGGCTGAATCTCCGTGATCGTCGCGCTGGCGATATCCAGCACCGCGACCGCATTAGCCTCCTGCAGGGTGATGAAGGCCGTGGTGCCGTCCTCGGAGATCGCGATGTACTCGGGCTCGACATCGTCGGACAGCACCTTGCCTTCGAAGATGCGCAGGCCCGCGGCTTCCAGGTCAGCCTGCTGGGCGTCGAAAGCGGTGAAGCCGGCGGTCTGCACTGTGGCTGCCCCGATACCGCCGGATAGGTCGATGATGCTGACGGATCCCTTGGGATCCACGCCACCATCGGGTTCGCCTTCGTTGGCGACCAGGATCTTCTGGCCATCGGGGGTAAAGGTCAGCATGTCGGGCAAGGGGCCGACCTCGACCGAGCCTAAGAAGTTGCCGTCCGCGTCATAGAACGCGACAAGGCCGGGATCGGTCTGATCGTCCGCCTCGACGGCAATCGCGACAATACCGTTGGCGACGGCGACACTGTTGGGTCCGCCGGTCGTTTCGCCGTTGATCATGCTGACGTCGATCGAGCCGATTCGCGTCATCTGTGCGGGGTCGGAGAAGTCGATGATATCGACTGTGTCGGTGCCGGAGTTGGTCACGAAGAGACGCTGGCTGTCGGGATCGTGCGCCAGGATTTCGGACGAGTCTTCGCCGAGCCCGGAATCAAATGTTCCGACCAGTGAAAGCTCGATGTCTGACTTCTTGCCGCCCTTGCCGAACCAGCCAAACTTACCGAACCCGCCGTAACCGCCGAACCCGCCAAATCCGAAAAAGTCGCGTGCCATGAGAGTCTCCTGCCCTGTCGATTTGCGCGAACGAAGCCGCCGCCGGAAGCCGTTGCTTCCGCGTTACCGGCGACCAGATGGTGCCTTCTAATCGTTGCTGAACGAGCCTTGCAGCCCGCGTTACTCGCGTCGGCTCCCCCCTTCACCGGAGCTGACGCAAAAAGAGTTAACAGCGGTGTTTGACGGCCCGTTGACCGAACGATGACGCGGACATGACACACGATAAACGTGAAGTGTGGACGGAGCCGCCGTGGCAAGACTCTGCAATGGATCTGTGTACAAAGCGCCCGCCAGCGACGCCGCAGAATAGAAAAACTGTCATCGTTGAGGATAAAACCTGCACGGCGATTCACTGATGCGCCGCTAAGGCAAACGATCCGATTCGAACAGGCAGCGTAGAAGGGAAGACGCCGGCCTATCGCGCGATGTAATGCCGGTGGATTGGTTGACTAACCGTTGCCGAGCGAAACGTGAAACGCGGGCCGGCAATCAGGGGGATTGTCATGAGCATGACGTTGTTGAGTTCCGACGGTCGGGAGATCGTTCCGGCGCGCAAGACGGCGACCCGTGGTCTCACGCTGGTTGGCTGCGTCGTCGTCTTGATGTTGTTCGGCGGCATCGGAACGTGGGCCGCCACGGCACAGCTCGACAGCGCGGCGATCGCGCCAGGCGTCGTTGCGGTGGACAGCAACTGGCGTACGATTCAGCATCTGGAAGGGGGAATCGTCGAAGAAATCTTCGTGCGCGAAGGTGATGTGGTCGAACGCGGCCAATTGCTTCTGCAACTCGACGCGACGCGCGCGCAGGCGACGCAGCTCATTATCGGCGGCCAGCTTGATCTAGCCGTCGCCACAGAGGCAAGGTTGATCGCCGAACGCGACGGTGCCGCCGAGGTCGTCTTTCCCGCCGACCTCCTGGCACGAGAGGGCAACCCGGAACTGGACATGGTCCTGGCCGGCCAAAGACTCCTCTTCGGGGCACGCCAGGAGAGTTTGACCGGTGAAACGGAGATTCTGCGCCAACGCATCGAGCAGCTGCGCGACGAGATCGACGGATTCTCCGTGCAACAGGATGCACGGCTGCGCCAGCTCGAACTGATTGAGCAGGAGCTTTCGGGTCTGCGCGACCTGTTCGAAGAAGGTTATGTCACGCGCAGCCGCATCCTTGCCCTGGAGCGAGAAGCAGAACGCCTGCGCGGCGAGCGCGGCGAGGATCTCGCTTCCATTGCCCGCACCCAGGCGGCCATCGGAGAGGCCGAACTGCAGATCCTGCAGCTCGAAAAGTCCATGCAGGAGCAGATCGTCGCCGAGTTACGCGACGTTCAGGCCCAGATCTTCGATCTCGAGCAGCGCATGATCGGCGCCACGGACCTGCTGGACCGCATCGACATCCACGCGCCGACGGCCGGCACGATCCTGGGCCTCAGCGTCCACACCGTTGGCGGGGTCATCGCGCCCGGCGACGATATCATGCATATCGTGCCGCTTGACGACTCCTTGACGATCAAGGCGCGTGTGCGGCCCGACGATATCGAGAACGTCTTTGTCGGTCATTCCGCAGAAGTCCGGATGAGCGGGCTCAGCCAGCGGACGACGCCGACACTCCACGGCAGGGTCGTGACGATCTCGGCCGATCTCTTGAACGATCAGGCCAGCGGCGACGACTACTATGAAGCGCGCGTCGAGATCGGCGCTGACCAGATGGCGCGACTGACGGATGTCGAACTGATCCCCGGCATGCCGGCCGAGGTGCTGATCTTGACCGGCGAACGCACCGCGCTTGACTACCTGCTCGACCCGATCGTCGGCAGCGTCAACCGGTCGTTCCGGGAGTAGTCGCAGGCTTTGCGACGATGCTGGATGCCGGCCACAAACCGAACGAAGGGAATTGAATCATCCCGCATACCCGGCGGGTCCGGCCACCGGATTGGGCCAGGTGTGCTGGTGCCAAGCGCTGTCCCAGAACATCCATTCAAGCAGCGCGCTCTTGGCGAAGGCGCCGTGCATACGCCGCCGTTCCTGCGCCCCTGCGCTTAGAGCGAGACTGTCGGCCAGTGTGCAGGCGGCTTCGACAGCCGCATCGAAATCGTCGCCTGCGTAGGTGTCGATCCAGGCACGATACGGATTGTCGGCATCCGCCTGCCTGTGGATCGCCCAGCCCACGTCACGATAGATCCAGAAACATGGCAGAAGCGCCGCCACCGCCTCGGCCACGCCACGGGTCGCAGCCGTGGCGACGAGAAAGTTCACGTAATGCTCGCAGACCGGCGTAAGTGGCGTGGTCGCGAAGCACTCGGCGCTGACGCCGTAAAGACCGATGAAGTGCTCGTGGATCCGGCGTTCCACCGCGATGGCGCCGGCGGCCGATTGCGCGAGCTGGCGCACGCCGTCCGCCTCGGGCGCGCGCGCCGCCGCCATGGCTAGCGCCCGGGCGAAACCTTCGAGGTAAAGGGCGTCTTGGATAATGTAGTGGCGGAACGCCTCGCGCGGCAGCGTGCCGTCGCTAAGCGCCCGATTGAAGGGCATGGTGCGGATCGCCTCGCAGAGCTCGGCATTCTCTGCCAGCACGTCTTCGATGAAGGTCATGATGTATCTCCGTTAAACGGGTGGCCGTGATGGGTGGGGCCGTGACCACGGCCGACGTCCAGTCGGTTGGCCGCGGCGATCGCCGCGGCGGTATAGGCCTTGGCGCGGGCGGCAGCCTCGGGCAGCGGGCGGCCATGGCCCAGATGACAAGCCAGCGCGGACGAGAGCGTGCAGCCGGTGCCGTGGGTGTTGCGCGTGTCGTAGCGCACGCCGTCGAGACATAGGTCCCCGCCGGCATAGGCCAGCAGATCGGGGCAGTCACCCGCGTCGAGATGCCCGCCCTTGATCAGGACCGCCGCGGGACCGAGCGCCCGCAACCGTCGGGCCGCGTCCTTCATCCCGGCCAGGTCGTGCGCGGGCGCCCGGCCCAGCAGGTCAGCGGCCTCGGGCAGGTTCGGCGTGATCACCGCGGCCATTGGCAACAGCCGCTCGCGCAACGCCGCCACCGCGTCGGCGGCCAGAAGCCGGTCGCCGCCCTTGGCCACCATGACCGGGTCCAAAACGATGGGCGCGGCCAGCCCGTCCAGCGCGTCGGCGACCGCCACGGCGATGTCGGCGGTGCCGAGCATGCCGATCTTCACCGCGGCGATGCGAATATCGTCGCGGATCGCCGCGATCTGAGCGCTGACCATGTGAGGGGCCACCGTCTCGAACCCGCACACGCCCTGGGTGTTCTGCACGGTCAGCGCGGTAATCGCCGCCATGGCATAGCCGCGATTGGCGCCGATCGCCTTGATATCGGCCTGCGTGCCGGCGCCGCCCGATGGATCGGATCCGGCGATGGACAGGATGTTG